>JBEEJU010000001.1:0-2934 GCA_041169045.1 Pseudomonadota bacterium
CATACATTCCTAAACTATATTGACTAAACTGTGGATGAAAAAAAGTATAAACTGCGGATAAAGCATTTGGCAATTGATCAATCACCGCCACCGCAATTAACGTAGATTCGCGCCAAAATTCAACCAAAATTGTATCACACCACTCACTATGAAAAAATTGCCAATATTCTTCCGCTTGATGATATTGCATTGATCCTTGATGATGACGCTGTTGTTGATAATATTGATATAATTCAAAATGTTGCGGATCAAAAATCATCGGTTTAATTTTGACTTGAGTGTGTTGATTTTTACGTTGACAACGACGTTGTTGTCGATTGCAATCAAATTCGCTGACCGGAACTCGCACCGGTACACAGGCACTGCAATGACTACAATAAGGGCTGTAAACTTCATTGCCACTGCGTCTAAATCCTTGAGTAAGCAAGTAATTATACAACTGTGTAGTCATCGGTATGGACGGATCAACCACCGCCACTTGCGCTTGTTGTGTGGTTAAATAACTGCAATTATACGGAGGCGTGAGGAATAAGGATAATTTTTCCATTATAACCACGCCTCGGTTGTTAGCGATAAATCACGATATTGCATTAATAAATGATTAAATTTATGTCGTGATAAATTAATTGCTCCTAAACTGTGTAAATGTGCTGAAGGAATTTGACAATCCATTAATTGATAATTCCATAAAGAAAGTTGTTGCATTAATTTAACCAAAACAACTTTAGACGCATCCGTTTGACGATGAAACATCGATTCACCAAAAAAAATTTGTCCTAATCCAATACCATAAAGTCCAGCAATTAATTCACCGTCGCACCATATTTCGGCGGAATGGGCAAGTTTAAGTTGATGTAATCGATGATAAGCCTGTTTCATTTCCGAAGTAATCCAAGTATCCGCCGTATAATCGCGGGGTTCAGAACAGGCTTGAACCACCGCCTCAAAAGCTTGATCCCAAGTAAATTGCCAATGCGGTTGTCGTAATCGCCGCGCCAAACGAGTTGAAATTGTTAAATTTTGGGGAAACAAAATACAGCGCGGATCGGGTGACCACCACAAAATCGGTTGGTCTGCGCTAAACCAAGGAAAAATTCCGTGATAATAAGCGTTAATTAATCTAGCGGGCGATAAACATCCGCCAACAGCTAATAATCCATTCGGTTCAACTAAAGCTGAAGCAATATCAGGAAAAGGTTGTTCAGGATAATTGGGATTTAATAGATTCAGTTTCAAAATAATCGTTGATTCAAAATTAAAAGATTAATGATTAAATAATTAATCGAATATTATCGAATATTATTAAATCTCCTTAGCCGACTTTAAAAAAGGGGGAACTTTATCATTTTTATTATTATTCTAACAAATTTTCTTGATTAAATTGTTGTTGAGCTTTTTTCAACACTTCCGCAGGATTCGGCAATTCTAATCGTTTGCCATTTAACAATTCTTCAACCGAGATAACAAGCATTTTAGGATAATGATTACCGGTTAATTGATTATGATAAAAACCGTATTTTTTGCTGTCTCTCACTAAATTAGGCATAGAATAAAGCGTTAATAAAATACCACACGCAGCATTTTCTCTAACTAATACCCCACTCAATGCGTCAATCGTTTCATCTGGGTCTAATTTTTTACCGGATTTCACGCTGAATAAAACTTTTTTATTTTCGATATTGCCATTTTCATAACTGTGCATTATATACGCGACTCCATCAATACCGCCGTCTTTGCCTTTCTTTTCATTAATAATGGCTTTATTATTGGAATAAGTTAAAACAAACCATTTTTCAAATTCTTTTCGTACTCGATCATCTTTTTTATTAGCTAAAGCAATTGCACTATCAAAATCTTTGGGAATGCCATTTAATTCAATAGTATTTAAATTAAAATTTTTGCCTTTTTGATCTTCTAATCGTTTTATAATTAACGAAATACTTTGATAAGTAATATCAATGCCAATCCAATTACGATTTAATTTTTCAGCAACGGCAATTGTTGTGCCACAACCACAATAGGCATCTAATACAATATCGCCTTCATTTGAACTGGCTTTAATAATCCGTTCTAATAAGGCTTCAGGTTTTTGGGTGGGATAACCCATTCGTTCTTTTGCTGTATTAGTTAAAATTGGAATTTGCCACCAATCAAAAGGAATCCGCCCTAATTCATGCTTTCTTTTATAAGCCTTACCATTAATAATTTTATGTTCGACTTTTTCAGGTGAGGAATATTTTTCTCTTACTAAATCAACATTAAAAGTAAAATGCTGTTGTGATTTTCTATATAAAAATATAACATCATGTTTTTTTTGAAAAATGTGATTTACTCGCACCACCTGAGCCATAACACCAAGTAATTTCATTAACATAATCACCACCTTTTACACAAAATATCGCATCTAAAACCAATTTTAAATAATGGCTTGCTGTGGGATCACAATGTAAATAAAAACTGCCGGTGGGTTTTAATACGCGATGAATTTCAGCAATACGCAATGTCATACTCACTAAATAAGCGAGTAATGAACCTTTTTTTAAAACTTTTTCTAATCCTGTTATTAAATCAATACTTTGTTCAGTAAATACACCGTGATAATTCGTTTTAATTTCCATTAAACCTAATTCAGCGTATTTATCCCATTCCCAAGTATCCATAAATGCTTGCGCTTGGGCTTTATCTTCTTTACCGACATTATTGTAAATTTGATTATAATTTCGCTTAGAATTAAACGGCGGATCGATATAACATAAATCTACCGTTTCATCTTTAATATATTTTCGTAAAACATCTAAATTGTCGCCGTAATAAATTTTATTTTGCATATTATTCTAATTTAGCTTGTTGATGCTGCTGCTCGGCTTTTTTCAAAATATCGGCATTTAACGATTCTACCGGTAAATTATTTAATATGCCTTGAAAAATATCCTC
>JBEEJU010000002.1:0-3467 GCA_041169045.1 Pseudomonadota bacterium
TCATAATCGGTTAAAAACTTATCCATTGCCAGCATCCTTACTCGACCTAACTCTTCAATTGAAGTGATTGTGTCCCAAACGTAATCCTTTTTATTTTGCTGAAGCTGTGAAATAACAATATCGTATGTTTCTAAAATGCGCTGTTTTATTTGTTCGGTATTGAAAATATAAACAGGATCAATAGAAACAATATAACCACTTTTTTCAGTTAATATTTTATTAAAACTGGCAGGTCCATCGCCACAACCCAAAATACGTTGTTTTAAATCATTATCCGATAAATGAAACATATCAACATATTCAGAATACGAACGTCCCCAAGGAACGACTTTATCAAGTGTAAATCCCATTTTTAAAATTTATAAACTTAATTAAAATTCATATTTTAAAAAACCACCGAATCAAAAAATCCGGCAGGTTTTTTGTTTAAAGTTAAATCACAATACTGACCAACTTATTCGACACAATAACTACACCGGATGCTCTTTCATCCATTCTCTTAACGCATTATCAATTCGCATTTGCCAATCTAAACCCGTTGCCTGAAAACACTCCACAATTTCTTGCGATAATAACACTGGAATCCGTTTTTGAATGACCGGCAAATTTTTAAACGGTTTTAATTGCAAAAACTCATCTTCCGATAATTCATAAGTATCCGAATCCGCTGCAATACCTGCATTAATTAAATCATCCTCTTCATTATTCGGCAATTCAATTAATCGCCCTGATTTAGCTGTTAATAACATAATTTTTCACCTCTCTGCTATTGGCTTTACGCAAACTAATAATTCGCCGTTCATTTTCTCTATCGGTGAAAACAACACAATATAATCGTGATTCAATCAGCGCGTAACCAATGATGCGTATTTCACCATAATCATGCCGTTTATCTTCAATCGCTAATAACGTTTTCCATTCTATTTTTTCAGCATCCGCTAAAGAAACACCGTGTTTCGCTATATTAATGGCATTTTTATTTTCATCAAAAACCAGTTTCATTTAATCCTAAAAATCCTGTTCAAACCGCCGCCGGTGCTTTAGCCAAGCGAAACACAAAGAAAGGTGGCGGCGTGGTAATATTTTTTTAAATTACATTTCATCAAAGCAGCTTGCTTTACAATCGCTTAAATAGAAGTATTTTTCTTGGCTTCCAAAACCAGCCAATTTAAAACATTCAGTAAACGTTGTAAATTTTCAACGGCAGAATAGGCAATCACTTCTTGGGTAAAATGATTTTGATTTAATTTTCCAAATTGCCAAAACAATCCTGTGGTGACAATGCCATAAATATCTTGCTCAGGCTTTTGATTAAAGCGTTGCGCGGCAATCATTTCTGATAAGGCTTGCGCCCAGCCTTCGTTAAAATTCTCTTTTTTCGCTTCGGCAACACAAATAACCGGCTGCGTAAATGTTGTGCCAATATCGGAGGAAGGCGCAATTAAAAAATCAGGAACGCCCACTAATCCGTCTTCTTCGCTAATATCAAATTTAACGTGTGACCATAATGAAATCTGATTGTGTTTGCAAACGCTATTTAAAATAGGCGAAATAATACTTTCACAAATAGCATTTTCGCTCACATAATTGCGTTTCAATTTCAAATTATCATCAATAAATTCAAATAAACCGGCGGAAATGGTGATGGGCATTTCTTGAATAAAAGGGGTTTCAATAAACTTGATGTGAAATTGGGTTGCGACTTCTTCATAACTGCTGAATTTACCGTAAGGCATGATAAGTACCGAGTGTGAGGTTAATTTTAAAAATCCTGTTCAAACCGCCGCCGGTGCTTTAGCCAAGCGGAACACAAAGAAAGGTGGCGGCGGGGTGATGTTTTTTCCTTGATTTCATTCCATCAAGGCTACTTGCTACCTGATTAAGATTTTTTATGTTCAATTAACAACAATTTATTTTGAAGTTGGCGAATTTGTTGAGAGTTTGAAATCAAATTATTTTGCTCTCCTCCTTCTTGTGAGTTTTTTACATTCTCTGGAACAATAAAATCAACGATACCTCCATTCTCAGTGAAATTGACCAAGTTTTTTATAGATGTATCTAAGGCTTTTATTTTGTCTCCCTCTGAGTTTTTATCTAGTTTTAGCTCTTTGATTGTGCTTTCAGTAATTTCTTCAATGCCTTCTGATTTTTGTTTTTCAATTTCTGCTTTAAGATGTTCTAATATTTCATTACCTATTTTTAACGCTTTTAACTCCTCAAGTTTTTGTTTAATTTCAATAATTTTTTCAGCTACTTTAAAAGCTGCTAAAATGATTTGACTAGCAGTAGTAGCAATACTTGCTATTACTGCTAACTCAATGACAATTGAACCTTTAGTTGCACCTACAATTTTAATATTTTCAGGTGATGAGTTATGCGCCATTGCAATACCGCGACCTATGTCATACCAGATACCACCCCATTTTTTAAAATCTGTGACGTTTGTCATTTGAGCATTACCAATAAAACTAACTCGCATTAAAATTTCATCTTCTACTTCATATTCTTCTTCTTTTATTACACCAGTTAGCCCTGACTTAATTTGATTTGATTTACTAATGCCATTTTGCATATTTGAAAGCATTTGGGAAATTTTTTGTGCTGCTGTAGCTATATCAAGAACGTTTTTATAAAGAATATCTTCTATTGTAGCAATGCCTTTTTCGCCAATAGCTTGTGCAATACCAAGTTGTTCAAGCAATGCTATTTGATCTCGTGTAAGTTGATTTAATGGAACAGCATTTAAAAAATTAATTAAGTCATTTTTTTGAGTCTCAAATGGTTGAAAATTCCGATTTGGTTGGCAATTGTTTTGTAAAACCGATTGGAGATTATGATATTTTTGTGGAATTTGAGCCCGCTCAATTTCTTTATTAATCCATTGGGTAAGACTAAATAATTCTGATACGTTCATTATGTTTTCCTTAAGTGTCAAAAAATGCTAAAGTTTTTAAAATTTTGTTAAACCCACCGAATTAAAAAATCCGGCAGGTTTTTTGTTGAAAGTTAAATCACAATACTGACCAACTTATTTACAACTTTTCAATTTCAGCCTCCGTTAAACCAGTTAATTTAGCAATTAATGCGTGAGAAAGATTTTCTGCTAACATATTTTTAGCAATATTCTTTTTTTCAGTTAATAATTCCTCCAGACGATGATTTTCCTCAATTAAATCATAACGCTCTTCATTTGTAATATTATCTGTCTCAATTAAATCAAAAATCTCTCTAATTATCGGATTCTCATAATCCATTTCGTTTACTTCACCATCTAAAGTATCTTCAATGGCTTTTAACCATTCCCGATATTCAATCGGCGTATTTTCATTAACAAAATTCGGACATAAATAAATCACTTTATGGGCAATTTTATTAATGCCATTACCTTGTAAATCTTTTGGGTCAAAATCAATCGTTAAAACATCTTTTCCTTCTTTATTTTCTGATGTTAAAACCACAATGGTAAA
>JBEEJU010000003.1:0-4533 GCA_041169045.1 Pseudomonadota bacterium
GGTTTTTGAATTGGGTAAAGTATTTGAACATTCTCCTAAATTAAAACAGCAATTAAAAACCTCAATCATGAATACGCAATTGTTAACTGAACAATTGCTTAATTTTGCTGATGATCAATTAATTCACGCTCCGGTAATTCAAATTCATGATCAATATTTTTTTAATCAAGCCACTGAAGTTATTACTCAAATTAATCAACTCTATTATCCGGTAGTTAATGCTTTACATCAAGAATTAGATCGACAAATTAAAATCGCTAATTTACATCGTCATTTAATAGAGTTTAGTTTTATCATTTTATTTATTATTGTGATCGGATTCATTTCTCATGTCAACCATCGTATTAATCATTCCTTAAAAATAGCCACAACTTGTTTTGAAAAAATCGGTCAAGGCGATTATGATTATCCCATCAAAATTAAATATCATGATGAAATAGGTAAATTATTATTTTCTTTAGAAAAAATGCGGTCTCGTTTATCTGATTCGATAGAAGAATTAAATCAAGCAGTTAATAATTTATCCGAAGTTCAACGAATTGCTCATATTGGCAATTGGAATTGGAATTTATTACAAAATACCTTAATTTGGTCAGAAGAAGTCTATAGAATTTTTGAGGTTGAACCAACGAATTTTACACCTAATTATCAAAATTTTTTACAACAAATAATCGATAAAGATCGTCTTAAAATTCAAGCTGAAATCGATAAGGCTTTACATATTCCGGGCAATTATTTTTTTGATTATCAAATTATGACCCCTAAAGGCAAAATTAAAATTATTCATCAACGTTTAGAAACAAAATTTAATCGTCAAGGTCAAGCGATTCGCATGATTGGCACCGTTGAAGATATTACTGAACGTAAACAACAAGAAAAACAAAAGCGTCATGCTGAAAAAATGGCCGCTTTAGAACAATTAATTGCTGGCATCGCCCATGAAATTAATACGCCTTTAGGAGTTATTCAAGCTTCCACTCGTATAATGCAACGATTTTTAATTCATACTTTAACCACATTACCGCCTTTAATTCGTCAATTGTCTATTGAGGATAACCAAATTTTTTCATTGGTTTTAACACAAGCTTTATCGAATAATTTTTTAACTATTTCCGCTAAACAACAACGTCAAAAACGACGACAATTAACCACTGAATTATCCTCACATTTTACCAATGCAGAAGGAATTGCCGATACTTTTGTGGATATAGGATTATATCATCCAACAAACAAAATAATCGATTTATTCAAACAACAAAATGGCGAAGCTTTATTGGAATTAGCTTATCATTTAGTTGAATTACAAAAAGGTATGCAACAAATTCATTTTGCAACTGAGCGAGTAACTAAAATTGTATTTGCTTTAAAAACTTATACTTTAGAAAATACCCAAGGTGAAAAAACAGCATATTCAATTACAGAAGGAATCGAAACAATTTTAACTTTATATCAAAATCAATTTAATTTAGGAATTGAATTAATTAAAGATTATCCCGCTCATTTACCTGAAATTTATGGATATGCTGATGAATTAAATCAAGTATGGACGCATTTGATTTTTAATGCGATACAAGCTATGGGTCATCAAGGACAATTAATCATTAAAGCCAAAGTGATTAATTCGTATATTCGGGTATTAATTCAAGATAATGGTGAAGGTATTGAGGCTAAAAATTTGCCCCGAATTTTTGAAGCTTTTTTTACCACCAAACCTACCGGTGAGGGCAGTGGTTTAGGCTTACATGTTGCTAAAAAAATTATTGAAAATCATCAAGGTTGTATCGAAGTTAATAGCCAATCTGGATGTACTCAATTTTGGGTTTATTTACCTTTTAAATAGTCTTGTCTTAAAAATTAAAATTCGTAATTTATTTTTATTTATTATACAAGACTACTTAAATTGAATTGCTTTGTGTGGTTTATTTTATAAATATCACTAAATATTTCTTTAAAAAATTATAAATGATTTTTACCTAATTTATTGCGCTTGATCATATAAACTTTTAGGTAATAATAGATAAAACCAACCTTTAGATTTCATTGGTCCAGCGGTCGCAGCGGCTTGAGAACCTTGTCCCCAATAAAAATCGCCTCGAACTGCTCCTTTAATCGCACCGCCCGTGTCTTGCGCTACCATCAATCGTTGCAAGCGCGTATTTTCCAGTGGATGTTCCGCTTCCAACCATATGGGAATTCCCAAGGGCCAATAATGTCGATCAACCGCTAAACTGCGTTTTGCCGTTAACGGTACGCCCAATGCGCCAATCGGTCCCGCATCTACATTTTGATTCAACTCACGAAAAAATACATATGACGCATTACTTTTCATCAAAGCCAATCCCTCATCGGGATGTTGTTCAATCCATTGACGAATAGTTTGCATCGAAATATTTTCTTTCGCAATTTCACCGCGATCAACTAGAGCTTTACCAATAGCAAAATATCCACGTCCATTTTTCCCAGCGTACCCTAAAGATTTAATTGAACCATCATCCATTAAAATTCGCCCAGAACCTTGCACTTCCATAAAATAAGCATCAATCGGATCATCAACCCAAACTAGCTCTAAACCTTTGTTTTCTAAAGCTCCATCATAAATTTCACTGCGAGTATAATAAGGCACTAAGCGTCCATTAAGCCGATGACCACTGCGTCCACCGATTTGAATCAAATCCGCAGGCTTACGATATAACGGAATTCGGTAACGCTCTGATCGAGTTAAAGAACCGTGTAATTCAGGAAGATAATAACCGGTAAATAGTCCTTCAGCAGTCCCTTGATCAGCGACTAAATACGGACGAAACCACTGTTCAAAAAATTGCCGTTCTTCACCGGAATTCACTGAAAGATTACATAAATCTGCCCAATGTCCAACCACACCTAAATCAAACGCACCACTCATGGTTTTAGTCGCTGATTGTCGTTTCCAAACTCGACAAGAATGATTAAAAGCGGCAAAAGCTTCTTGATGTTGATCTTGTTCCCATCCAGATAAATCTTTAAATTCAGCAGGATACAACAATGCACCGCTACCATTACGAGTTTGAATCGGCGTTCCGATTAATGCTGGCGGCGGTGGTGGCGGCAGTCTTACAACCGGCGTTTCCACAGTCACAGAAGGTGAAACAGTGGATTCTGGATTGACCACCGTTGAATTTTCCACTTTATCGGGACTTATCTCTTCAACTGGAATAACAGGCGTATCAGCACAACCTATTAATCCTAAAATGAATAATACTATCAAAAAATTTTTAGATAACATTTTGCTAAAATTTGAATCATTTATGTAAAGCTTTAAGCTTAGTGGATAAAAAATTTTTTACTTTTATTTTTGTATTTTTTGACAATAAAATTTATGCTGTCAATCTATCCAATAATAATTGTTTTAATTGTTGCATTTGAATAGTCGATAATAAATGACCTTGCGTTTTTGTCACATAAAAAATATCTTCAGCACGACTCCCTATCGTGGTAATTTTTGCATCCTGTAATTGAATCGATAATTCTATAAATATTTGTCCAATAATGGCTAATAATCCGGCTCTATCAGTCGTAATTAATTCAATAATGGTACGTTGTTTAGTTTTATCATGTGTAAATAAAACGGTGGTTGGAATAGGAAAATGTTTTGCTTGACGTGATTGCCGATGAATATTTTTTTGTAATTTTACTTCTTGTTTTAATAAATTATTGCGTAATACGGTACAAATATGTTGCTTACGCAATCGATCTTGAATGGCTAATCCGGATTGTTCAATAATTTGAAAACTATTTAATACATATTGATCCGCAGTAGTTATAATTCGCGCATCTAAAATCGTTAATCCTAATTGATCTAAAGTATCGGTACTAATTGAAAAAATATTATTTTGATGATAGGTATAAATAAAAACTTCAGCACTGCCTCTATGAGTTTGCGAACGTAATAAAACCAAAGGTAAATCGATTTCTTGACACGAAGCAATTGCTAAAGTGTGCCATACTATTTCATCCATTGTATAGCGTAAAAAATAATCATCGCTGGTATGTTGCCAAGATTGTTGAATAATAGTTTCGGATAAACCTTGAGTTAATAATTCTGTAAATATTTCCCGTTTATTTTCTTGTAAACGTTGTGAAATAGCGATTGGATTTTGTAATCCATAGCGTAATTCGCGTAAAGTCACATTATATAATTCTTGTAATAAAGCATCTTTCCACGAATTCCATAAACTCGGATTAGTTGCACGAATATCGGCAACGGTTAATAAATATAAATGATTTAAAGTTTCAACATCGCCTACTTGATTGGCAAATTCATAAATTACATCAGGATCACTAATATCTTTACGTTGCGCTGTCATTGACATTAACAAATGATAACGCACTAACCAAGTCACCAATTTTGTATCATGATTAGAAACTTGATGTTGAATACAAAAATCCCGCGCAATCGTTTCGCCTAAACAAGAATGATCGCCATTCATGCCTTTAGCAATATCATGAAATAAAGCTGCAATATATAACAATTCTGGTTTAGCAATTAATTGAAAT
>JBEEJU010000004.1:0-6739 GCA_041169045.1 Pseudomonadota bacterium
TTGATCTAGGCTAATAAATTCAGCTTGATTTTTAGGTTTAACTCGAATGAGATTTTGCCTACCATTTCCCGGAGCTAACCAATATTTTTGCTCTAACCAATAAATACGCGCACTATCAGGAGCTAATAAAGGATTATGATCTTGATTTAATAATCCCCAGCGTCGTTTACAATCAACACTACCGCCAATTTTAAATAATAAACTTTCTTCTTTTGCTAACCAATGCAATTGATAAAACTGTTCTATAATTGCCATTTTGTAAGGATATAAAAAATTTTTTACCCATTTAAGGTCTTCAATACAGACAGTTTCCCCCTCAATTAAAGAACCACTTTGTCCAGAAATCCAATGAGTATTTTTTTGAGTAGCAATATGTTGCAATTGTAGTTGTGTTTCAGCATTAATTACTAAAAATAATTCGCCTTTAATAGCGATTGTATCTCCAGTTTTTAATAAATAGCGTTTTAAATAGCGCGTTTTATATTCACCTCCCGGAGCATCTACTTTTTTTAATCGTGCTATATCGGCAATTTGCCAGCCTATTTGCGGATCATAATTCAATTGTAGATGTTGTTTTTCACCCGCCCTTACGCCATTTTTTTGTGCCAATTCATTAAATCCAATAATTAATGGCGTTGGGGTAGGAGCAATATCAATTGTGTCTAATTTAATCACGGTTGCTGCATGATTAAAAACTTGTGTAATTAAACCATAAAATACGCCAATAACAATTAAAGATAATAAATAATAAATAATCGATTGACGATAAAAGCGAAAAGAAAGAGTAGACATAAAATAAGAAACTATTTTCAAGTCACAGCAGAATGAACCACCGATATATCGGTAGTTAATTGGTCAAAATATTGTTGTTGACTACCGAAAAAAATAACTCCACGTTGTTCTAATAAAAATAAACAATATGCAGTTAAATCAAACGATTGATAACAACAATGGGCAATTAACGCTAAATAAGATAATTGTTGATTAGAAAGTTGTTCAGAATGGGATAAATCACGAATATAAATCATATCGGCTTCTAATAATTGTTTAGAATGAAAAGCTGGAGATTTCGCGGTCGTATTTAATGACCATGATTTTAATTCGGCAAAAGCATGAGGAATAAATCCCATTTTTCTTAATTGTTGATCTAATTCTGAAAATAATGGCTGTTGATGATATAAAGGGATAAAAGAAATTTCAGTTTGAATCATAACCGTATGGGCTAATTTTTGTTGTCCATGAATTAAAACTTGTAATTCACTACCTTGAATATCCATTTTTAAAAAATCAAGATGAGTAATTTCTTGAATATCATCTAAACGTTGAGTTTGTATTTCAATTTGTTGTTGAATTTTGCCAAAATCAGCAAAAGATTTAAATAAATGTAATTGACTATAATTCGGCTGCAAAAGGCTGGTCATTCCTGAAGCTTGACAAATATGTAAATGCTGTTTATGACCATCAGCAATCGCATATGGTAAATAACGCTGAAAGGAATGTTGCTGTGAATTTAACAGTTCAAAAGCGGCAGGTTGAGGTTCAAAACCCGTGACCCTTGCAATTTGCGCAATTAATAATGATTGATAAGGCGGTTTACCATCAATGGGATTCGCGCCTATATCCACAATTTCAATCAATCGATTAGGCGTTAATAATTGAGTTAACCATTGATTAGTAGATAGCATAAATTTCAACAATCGATATTATATTGCAATTAATATTTCGGCTTCTGTATGAATCAGATTTCCATAACGTTGTAAAACAAATAAGCCTTGTTTTAAAGCTTGATATTTAGTTTCATCATTAAGATAAAAAGCCGCAATTGCGCCATATATTTTATAATGCTGATAGATTGGAAATAATAGTTTAAAATGTTTTAATTTTCGCATTAATTTAGTTAAATCTTGCAAATGTGCTTTATATTTAACTTCGACAATCCCAATTGAATCCCCATTGGTTAAAATTAAATCATATTCTTCTTGAATTTTGCCACGTTGTTTATGATTATTTTTGGCAATATCTTCAAATATTAATGAACCTAAATGAGGATGTTTAGCTAAACTATTAAAAAAGAATTCTTCCGCAATATCGCCTTGATTTCGTCCAATATTGCCTAATAATTCTCCAACTTTTTTTAATTTTTCATCCGTTAAACGTAATTGCTCATCGGTTTTTTTCTGAGCGAGTTGTAATTCTACAATATTATTACGCAATTCTTCATGCGTTACTTTTAATTGCTGATCGGTTAAACGCAATTGCTGATCCGTTAAACGTAATTGTTCATCAGTTTTTTGCAATTGTTCATCGGTTTTTTGTTGAGCTAATTGCAATTTTTGTTGTCCAATTGCTAAACTAGCGACTAATTGTTTCAATTCTTCATCAGTCATTTTTTTGAATATAAAATTATACGGCAAAAGATTCTGCGGGTAATTGTTGTTGATAACGTTGCCACATTGTTGAATAAGCTGTTTCAAGATGATGAGCAAATTGTTGAGTATTAAATACAGGACTTATTTGTCGCTGAATTTGTAATTTTTGGCGAATTGATTGAAGTAAATCTGGCTCAGTTGCTAATTGAATAGCTAATTGTTGATAAGACGTTAAATCTTCGGTAATTAATTCAGCCAATTGCAAACTATTTAATAAACTCGCCGCTACTCGTCCAGCAAAAGCATTTCCGTTACAAGTTAATACAGGTACTCCAGCCCATAACGCATCAATTGCAGTAGTATGGGCATTATAAGGTTGAGTATCTAAAAATAAATCCGCTTGAGATAAACGCGCTAAATGTTCAGCCGTTGTTTCAGTATAAGTAGCGAAAATAAGACGCTGAGAGTTGACCCCTTGTTGTTGTGCAATCTCAATTAAATTTTTCATAGCTAATGAATTAGTTTTTGGTAGCCATAATACGCTATTTTCGATTTGTTTTAGAATAGTTAACCAAATATTAAATATCGTTGGAGTTAATTTATAACTATTATTAAAACAGCAAAATACAAAACCGTTTTCAGGTAAATTTAATTCGCGGCGACTCGGAATAGATTTGGCAATTTCACAGCGATCATCTGTCACTAAATAACAGCTAGGTAAATAAACTATTTTTTCCTGATAAAAAATTTGATGATGAGGCGGAATAACCCAAGCATCGGCAATTAAATAATCTATATATTCCGTCGCCATTGTTCCGGGATAACCTAAATAATTAACCTGAATAGGCGCAGGTTTATAGGCAAAAATTGAAGTACGACTGTGTTGCGTAATACCCATTAAATCCACAGCAATATCAATTTCTAATTGTTTAATTAATTCGGCAATTTGTTTATCACTATAATCTGCAACAATAATAAATTGATCAAATGCGTTTTTAACACGTTGTCCAATTGGGCTTTTATCTTCTGCGCGTAAAGAAATACCAATCACTTCAAAACGCTGCCGATTATGAATTTCAAATAATTGAGTGGCTAAATAACTTACCGGATGATCCCGAAAATCAGCCGAAATATACGCCAGTCGAATTTTTGAATGCGAATAAGGTTCTCCCTGCCATAAAGGTGAATCAATTAACGGATGTTTTTGTTTAGTATAGGTATATGCACAGCGTTGTTGTAATTCAACGCTATCGCAAATACTTAAAAAATTAAACGGATTACAATTTGGATCAGATAATTTTACGTTATCGATAAACCGTTGATAATTTATATCATAATTATGCCACACACAACAATCTAATAAAGTTTTAAATAGATTATCAAATGCAATGGTATAATCGTTTTGACAGTTTAAAGCATTTCGATAAGCTTCAATTGCCGATTCATATTGCCGTAAACCTTTAAATAAATTGCCCACATTATTATGCGTGTCAGCATCATTGGGTTTTAAATTTAAAGCTTGTTGATAATAATTCAATGCGACTTCATTTTGACCTTGTAATTGAAAAACAACCCCTAAATTATTTAACGCTTCAGCATAATTAGGTTTTAATAATAAAGCTTGTTGATAACTGTCAATTGCTGCGGCTAATTCGCCTTGATCTTTTTGCGAAATCCCTAAATTATTATAAGTAATGGCATCGGGTTTTAATTGTAAAGCTTGTTGATAACAATTCACCGCTGCTTGATAATATCCTTGAGCCTGTAAAGCGACCCCCCAATTACTATAAGCATCGGCTAAATTTGGATTAAGTTGTAAAGCTTGTTGATAACATTTAATGGCTTTTTCTAACTGATTTAATTCTTTGAAACAAACACCAAGATTGCTAAATGCAGAAGCATAATTAGGTTGAAAATTAATTGCCTGTTGATAATAATCACTGGCTAATTGCCATTGTTTTAAATAACAATAAGTATTACCTAAATTAAAATATGCTTGAGCATAATCTTTTTTAAGAATTAATGCCTGTTTATATTGTTTAATTGCGTCGTCAATTTTTCCCCAAGCTTGTAATGAATTCGCTAAATTATTATAAGTTTGAGCATCTTTAGGGTTTAAAACTAAGGATTGTTGATAATGTTTAATTGCCGTTGCATAATCACCCATTGCCTGAAAAGCATTGGCTAAATTATTATAATAAAATGCTTTATTCGGCTGGAATTGAATTGCTTGTTGAATTAGCTTAATTGCCTGTTGATTATTCCCGCGCTCATTCGCAATGACCCCTAATAAATGTAACGCATCCGCGTGATTAGGCTGTAGCTGAAGAATTTGTTGATATAACTGTTGCGCTTGATCACGTTCACCACGTCGATGATGCGCTAATGCAGTTTGAAATTGTTGCTCCAAATTTACAGAGATTTCCTTTGCCATTTTAGAGGCTTGTTCATGTTTAATTTGACAGCATTTTTTATATTTCAGCCCACTTCCACAAGAACAGTGATCATTACGATTGAGTTTTGCCACGATAAATCTTGATTAAATAATTAAAAAAACAACCCATCTAAAGGTGACGAAGCCGAAGCAAAACGTCGTTTCGGCATTCGACCCGCTAAATAAGCTTTTCTACCGGCTTCAATGCCTTGACGCATGGCTTCTGCCATTAACAGGGGATTTTTTGCCGCAGCAATGGCGGTATTCATTAACACGCCGTCGCAGCCTAATTCCATCGCAATCGCAGCGTCTGAAGCCGTTCCTACACCAGCATCGACTAAAATTGGCACTTTGGCATTTTCCACAATGGTTAAAATGTTGTACGGATTACGAATTCCTAAACCAGAACCAATCGGTGCAGCTAAAGGCATCACCGCGACACAACCGATATTTTCTAATCGTTTAGCGGCAATCGGATCGTCATTGGTATAAACCATCACCTCAAAACCTTCTTTGACCAATTGTTCAGCCGCGATAAAAGTTTCGGCAACGTCAGGAAAAAGCGTTTGTTGATCGGCTAAAACTTCCAATTTAACCAAATTATGTCCACCTAGTAATTCCCGCGCTAAACGACACGTGCGTACCGCTTCTTCAGCGGTATAACAGCCAGCGGTATTCGGTAAAATCGTATATTTATCAGGGGAAATGACTTCTAATAAATTCGGTTCATTGGCATGTTGTCCAATATTTGTCCGGCGAATTGCAACCGTGACAATTTCAGCACCACTGGCAGCAATCGCTAATCGAGTTTGTTCTAAATCTTGATATTTTCCAGTACCGACTAATAATCGTGAATGAAAACAACGTTTTCCGATAAAAAATGGATCATTCTCTTGTCCGCCGCCAATCGCTTGAACAATCTCCAATTGATCGCCGTCGGCTAAATAGCGTTGGGTATATTGTTGCGCAGGTAAAATAGCTTGATTCAGTTCGACCGCAATTCGTTTACCACTTAAACCATATAATTCAATCACTTGAGCGACCGTGATTGCTTGATCAAACTGTTGTTTTTCACCATTAATTTGTATTTGCATTGTGTATTTCCTATCGATTTTGTTCACTGAATGATCATAAAGTACGACGTTGTTGTACCGCGACGGACAAATCACGCAATACTTTCACACTGTCTTCCCAACCTAAACAAGCATCAGTGATACTTTGATGATAATCAGGCATTTTGCCAGCGACTAATTCTTGGCGACCTGCTTTGAGATGACTTTCAACCATAACGCCGATAATTCGTTGATCACCACCAGAAATTTGTTCACAGACATCTTGATTCACATTCAGTTGACGATGGTATTGTTTTAAACAATTTGCGTGACTAAAATCAATCATAATATTAGGACGTAAGCCAGATTTAGCTAATTTTTCAGCGACTTTTTCCACATTGACCGCATCATAATTCGGTTCATTATTCCCGCCGCGCAAAATGATATGGGTATCTTGATTTCCAGCGGTGGAAAATACCGCGACATAGCCCTCTTTCGTAACGGATAAAAAATGATGTGAACGACTCGCCGCTAAAATGGCATCAATCGCTACTTTGGTTGAACCGTCAGTGGCATTTTTAAACCCGACTGGACAGGATAATCCTGAAGCTAATTCTCGATGAACTTGACTTTCAGTAGTTCTTGCACCGATTGCGCCCCAAGAAATTAAATCCGAAATATATTGCGGCGTAATTAAATCTAAATATTCAGTAGCCGCTGGAACGCCGAGTTCATTCACTTCGATCAGTAATTCTCTAGCGATATGTAAACCTTTACAAATATCAAAACTATTATTTAAATCAGGATCATTAATTAATCCTTTCCAACCGACAGTGGTACGCGGTTTTTCAAAATAAACCCGCATCACAATTAATAAATCGCGG
>JBEEJU010000005.1:0-2790 GCA_041169045.1 Pseudomonadota bacterium
ATTTGCCACCACTGACTTAGAAAAAACTTATCGTATCAATTTAAATATGATTGGTTTAGATGGACGACCCCAAGTTAAAAATTTAAAACAAATTTTAACCGAATGGTTGGCTTTTAGAAGAATTGTACTACAAAATAGATTACAACAACAATTAGAAAAAATCCAGTGCCGATTACACAATTTGCAAGGATTGTTAATTGCTTATTTAAATCTTGATCAAGTGATTCAAATTATCCGCGAAACTGAATCACCAAAAATTGAATTAAAGACTCTTTTTCATTTAACTGAAGCTCAAGTCACAACGATTTTAGAATTAAAATTAAGACAATTAGCCAAATTAGAAGAAATACAAATTCAACGTGAACAAAAACAATTAAAGCAAGAAGTTAATCAGTTAGAAAAAATATTATCCACGCCCTTATTATTGACGCAACTTATTCAACAAGAATTAATCGAACAGGCTAAATTACATCATCAACCGCGTCGATCTTTATTGGTTAATCGAAAAGTGGCTCAGGCTTTTGAAACGAATAATACGATGGTTAATGAACCTATTACCATTATTTTATCGCAAAAAGGTTGGATTCGCGCCGCTAAAGGCTATGAAATTGAATTAGCCAATATTACTTATCGTTCTGGAGATAGCTATTTACAATCAATTAAAGGACGCACTATTTTACCGATTTATTTATTTGATTCAACAGGTAGAGTTTATACACTAAATAGCCATGATTTACCTTCCATTCGTAGCCAAGGAGAACCTTTAACTGGGCGATTAAATCCGCCTTCTGGCGCAACATTTACGCAATTAATTACCGGTGAAATGAATGATGAATATTTATTAGCCAGTGATTTAGGTTATGGTTTTTTAGTGAAAATAAAAGACTTATCTAGTAAAAATAAAACTGGTAAAGCAGTAGTGAGTTTATTTAATCAACAACAATTATTACCGCCGGTTTTGATTCCGTCACTTACCCAATGGATTGCGGTTGCGACTTTACAAGGTCGATTATTAATATTTTCGATAGTACGTCTACCGCAATTAGCCAAAGGTAAGGGGAATCAAATGATTCAAATTGAGACAAATGAATTTAAATCTCAACAGGATAAAGTGGTCGCAATCACTGCGTTGTCAGCCACTGATCATTTACAAATTATATCAGGAAAACACTTTTTAATTTTAAAGCAAAAAGAGTGGGCGTTTTATCAAGGAGATCGGGCGAAACGAGGAACTTTATTACCTAAAGGATTTCAACGAGTAGAAAGTTTACAAAGTATTTCGCAATTCTAAATTAGGTATAAATAATAGCAAAATATGAATCTGAATTTTTTTAAAAATCTTGAGCCTTTGCAAAGTATTGGCGATTTGCAAAATTCGAGTCGATGTTCAGCGGTTCCTGAAAATTGGATGTTATGGATTACTGATGTCAAAGGTTCTACTGAGGCAATTCGTTGTGGACGTTATCGTGAAGTCAATATTGCTGGAGCTTTATGTATTTTGGCAATTATAAATAGTCCTTATTATCCACAAATTCCTTTTATTTTTGGTGGCGATGGCGTAATGTTTTTGATTCCGAATAGGTTACAAAAAGTTTTTGAACCTTTAATGATTGAGGTAAGTCATTTTGTGAGTCAAGCTTTACAATTAGAATTAAGAATTGGAATGGTTGCAGTGAAAGACATTTATGCAGCTGAAAAAGAATTAGCAATAGCGAAATTGCCTTTTGGACATGGTGGTTGGTCAGCGATATTTGAAGGGAATGGGATTGATTTTGCCGAGCATTTAGTCAAAATGCCTGATTCAATTCATTTATTAACTGCAACAATTGAGAATCAGCATGAGATTCAATTTAATGGTTTTTTTTGTCCTTTTGCAGATATTCCTAGTCAACAAGGTCATGTCATGGCATTAATTATTAAACCCTTGCAATTAAATTGGTCAGTGATCGCAAATCAATTACTAAGCTATATTGGTAATGAACAATCACATCATCCATTAGATGTGGATTTAATCGGAATTAATCAAAGCTCAACGAATGTTCATATAAATGCTATGGCAATTACGGGCAAAAATTCCGGAATGATTTATCGATTGCAAAAAATGAAATCAAAATTGAAATTGGCTTTTTTAAATCGACAAGTTAAGAATAAAAAAATTCAACAAACGATTCGCCATAGTGTAATTCCGGCTTCGGATTATCAAAAATACGATGGTTATTATAAAATTGTCTTTCGTTGTGATTCTCAAACTTTGCAAACAGTGATTCAATGGTTGAATGAACAAGAAAATGCCGGTCATTTTAAATTTGGCTATCATTTAACTGATCGGAGTATTATTACTTGTTTATTTGGCGGTAGCGGTGATCAGCGTCAATTGCATTTGATCGATGCAGCAGATGGTGGTTATGCTTTAGCTGCCGCAATGTTAAAACAAAAACGGTAACATTTATTTTTTAAGCATTTAAAGGAGATGCAGTGGATATTCATGAATATCAAGCCAAAGATATTTTAGCCTCATATGGCATAAAAATAGCTGAAGGGGGATTAGCATATGGTCCTGAAGAAGCCGTGCAACGGGCTAGAGAAATCGGTGGTCATGTATGGGTAGTGAAAGCGCAGATTCATTCGGGGGCTAGAGGTAAAGCAGGCGGGATTAAAATTTGTAAAACTCATGATGAAGTCGCCGCCGCCGCCGAATATTTGCTAGGCAAACGCTTGATTACTCGTCAAACCGGCGCGACCGGAAAAGTGTGTTACCGTTTGTATGTCGAGGCGGGGACTGAAATCGCA
>JBEEJU010000006.1:0-3560 GCA_041169045.1 Pseudomonadota bacterium
TCTCATCGCGCTTATGATTCACCGGATATAAATTTCCGTTAAATCCAGCCTGCTGCATATTTAATAATAACCGATAACCCACGCTATCCGCACGTTCTGAAGCACCGACAATTGCTATAGATTTTGGGGTAAAAAATCGACTTAAATAATGAGGTCCCATAATCACTAATTCCTAAATGAGAAAGTCACATCTTAATCGAAGTGGATTAAAATTAAATAAAATCCTCACTTTTTATCGAGAACTTGGCTTAATTTAATAAGGATGAACCGAACAAGTTGGACATTCCGGATTTTTCTTTAAACGCAAACTTCGCCATTCCATAGTTAACGCATCCAAGACCAACACTCGCCCCTGTAAACCATCGCCAATCTGTAAAATGTATTTCAAAGCTTCTAACGCCTGCATACTGCCAATTATTCCCACTAAAGGAGCGATAATACCTTGAGTGGCGCAATTATAAATATCCTGCCCTTGTTGTGGATATAAACAATTGTAACAAGGTTGATTATTTCCACCGGCAAACACACTAATTTGCGCTTCAAATCGAATCGCTGCTCCTGAAACTAAGGGCTTAGACCACTTTACACAAGCGGTATTAATCGCAAATCGCGTCGTAAAATTGTCACTACAATCCAATACAATGTCCGCCGCCGACACTGCAATATCTAACTCTTCAGCTTGCAAATGTCTAGCTACCGCCACGACTTTAACTTCAGGATTAATTTTTTTCAGCGTTTGTTGGGTTGAAATTACTTTTTTTAACCCTATATCGGTCGTGTAGTGAACGATTTGACGTTGTAAATTTGATAAATCAACATCATCGGCATCGTAAATAGTCAATTGACCGACACCCGCAGCGGCTAAATATAAACTCGCCGCCGCGCCTAATCCACCGGCACCGACTATTAAAATTTTTGCGGACAGCAATTTTTGTTGTCCTGCAATGTCGCAGTGCGACAACATGATTTGACGGCTATAACGCAACAGTTGGTCATCATTCATGATTATTCAAAGGATTGATTATTTAAATATTTTTAGGGATTCATGATCCCTTTATCAACAATTGATTGATTTTGAATACTAGCAAAAATCAGTCAATTTACATGATAGCTAGTTTAACCTTTAAAAACCATTTATTAGGAGATATTTTATGAGTATACGTCCGTTACATGACCGAGTCGTTGTTAAACGTGTTGAGGAAGAAACAGTCACCGCTGGTGGGATTGTATTACCCGGCTCTGCGGCAGAAAAACCCAGTGAAGGGATCGTGTTAGCGGTGGGCAATGGTAAAGCCTTAGACAATGGCCAAGTGCGTGCGTTAGACGTTAAAGTCGGCGACCGAGTGTTATTCGGCAAATATTCAGGTACTGAAGTAAAAGTCGATGGCGAAAAAGTGATCGTGATGCGCGAAGATGACATCATGGGTGTAATTGCTTAACCCATTTTTCGTGATAAAACAAAACGTTACCCTCATTTATAAACAGTTAAACAATAGGAAATAAAATGGCAGCAAAAGATGTATTATTTGGTGATGATGCGCGTAACCGTATGGTACGCGGCGTTAATGTGTTAGCTAATGCCGTTAAAGTGACTTTAGGTCCTAAAGGTCGTAATGCCGTATTAGATAAAAGTTTCGGCGCACCAACCATTACTAAAGACGGGGTATCTGTCGCTAAAGAAATCGAATTAAAAGATAAATTTGAAAATATGGGCGCGCAAATGGTGAAAGAAGTTGCATCCAAAACTTCTGATGTTGCTGGAGACGGCACCACGACTGCAACCGTACTAGCACAATCCATTGTCAACGAAGGTTTAAAATCTGTCGCTGCGGGCATGAATCCTATGGATTTAAAACGTGGTATCGATTTAGCCGTGACTGAAGCTGTTAAATCTATCGTTGCTGCTGCAACTCCTTGTACTGATAGCAAAGCGATTGCTCAAGTCGGCACAATTTCTGCGAATTCGGATGAATCTGTCGGTCAAATCATTGCTGAAGGGATGGAAAAAGTCGGTAAAGAAGGCGTGATTACCGTTGAAGAAGGTTCTGGTTTGGATAATTCTTTAGATGTTGTTGAAGGAATGCAATTTGATCGCGGGTATTTATCGCCTTATTTCATTAACAATCAACAAAGTATGTCTGTTGAATTAGACAATCCTTTAATTTTGATTCACGACAAAAAAATCTCTAACATCCGTGAAATGTTACCGATTTTAGAAGGCGTAGCCAAATCCGGTCGTCCTTTATTAATCATTGCTGAAGATGTTGAAGGCGAAGCTTTAGCCACTTTAGTAGTCAATACGATTCGCGGTATTGTTAAAGTCGCAGCTGTTAAAGCTCCTGGTTTCGGCGATCGTCGTAAAGCCATGTTAGAAGACATTGCGATTTTAACTGGTGGTCAAGTGATTGCTGAAGAAGTCGGTTTAAGTTTAGAAAAAGCGGATTTAAGTTTATTAGGTACCGCGAAAAAAGTTCAAATTTCTAAAGACAACACCACCATTATTGATGGTGCGGGTTCTGAAGCCAGTATTAAAGCTCGTGTAGTTCAAATTCGCGCCCAAGCTGAAGAAGCGACTTCAGATTATGATCGTGAAAAATTACAAGAGCGTTTAGCCAAATTGGCTGGCGGTGTAGCGGTGATTAAAGTCGGAGCTGCGACTGAAGTCGAAATGAAAGAGAAAAAAGCTCGAGTAGAAGACGCGTTACATTCAACTCGTGCAGCGGTTGAAGAAGGTGTAGTGGCGGGTGGTGGTACTGCCTTAGTGCGTGCTTTATCTGCGATTAAAGATTTGAAAGCTGCAAACCATGATCAAGACATGGGTATCAATATCTTACGTCGTGCGATGGAAGAACCTTTACGTCAAATCGTTGCGAATGCCGGTGATGAATCTTCAGTAGTATTAAATGAAGTAGTCAAAGGCAGTGGCAATTACGGTTACAATGCGGCTACTGGTGAATACGGTGACATGATTGAAATGGGTATTTTAGACCCTGCAAAAGTCACTCGCACTGCTTTACAAAATGCAGCTTCAATTGCAGGTTTAATGATTACCACTGAAGTGATGATTGCTGAGACTCCATCTGAAGATAAAGGTGGTCATGCTCATGGTGGTGGTATGGGCGGCATGGGTGGTATGGGCGGTATGGGTGGTATGGACTACTAAGAAAGTTCAAACTGCTAGAGCTTTTACCGCTTTAAATTTTTAAAACAAGCCTCGATTGTGAAAACAATCGGGGCTTTTGTTATTATGATTAATTTATAAATAGCTTTTTAAAATCGCCTGTTTTTTTGCCGCTGCATCATTAATAATTTGTTGCGCAATGGCAATTTTAGTTTCCAGTATTTCAATTTCAGCAACCAGCATTTTTTGAGTTTCTAAATCAAGAACAGGAATTTTAATAGTTTGTATTTTTTCCCATGAAGTTCTGGGTAATTGTTGACCTGTTACCGTTTTTAAAATCTCATCATTAAATTTTTTTGTCAAAAAATAATGTGCGTAAAATTTAGCAAGCGGTTCATTTTCAAAACGGAAAACTAAAATATCTGTTGAGCATATTCCA
>JBEEJU010000007.1:0-17112 GCA_041169045.1 Pseudomonadota bacterium
TTAAAACCTCCCCTATTTTAAAATAGGGAAGGTTTATTAATTATTTACACAAAAACAGCTAAAGTATAAAAAAATTGAATTAATTTTTGTTTTTAGTTCCTAAAGCAGCACTCGGATCATCCTCATACATAGCGGGTAGCGAATGCGCGATACCTTTATGGCAATCAATACAAGTTTTATGTTCATCAAAGCCTTTAATATGTTGTTTGACCGAACGGCGGCGTTGTTCAAGATAATCCATCGCTTGTTCATCATGACAATTGCGACATTCACGCGAATCGGTTTCTTTCATTGTTGTCCACACATGACGCGCTAGAATTAAACGCTTCGCTTCGAATTTTTCGGGGGTATTTACTGAACCTAAAACTTTGTGATACAGCTCGTTGCTGGCTTGAATTTTACGCACGACTTTATGTACCCAATCTTTGGGGACATGACAATCAGGACAGGTAGCGCGAACCCCGCTACGATTGGTGTAATGAATGGTGTTTTGATATTCTTTATAAACATTTTCCTCCATTTCATGACAAGAAATACAAAACGCTTCTTTATTCGTTGCTTCCATTGCTGTATTGAATCCGCCCCAAAAAATAATGCCAGCAATAAAACCCACCGCAAAAATGCTTCCTAATGCAAAACGTGCTGAGGGTGTTTTTAGCCACAGCCAAAAGGCTTGTAATCTCACTGCGAACTTTTCCATCATAGCCCTCACTTTGTAGGTTGAAAATCATTACTGATCCACGCTTCACCATCGATTTGTGGAACATGGCATTGGACACAAAAATACCGTCGTCCAGCGATTTTCGTACTGACAACGCCGTCACGATTAAAATAGTGAGTCAGCGAAACTGGCGTTGCTCCACTTAAGCCAGCATTGTCCTTACTGTGACAAGTGAGACATTTGTTGAATTTCAAATTGATGACATAACCTTTGGTCGTATGGGGAATAATTGGCGGTTGTTGAGGATAATTCCGTGGTTGAGGTTCAGTATCAGCCCATTTTTTGAGATCGGGTACGGGGGATAATTCTTTTAATACTGCATTATTTTCTAAAGTTTGTTGAGCTGCTGAAGGTTCGGCATATAGAGAATGATTGAATAAAATCAGTAATATGACTAATAAGAATTTCATGATTTTCCCCCTTACGCCCTTTCAATTTTTACAGCGCATTTTTTATAGTCAGTTTCTTTAGAAATTGGACAAGTGGCATCCAAAGTTAATTTATTGACCAGACGTTTAGCATCAAACCAAGGAATAAAAACTAAGCCTATCGGTGGTTTATTGCGCCCGCGAGTTTCGACTTGTGCCAACATTTTGCCACGACGAGAACTGATTGCTGCTGTCATACCGCGACGTAATCCGCGTTTTTTCGCATCATCTGGGTGCATAAATACGACGGCTTCAGGAAACGCTTTGTACAATTCTGGGACTCGCTGCGTCATAGAACCCGAATGCCAATGTTCCAATACGCGACCGGTACTCAACCATAAATCAAATTCTTGATCCGGCATTTCTGGCGGTGCTTGATAAGGCAGAGCAAAAATCACTGCTTTTCCATCAGGTTTACCATAAAAATACACTTCGCCTTGAGCGGCGGTGTAATAAGATTCTGTGGGAATCGCTGGAGGATTAGCATCTGCTAATTTGACATAGGGATCGTAACCTTGGCGAAACCGCCATTGTGTTTCTTTACCGTTAACGACAGGCCACCGCAATCCACGCACTTGATGATAAACGTCAAAAGGGGCTAAATCATGACCGTGACCGCGACCAAAAGTAGCGTATTCTTCAAATAAGCCTTTTTGCAAATAAAAACCGAAATGTTCGGATTCATCATTGGCAAATTCTTTATTTAATTGCGATAAAGGAAATTGATTCACCACTTTATTAGCAAATAAAATATCGTACAAAGTTTTATCTTTGTATTCAGGTTTTTTAGCGATTAAATCCGCTGACCAGACTTCACTGACTTTAAAATATTTAGAAAATTCAACCAATTGCCATAAATCGGATTGTGATTCTCCTGGAGCTTTAACTTGTTGATGCCAAAATTGTGTACGTCGTTCTGCATTACCGTAAGCTCCTTCTTTTTCTACCCACATCGCGGTTGGCAAAATTAAATCCGCTGCCATCGCAGTGATGGTGGGATAAGGGTCTGATACCACAATAAAATTATCCGGATGACGATAGCCCGGGAGCGTTTCCTCATTCAAGTTAGCGGCGGCTTGCATATTATTAGTACACATCACCCAATACGCATTCAATTTGCCATCTTTTAACATGCGATTTTGCTGCACTGCATGATAGCCATTTTTCTCAGGAATCGTGCCTTCGGGGAGTTGCCAGATTTTTTCGGCTTTATCACGATGCTCTTTTTTAGTGACCAACATATCTGCGGGTAAACGATGAGAAAAAGTGCCAACCTCACGCGCTGTCCCGCAAGCAGACGGTTGTCCGGTGAGTGAAAAAGGACTGTTTCCGGGTTCAGCGATTTTGCCGGTGAGCAAATGAATGTTGTAAATCAGATTATTCGCCCAAGTTCCACGAGTATGTTGATTAAATCCCATTGTCCAAAATGAAGTGACTTTGCGTGCGGGATCAGCATACAGTTGTGCTAAAGCGAGTAAATCGGCTTTGGGAACTGCGGAAATTTCATGAGTTTTATCTAAGGTATAGTCAGCAACAAATTTTTTGTAAGTTTCAAAATCAATTGGTACTGAATCGTTGGCTTTATCGGCTTGTTTTGCCGTTTGCTCTAATGGATGTGTTGGACGTAAACCATAGCCAATATCGGTATTACCTTTAGCAAAATTAACGTGCTTTTTAATAAAGTCCTGATTAATTTGATTATTTTCAATCAAATAATGCGCAATAAAATTTAAAATCGCTAAATCACTTTGCGGGGTAAAAACCAATTTGACATCAGCCAAATCAAAACAACGGTTTTCGTAGGTTGAAAGCACGGCGATTTTCACTTCAGGATTGCTTAAGCGACGCTCAGTGATCCGCGACCACAAAACAGGGTGCATTTCTGCCATATTAGACCCCCATAATACAAAAGCAGTCGCGTGTTCAATATCGTCATAACAGCCCATAGGTTCATCGATACCAAAAGTACGCATAAAACCGGTGACTGCTGAAGCCATACAATGACGTGCGTTTGGGTCTAAATTATTAGAGCGAAAACCGGCTTTCATCAATTTAGCAGCCGCATAACCTTCCCATATCGTCCACTGCCCTGAACCAAACATCCCCACTGAAGTTGCGCCTTTAGTTTTTAAAGCGGCTTTCCATTTTTCCGCCATTACACTGAAGGCTTTATCCCAACTGACGGGAGTAAATTCGCCATTTTTGTCATATTGCCCATTTTTCATCCGTAATAAAGGATGGGTTAAACGGTCATGACCGTACATAATTTTGGCTAAAAAATAGCCTTTGACACAATTTAGTCCTTTATTCACCGGAGATTCTGGATCGCCTTGTGTGGCAACTACTCGTCCATTTTCCGTTCCAACCAGTACGCTACAGCCAGTGCCACAAAATCGACAAGGTGCTTTTTCCCAGCGAATCGTATTTTCCGTAGCGGCTAAAGCCAGTTTAGGTAAAAAAAAATTGACTCCCGCGACAGCGGCTGTAGCAGCAATCGCATTCAGTTTTATAAATTCCCTGCGAGTTAAAAGTAAATGATTCATGATTTCCCCCCGAGTTAAAATGAAGGCGTGTCCACTTGATGGTAAACCAAGGTCGCGGATAACACGCCTGTTAAAGTTTGTATAGCGGCAATACAATTGTGGATGGCTTCATCATGCTCATGTTCGATGGTAATCACAAGTTGTCCATTTTCAGTCACATAATGAATTTGTGCGTCTAAAGTAGCGATTTGTGTAGCAACTTGTTCGGTATAATCCGGCAAAGTCACCACAATAATTCCAACGATATTCATTTTTAATAAAACGGATAAAAAGATTTAAATGAATGTTCGATTTTATTTTAATAAATTATTTCAAATAAATATCATAACGAATTAATTTACTGTGCAAACTAAAACTGGGATTTTTCACTAAAGGTGGGGCGTAATCCGGACTTTTAATCACAACCCGTTTTAATGCACAATGTTTAGCGATGGCAAATAATTCATGTTTATCTATATCTTCACCAATTAATTGCTGTAAAATTTGAATTGGCTTTTTAGCTAATGCCATTTTGGGTTTTGGCGGAAACATAGGGTCTAAATAAATACAGTCCGCTTGAGTAATCTGTGGCAATAATTCAATAGCATTGCCTTTTATTAAGGGAGGTAAATGCAATTGTGCTTTGATAAACCAAGATTGTTGAGCCAATTGTTGAAATCCATCACTTAATAATGCGTGCATAATTGGCGATCTTTCAATACATTGTAATGAATATCCCATGCGAAAAATCGCTAAACTATCTTGTCCCCAACCGGTTGTTGCATCAATAATGGTTTTACAACGTCCTAATGCTTGTGCCAATATTCCTTTTTTTGCAGCGGGATAACTATATTGTTCACCATATCTAGGTTCAATTTTGACAAATAGCCCCTCAGTATTTAAAGAATCAGCGGTTAATAAAACTAATCGCTGTTGTCGATAAGTTAATAATAAAGTCGGCGGAAATTGCGGATTTGATTCTTCAATTAACGCTAATTGTAAATGGTTAGCTAATTGTTGACATTGTGGTGAATATTCTGTTTGATTCCAAATTGCGATTGCTAATGATGGATTATTCATTATGAATTACAATTCACGAGTGGCATTAAATTGAATATCTGGCCAGCGTTCTTCAGTTAATTCTAAATTCACTCGACTGGTTGCTAAATAAACTAAAAATCCTCCGCCATCTTCGGCTAAATAATCAAATAATTTTTTCTTAAATTCTTCTAATTTAACCGGATTTTGACAGCTAATCCAACGTACACTATGAACCCCAATAAATTCATAAACACATTCAACATTATATTCGTGTTTTAATCGAAAAGCGGTCACATCAAATTGTAAAATACCTACCGCCCCTAAAATTAAATCATTATTTTTTAATGGACGAAATAATTGTGTAGCGCCTTCTTCAGTTAATTGTACTAAACCTTTTTGCAAAGCTTTGGCACGCAAGGGGTCTTTTAAAATAACGCGGCGAAATAATTCAGGAGCAAAATAAGGAATGCCGCCGTATTTTAAATTCTCGCCTTGGGTAAAAGTATCTCCCACTTGAATTGTGCCATGATTATGTAAACCAATAATATCTCCTGAATAAGCTTCTTCAATATTTTTACGACTATCTGCTTGAAAAGTAATAGCATTAGCGACTTGAATATTTTTGCCAATTCGCACTTGATGTAATTTCATTCCTTTGTCAAATTTACCTGAACAAATGCGTAAAAAGGCAATTCGATCTCGATGTGCTGGATCCATATTCGCTTGAACTTTAAAAACAAAGCCAGAAAACTGCTCTTCATTTGCCGAAACTAATCGTTGCTCAGTTATTCTCGATTGTGGAAAAGGGGCATATTCAGCTAACGCATCTAATAATTCCAAAATGCCAAAATTATTAATTGCCGATCCAAAAAATACCGGGGTTAATTCGCCAGTTAAATAAGCTTTTAAATCAAATTGATGGCTCGCGCCATTCACTAATTCAATTTCATCGCGTAATTCTTCAGCTTGTAATCCCAATAACTGATCTAATTGTGGATTATTCAATCCTTTAATAATCGTTGATTGGGCAATTTTTCCGCCATGTTGCGCACTAAATAAATGAATTTCATCTTTATATAAATGATAAACGCCTTTAAATCTTTTTCCCATTCCAATTGGCCAAGTCATGGGGGCGCATTGAATTTTTAATACGCTTTCGACCTCATCCATTAATTCAATCGGTTCGCGTCCTTCACGATCTAATTTATTAATAAAAGTCAAAATAGGCGTTGCGCGTAATCGACAAACTTCCATTAAATTAATCGTGCGTTCTTCCACGCCTTTTGCCACATCAATCACCATTAAAGCCGAATCGACAGCGGTTAAAGTGCGATAAGTATCTTCAGAAAAATCCTCATGACCTGGGGTATCTAATAAATTAATCACGCAATCACGATGTTCAAATTGCATTACCGAAGTTGTGACCGAAATTCCCCGTTCTTTTTCCATTGCCATCCAATCAGAAGTAGCATGACGCGCCGCTTTTCGTCCTTTAACTGAACCGGCTAATTGAATCGCCCCGCTATATAATAATAATTTTTCAGTAACTGTAGTTTTCCCAGCATCTGGATGTGAAATAATTGCGAAAGTTCGCCGACGTTGAATTTCTGTTAAAAAGGCAGACATATTTACTATTTTAAGTGATTAATAAAAAGTTAAAATTAAAAAATAATCGGTTTTAATAATGGCATCAAGCGTTAAATTCAATTTCATAACCCGCAAATTTACGCACATTCAGTACGCCTTGATCAAAAATTAAATATTGTCCTTTTATTCCTAATAAAATCGCAGAAATAACAGGCGTTTTATCTAAATTAAAGGCTTTGATTTTTGTTGGATAGTGTTGAATAGGAAATTCAATTTGAGTTATCGCTTGATCATGAATGGGTATTAACCCATTTTCACCAAATTGTTGATAAATTTTCGTATATTCAATTGCGGTTTTAGTGAATAAAGATTCAGCAATCGATACCAAATCTAATTTTGCTGGTAATTGTTTTAACATTTGTTGCCATTGCGTTTTATCACTGATATGTTTTGCTAATATCATTTCGGCTAAACCAGCGATTTGTCGCGTTTGAGCCATTAAAATCGGCAAGGCTTGAATTGCGCCTTGATCTATCCACCGAGTTGGAATTTGTGTTTGTCTAGTGATTCCCACTTTCGCTTGAGAAGAATTCGCTAAATAAACAATATGTGGTTGAAAACAAAAATCCTTTGCCCATTCTGGTTCACGACAAGTACCTTGCGCATAGTGACAAGTATGCGGTTTGACAATACATAAATCACAAGCGGCTAATTGTATAAAACAACGATAACAATATCCTTGATTAAATGTTTTCTTAATATTTTTTTGACAATGAATACAAAATAATTGTCCGGTAACATTTAATTTTAATTCATGACCGATTAATCGATTTAACGGAATGAATTGTTGATTTAACGGTAGAAAATATTGAATTGGATGCGCCCATTCTGTACGCATTTTTTGGATTGTCCCGCGCATAGTTAGCTCCTATTTCAAGAGTAGCTTGATTAAAATGAGTTTACCATTAAGCTTTAATTTTGATTAAAAAATAACTGCAAACGTTGTTTAAGAGTTATTTTTAATTTTTTTAAGGATTGATAAATTTGAGTTTGACTGACTTTTTGATGCGCCCAGTGTAAACAAAAGCCAATTTTACGATTTAACCACGCAATCCAAATAAAAGTTAATAATTGCGGTTTGGCTAATTTAAAAAATCGTGCAACAAATAAAGTACCGAATAATTTTGCCACTATTTCTAAAATTATTCCGTGAATCCATAAACCTTGCGCTAATAAAAATAGGGCAAATAAATTAATCGGTGTCACAATCAATATTGGAATACTAATTGCAATTAAAGCTTGATAACGTGAAGCGTGAATCAGCCAATTTTCAAAATGAATTAAGCCTAAATGTACTGCTAGAAAATGCCCAATGGCTGATAAAGTTTCCCATAGCCATTCTTCAATTAAGAGTAAAATAGCTAATAAAGAAATAAGGATTGATTTCATTTTAAAAGTGTGTCATTTTTTAAAAATCTTGCGATTGCAAAAATAATAGAGATACGATAATCAATATCTCTATTATTGCTAAATTATTACTTAACCGATTGCAAAAGATTGTTTCAATAAATCAATAGCTAATTGACCGGCAAAAAAACTATTTCCTGATTCAACTGCGGTAATGATTACTGAGGCTGGACTAAACAACATCGGATCAATTTTAAAGAAATCATATTGATATTCTTTAAAAATTTGAGCAAAAGGTTTTCCATAATCTTTTGAAGTAGAACTGGGTAATTGTTCTGCTAATTGTTTTGCATCCGCATCACTGCCTTTAACCAATAAATGCACTTGACCGGCGAATAAAATAGCATCATTGGTTCGTCCCATGGCTTGCACAAATTTGGGATGAGGCGGACAAATCGGCGCACTTCCGCTGCCATCCAAAATATTTTCTAATGGAAAATGCAAAGCATGAGCTTTATGAATGGCGACTTCTAACACCCGCCCGACCACTTGTACACCACCGGCTAAACTGCTGGTCGGTGTCACAATAATGGTTAAATTTTTCGGCTCAACCTGACAAGCTTGGGCGATTTTTGCCACGATTTCTAACGGAGGCAGGGCATCATTTTCAATTACCAACACCGCATGTTGATGATAATCTTGATAATTTAATTCTTGATAAATCGTTTCAACCGGAACAGTAATTCCATTTTTAATTTTAGTTGCTAAAGCTCTCGCCGGTCCTGATCCTAAAGCATAATATTTATCATGAGATAAACTCCAACCTGCATATTGACTGGCTAAACACGCTAATACCGGTTGTGTTGTATGGACATTAATCCATAATGGCCAAGCATTTGACTCAGGAGAGTGGCGCAACGCGACTTGACCTAAGCCGCCTAAACAAATTTCGGTAATTAATCGCCCTGCTTCTAAGCCTCCGATGGCTTGAATACCGGCATCAATTAAGCGACAACCGTTATCAAGGGTGGTTATCGCTATTCTGAATTTATCGGCTTGATCGCATAATTGTTGTACTAAGGCTTGGCTATATTGATTGACACTGGGATAATTTATAGTCATTTTTTTAAATATTTCAGTAAGTTATGAACAATAAAGTTGTTGAAACAATCGTTGTTTGATTCGCCTAATTTGGAGATAAATTTGTTTGATTGTCGTTGCGCTGACGATAACGCTGCATAAAGGTTGCCCCCGATTAATCAGTGTTTCTGCGACCGGAATATCGACACAATTTTCAGGCCAATTCATCTGTTTGGGAATCATACAAGATTGCGGCGCGTAAAAAATTTGATACATTTTATGCAGGTTTATTTTATCAATATTGGTTAATTTTCCATAATATGCTTGTAGATGCAGTCGTAATAAATCAGCATCATACAATTGCATACTAGCGGAAATTCGCGGATTCAGTTCTAAAAAATAACAACGATGATTTGATAAAATAAAATCTAAACTATTTAAGCCAGATAATCGATATACAGCAGTTAATTGATTTATCCAAAGCATTAATAATTGTTGTTGTTGAATAGGTAAACAAATATTATTGATAATGCCTGAAAAAATAAACGGCCGTGTTGAATCCAATTTCGTGATAAATTGTCGATTAATGCCAATGATTTTCGCTTGTTGACCATTGGCAATAAATAAAACCGATAAATTATCGCCACGAATATAACGTTGATAATAAATCGATTGATTTAAGGCAAATTGGCTATTGGCATAACGAATCCCTATTCCGCCGCTGCTATAGATCGGTTTAATTAACCATTGTGATAAATCGGTTTTAGGTAATGCCCAACGAATTTCTGGATAAGTAATATTGCATTGATCTAATTGTTGAAATAACCGTGGCGATTTATTTAAGTGTTGATAAATCAATGCAGAATTGCCAATAATTTCAAAATTATTGGCTAAATAATGTAAACTATTTAAATGTTGTTCAAAACCGCTGCCATAAATTAAATAGCGCGGTTGATAAGAACATTTAATGAATTGAATTAAAGGCGATAAGTGAGTCCATGCAAAATTTGAGACCCGCCAATAAGCATATGCTAAATCTTGTGTATCTTGATCCGCATAACAATCAATTACCAGCGGAATACAATCAATATTTCTAGTGGCTTGCGCTAACATTCGCGCAGAATGCGCAATAATTAAAATAAACAATCAAGTAAAATTTTATCACCAAGTCACAAAAACTATTTCCAGAATCATTTGTTTGCATTTTTAACTCAAGAAAAATTTGAATTTCTGAATTTAAAGTTCTGCTCGCGCTTGTCGCATTATCGATTTCATTTGTTGAACCGCCGTTGCTAATCCAGAAAATACCGCTTGAGCAATTAAAAAATGTCCAATATTTAATTCAACAATTTCAGCAACCCGACAAATCGCTTCGACATTATAAAAAGTTAAACCATGACCGGCATTCACTTGCAAACCGGCTTGGCGCGCATAACGAGCACTACGTTGTATCCGTTGCAATTCATAATGTTGAATTTTAGGCGTGGCGGCTTCTGCATATGCGCCAGTATGTAATTCAACTACCATTGCGCCGGCAGAGATTGCGGCGGCAACTTGCCTTTCTTCTGGATCGATAAACAACGACACTTCAATGCCGGATTCGGCTAAAGTGCTGCAAACGGATTTTATTCTAGGCAATTGATGAGCCACATCTAAACCGCCTTCAGTGGTTAATTCAGCTCGGTTTTCTGGCACTAAACAACAGGCATGTGGTCTGACTTTTTTCGCAATATTTACCATTTCATCAGTGACTCCCATTTCTAAATTGAGACGGGTATGTAACATTTCCTGCAATAAAAAAATATCCCGATCTTGAATATGTCGTCGATCCTCACGCAAATGCGCGGTAATGCCGTCTGCACCGGCTTGTTCAGCCACCAGTGCCGCTTGCACGGGTTCGGGATATAAACTTCCTCGCGCCTGCCGTAAGGTGGCGACGTGATCAATATTTACCCCTAATAAAATGATTTGTTTTTCCATAATATTTTCTAATTAAAAACGCGCTTAAAATCTACTTTAATTCCATCACTCTCGACTATTTCATCATGAAATAAATGTTGTTGAATAATATGACTCACCAAAATGCTATGAGTATAAGGTTCAATCGTCCAAACATAATTGACTCCGGCTTGAATATATAAATTCGCAGCAGATAATAAGCTCTGAATAGTTTGATCTAACGTGACAATATTAATCACTAATAAAGGGATAGATTGATAATGGGTAATATCTTGAAAGAAATTCGCTTGTACCGGAGATTTAAATACAGAAATATCCGGAGTTAATTGATTGGCTATTTCTAAAGTTAATCTGGGTAAAACTTCAATCTCTTGATTAATAAATAATTGTTTTAAAATGCGTGCTTGAACATAACTGTGATTAAAAGAAGACATGATTGTTTTCCGAATATAATGATGAATGGAATAAACGTAAATTATTCAAGATGAAAAAAGCCTAAATTTTGTAAAGCCCTTTCATTATTCGACCATCCTGATTTCACTTTTACCCATAATTGTAAATACACTTTGTGGTCAATTAATTTTTCAATATCCAACCGAGAATCGATGCCAATTTTTTTCAGTAATTCGCCTTTACTACCAATTACAATGGTTTTTTGCCCGTCACGTTCTACCCAAATAATGGCATAAACTCGCGTAATCGTTTCTGAAACTTCATAACGCTCAATTTCAACGGTTAAAGCATATGGTAATTCTGCGCCTAATCGTCGAGTTAATTTTTCACGAATAATTTCTGCAGCTAAAAAGCGTTGTGATCGATCGGTAATTTGATCTTCGGGATAAATATAATCTTGTTCGGGTAATAATTGTAAAATTTGTTGTTCTAATTGGGGTAGATTAGTTTTTTTTAAGGCTGAAATAGGGATAATTTGTTCAAAAGGATAAAATTCCAAAGCCTGTTTAAAAAAAGCCAACAATTGAGTTTTATTTTTGATTTTATCGACTTTATTAACGGCTAAAATAACCGGCAATTGCGCCTCTGATAATTTTTGAACAATTTGTTTATCATAATCTTGCCATTGTAAATCATCAATTAACCACACCACTACATCTACATCCAATAAAACGGTATTAGCGGTTCGATTTAAATATCGATTTAATACCCGTTTTTCAGTCGCGTGCATTCCAGGGGTATCAACGTAAATGATTTGTCCTTGATCCGTGGTATTAATTCCCACAATTCGATGTCGAGTTGTTTGGGGTTTGCGCGAAGTAATACTGATTTTTTGTCCTAATAAATGATTCATTAAGGTGGATTTACCGACATTCGGTTGACCAATTAATGCTACAAAACCACATTTCATTTTTTTTCTCTTTCCAAAATAGCTAACATTTGTTCGGCGGCTGATTGTTCAGCTTTTTTACGCGAACTGCCATAACCAATACAGATTTCTTGCGTTAATTGTGTGCGACAAGTAATTTTAAATAATTGCGTGTGCGGTAATCCACCGGTAGCGACTAATTCATATTCCGGTAAATCTACACCTTGTGATTGCATTAATTCCTGCAATTGCGTTTTAGGGTCTTTTTTCCAATTATCAGCAGTTAATTTATTTAATTCTTCAGCAAACATGGTTAAAATCCATTGGCGACAAATTTCAATTCCCTGATCTTTATAAATCGCACCAATAATCGCTTCCATTGCATCGGATAAAATGGAATCACGGCGAAAACCACCGCTTTTTAATTCACCACTGCCTAAAATTAAATAATCGCCAACTTGATGTTTACGCGCTAAATTAGCTAATGAATCTTGATTAACTAAACTAGCACGTAAACGACTTAACGCGCCTTCACTTGCATTTGGAAAACTATCATATAATTTTTGCGCAATGACAAAGCCCAAAATAGAATCTCCTAAAAATTCTAAACGTTCATTATTATGCGCGCCCATACTACGATGGGTTAAAGCCGTTTCAAACAGCGTTGGCTGATTAAAATGTAATCCTAATCTTTTTGCCAACAATTGCGATTCTTTAATCACTGTTTTTTGCCAACCTCAATAGAATCATCAAATTTCATTAATGCACTAATATTGGAAATGACAGGCACTTCAACTTGATATTGCGCTTGCACTTTCGCATAATCGCCATTTTTAATAATGATCAAATCTTTTTCATGGAAAGTATCTACCGGATTTACACTTAATTTTTTAAAAAAAGCACTTTGAATTTCTGGACGACTTAATGTTTCAATGTTGCCCATTCCTTTTAATCCTTCCAAAGCACTGACTACTTTTCCGTGATCTAAATACACAGGAATAATTTTTAAAACTAATAAAACAATTGAAAAAAGACCTGCCAGCAATAATATTAAACTAATTGCTGTCATTCCTCGTTGCTTATTGATAGATTTCATGGTTTTCTCCTTAAATGATTTATACTGAAAATTATTTTAATCTTGTACCAATTCGTTCAAAAGCAATCCAATTTCTATCCATATTCCAATTCATCCAAATTAAAAAAGCTTTTCCAACTAAATTTTCTTCAGGAACGGTTCCCCAATAACGACTATCATTACTATTGTCTCGATTATCGCCCATTACAAAATAATGCCCTTCAGGTACGACATATTCTGCTTCTAATGAAGATTGATTCGTATCGATTAAAATTGAATGGACTACTGGAATTAAATTTTCTTGACGTTGTTTTAAGTCGCCGCGACCTTCTCCGTCATGATAATCGCCTATATCCGTTTGTTGAATTGGCTGACCATTAATATAAACGGTTTTATTTAAATAAGTGACCTTATCTCCGGGTAATCCAATCACCCGTTTAATATAATCAACACTGGGGTCTTTAGGATAACGAAAAACCACAATATCCCCCCGTTGAGGCAAATTCATTTCGACAATTTTAGTGTGTGTTACGGGTAATCGAAAACCGTAGGTAAATTTATTCACTAAAATAAAATCGCCAATTAATAAGGTTGGAATCATTGAGCCAGAAGGAATACGAAATGGCTCGACTAAAAAAGAACGTAATAATAAAACAATAAAGACTACTGGAAAAAAAGACCGCGCGGTTTCGACAAACCAAGGTTCTAATTCTTCATCAAATTGACGTTGCTGAAATTTTAGATAGAGTCTATGTCCGCCCCAAATAATACCGGTTACTAAGCTGGCAATAGTTAAAAAAAATGAAAAATCAGTATTCATAAAATTATTCTTTATTAATTTGTAATACCGCTAAAAATGCTGCTTGTGGAATTTCAATATTGCCCACTTGTTTCATTCGTTTTTTACCGGCTTTTTGTTTTTCTAATAATTTTTTCTTGCGCGTAATATCACCACCATAACATTTAGCTAAAACATTTTTGCGTAAAGCTTTAACTGTTGAGCGGGCAATAATTTTTGCACCAATAGCGGCTTGAATCGCAACTTCATACATTTGACGTGGAATTAAATCTTTCATTCGTTCAACTAAATCGCGCGCCCGGTTTTGACTTAATTCTCGATGCACAATAATCGATAAAGCATCGACTTTATCGCCATTAATTAAGACATCTAATTTCACTAAATCAGCCGGATCAAATCGGAGAAATTCATAATCAAAAGAGGCATAACCTCGGCTAATCGATTTTAATCGATCAAAAAAATCTAATACCACTTCGCTTAAAGGCAATTCATAATGTAAAGACACTTGACTACCGGTATATTGCATATCTTTTTGTACACCGCGTTTTTCAATACATAAATTAATGACTCCGCCTAAATATTCTTGCGGTACTAAAATATTTGCGCGAATAATAGGTTCACGAATTTCCTCAATAGTTCCCACTTCAGGAAGTTTGGCAGGATTATCGACCAACAACACTTCGCCACTGTGTACTTGAACTTCGTAAATTACTGTTGGCGCAGTGGTAATTAAATCAATGTCATATTCACGTTCCAAGCGTTCTTGGACAATTTCCATATGTAACATGCCCAAAAAACCACAACGAAATCCGAAGCCTAGAGCTTGTGAGGTTTCCGGTTCAAATTGTAAAGCCGCATCATTCAAGCGCAATTTTTGCAAGGCTTCGCGCATATTTTCATAACCATCGGCATTCGTCGGATATAAACCGGCAAACACTCGCGGTTGTACCGTTTCAAAACCGGCTAAAGCTGAACTTGCTGGATCGTCGGTTAAAGTAATGGTATCGCCTACCGGCGCGCCAAAAATATCCTTAATACCAGCGATAATAAATCCTACTTCACCAGTCATTAATTGTTCTTTTTCCAAACGTTTAGGAGTAAATACACCTAATTTTTCCACCAAAAAAGATTTTCCAGTAGACATAATGGTAATTTTTTGTTTGCGACGCAAACTGCCATTCATAATTCGTACCAAAGAGACTACGCCTAAATAATTATCAAACCACGAATCAATAATTAACGCTTGTAACGCGGCTTGCTCATCACCATTCGGCGGCGGAATGTATCCAATCAATTGTTCTAAAACGGCTTCTACGCCTAAACCAGTTTTAGCACTGATTCTCAAAGCATTATCCGCCGGAATGCCAATCACATTTTCGATTTCGGTAATTACCCGCTCAGGTTCGGCTGAAGGTAAATCAATTTTATTTAATACCGGCAAAACTTCTAAGCCTAAACCAATCGCGGTATAACAATTGGCAACACTTTGTGCCTCTACTCCTTGAGCCGCATCGACCACTAATAATGCCCCTTCACAAGCAGCTAATGAGCGCGATACTTCATATGAAAAATCCACATGTCCCGGAGTATCAATGAAATTGAGTTGATAAGCCTCGCCATTTTCTGCGACATAATTCAAACTGACGCTTTGGGCTTTGATAGTGATGCCACGCTCGCGTTCCAAATCCATAGAATCTAAGACTTGTTCTTCCATTTCCCGTTCGGATAATCCACCACAAATTTGGATAAAACGGTCAGCCAAAGTTGATTTTCCATGATCGATATGCGCGATGATGGAGAAATTTCTAATATGTTGTAAATCCACTGTATTTTTTGAGAGTTAAGCTGTTAAAAAAAGTTGATTGTTTAGCCATTTCAAAAAGATAAAACTTCAAAGCAATCAATAGGAAAGCGGCTAAACTAGCGATATTTCTGACATTGTAACAGAAATCGACTGAATCAATACGGGAATACGATTTGACGTTTAACAGTATGAAGAAAGAAATTTGCTCAACATTGTGTCATTATGACTAATTATAGACGGTTATGTGAACAACTAGGATAAACCCGTCCAAGGTTGATACAAACCTTCGGTTTCGATGCCGAACAATTCCAAAACTCGACCTACGGTTTCATCAACCATCGCGGCAATCGATGAAGGATGTTGATAAAAAGCGGGTAAAGGCGGATAAATAATGCCACCCATTTCGGTAATTGCGGTTAAATTGCGTAAATGAATTAAATGTAAAGGTGTTTCACGCGGCATAATCACTAAGCGTCGCCGTTCTTTTAAAATGACATCTGCGGATCGAGAAATTAAATTATCTCCAAATCCATGCGCAATTGCTGCTACGGTTTTCATTGAACAAGGTGCGATTAGCATTCCCGAGGTTTTAAACCCACCGCTGGCAATTGCCGCCGTAATATCATCAATAGCATAATGATAATTGGCGAATTGATATAAATCTGATTTAGTTAAATTCAATTCATGTTTGATATTAATTAAGCCAGCTTTGGAAATAATTAAATGCGTTTCCCAATTCGCTAAAGTTTGTAATATTTGTAAACAACGTAAGCCATAAATAGCTCCCGTCGCTCCGGTAATAGCGATAATTAATTTTTGATGACTCATTGAAATTGCTGGGCAAATTGATCGGTAGCTGAGATTAATGCGTCAATCATTTCATCACCTCTAGCAATATGCGCTGAATTAGGCAAAATCCGAAAATCTGCATCAGATAAATGTTTATGTAAGGTAACGGCAGATTCAATTGGACAAACTAAATCATAACGTCCATGAATTAAAATCGTTGGAATATGACAAATTTTTGCAGTGTATTTTAAAATTTGTTGTTCACGAATAAAATAATGATGCTGGGCATAATGTAATTCCATTCCCACTTGTTTTAATAATTTTTCTGTAATAAATTCGCTATCAAATCTGGATTGATAATCTTTCCCTAAAGCGACTTGCGCGCCCCAATTTAACCAGGCTTTAGCCACGCGCCGCTGAGTTAATTCATCATTTCCCCATAAACCGTCACATAAATTATCCAACAATTGATTATATTTAGGATGCGGTACGCTTTCAATTAATTGCTGCCATAATTCGGGATAAATTCGATTGACCCCTTCATTTAAAAACCAATCACCATCTTGTTTTCGCGCTAAA
>JBEEJU010000008.1:0-16507 GCA_041169045.1 Pseudomonadota bacterium
TCAGTCAATCGACCGAAGCGCGTGAATTTTTAAATTATTTAAGCCAAAGCGAAGCGCGAGCCGTGTTTGAAAAATACGGTTTTAAAACTCGCGATTAAAAATTTTGGGCAAAGAAAAAGCCCAGTAATGTTGCACTACTGGGCTTTCTTATTCTTTAGCGAGTTACGCGGGGGTTACATTTTCAGCTTGTGGGCCTTTTTGACCTTGGCTTACTTCCATTGTTACTCTTTGACCTTCTGTCAAAGTTTTGCGACCACTGCCATTAATAGCACTGTGGTGTACGAAAACATCTTTACCGCCTGCTTGCTCAACGAAACCGAAACCTTTTTCGTCATTAAACCACTTAACAGTACCTTCAACTAAATTTGACATTTCTTTTCTCTTAACTTTTCTTCAGGGAAGCCAATAAATTGACTAAATAAAATAACATGATGGGTAATAAAGCGGGTACTGGAAAACGATTTACTTCTTTTCGATCTGCTTGTCATGGCTACACTAAATGTTTAAATGACAATTTTCTTAACCTTGCTGTATTATGATTATTGTACACCGGAATGTAGATAAAATAAATACATAAAGTTGGTAAATATTGATTAAAACCGCTTTTTAAATTTTATTAAGACAGGAATTTTATCTTAACACCATGAAATTTAATTATTTTTTAGCGATATTATTATTGATCACCCAAGGTTAAAAATTTTTATCAATCTATGATGATATTAATGGTAAATAAATATGAATAATTTAGAGTTATTTGAAGCGATTGAAACTGAAAAAATCCCCGGGGCGACTTTTGAGATTTTACAATGTAAACATTTACAAGGCTCGCATGATTTAAATATTGCTGAAAAAGTTTTCTTCGCGAATCAAGCAGGAATTCGGCTAAAAATGATTCGGATTATATTAGAAAATAAGGCAATTTTGATTGAACCCGGAGCTTTGCATTTTATGAAGGGTTATTTACGGTTGGAGTCTGCAATTCAAGGTGGAATAGCTAGGGGATTAGTGCGCAAATGGATTGCTGGGGAAACTTTATTTCAATCTAAAATCAGTGGTACTGGAGAAGTGTTTTTAGAACCTTCGTTTGGACATTTTTTATTGTTTAATATTACAGATGATGCACTTATTTTTGATAAAAAAGCTTTTTACTGTGCATCAGATACTTTAGAGGTTAGCGCGACCATGCAAAAAAGTTTATCAGGCGCATTATTTGGAGGTGAGGGCTGGTTTCAGACCCAAGCCCAAGGTTCAGGAGTCGTTGTCTTAGTTTCACCAGTTCCGATTACAGAATTAGTGACATATGAATTAGCGGCTGGCGAAAAATTATCGGTGGATGGAAATTTTGCCTTGGTAAGAACAGCAAGTGTGAGTTTTAAAGCAGAAAAATCTGCCAAAACTCTTTTTCAATCCGTAGTGAGTGGCGAAGGATTATTACAAACATTCACGGGTCCTGGAACGGTGTGGATAGCCCCTACCCAAGCGGTTTATGAAAAAATGAAACAACCAAATGGCGTAGAAAAATTAGCAGAACCGCAAAATAATATCGATACGCATACTGAAACTTAAGAGAGTAGAATTATTTGGCATAAAAAAAATAAAGGCGATATTGAAATATTTATAAAATTCTAATCGGTAAATGGTTGAAAAAAATGTTAATTATTCTACAATTATCTAGTCAAATAATTTAACGAAACGTTTTTAACGTTTACAATAACTGAGGAGAATATAAGTGAACCGTATTTATCAATTATCAATTTTGTCGGTGTTAGTAATGTTTTTAACAAATGGTATAATTTTTGCCGAAGAGTCTAAGGCTAAAGATGAAACGGTAAATATGAAAACCATGCCGGCGAATAACGCTACGCAAATGGAACATTTGCGTAAAATGCAAGCGCATATTTTAGCAATGCACGAGTTATCGACAAAAATTTTGGCTGAAAAAGATCCAAAAAAACAGGAAGAATTGAAAAATCAACAATTGGAATTAATGAAAGCCCATATGGTTGAAAAAATGGCACATCACCACGAGATGATGAAAGCTAAATAATTTTCTGCACTATCCAAATCAACCTTCCTTATTATTGAAATAGGGAAGGTTGAAATAATAAAATCAATAATTAATTGCCTAGGCAATTAAAAATGTGAGATTTTTTGCGCACTAAACAATACCCATTCTACCGGAACTTCTTTGGATAAATTTTCCATTACAGTTTCCCAAACCACACGAGGTGGCTTTGTATGGGTATATTCTCGAATCAATCCCCAGCCGCGAAAATCTTCTAAATTTGTCCACCTGACTTGATTTAAATGTTCAGCTTTTTCCCAAGTTAATCCTTGCAATTGATTTTTGGGTAATAATCCCCCAAAACCGACAAAAATGTGATTGGTTTCAGGTAATAATTCGGTATTTCCCATTGCAACACTTAAAATATTCGGTTCACCAGCAATATCCGAAGCCCAAACCTCTTTTGCGGTTAGATTTTTTTCATCAATTTGATATTCCATCGCCTGAGTATGAATATCCGAAGGCATTTTGGGTTTATCAAAGGGTAAAGCTTGGAAGTTTCCATTATTAAAAACGAGTAAAGTCCCTTGTGGTGTTAAGGATAAACCATGTTGATGATAAGGCGGACGAGTATTTTTATCGAATTTTAATAGCTTTGTTTTTAATTCTGGCGACCAGCCTCGCGTGCTGGCAGAGAAAATCCATTTAATTTGATTGGTTTGGCGATCAACTTTAATAATCGCGTCTTGATGACGTAGCGACATAATCACACTATTATCGCGGGAATCGTAAAGTTGAGCATTGCCATGTGTCCAGTCGACCGTATCAGGGAAGCCGCGTTTTCCCCAATAATCATCGAATGTGCCATAACCCAAGCGAAAAGGGTCTAAATAATCAAATACATTCCATCGCCAAACCACTTTACCATCAGGTTGAAACTCTAATAATTCATCGCCAATCACCCGTTCTTGGCGTTTCCGCGGAGCTTTGGAATCGGTTTCGCTGGTGTAATAATTATCGATAGCTTTAGGTTGAGTTCCCTGAGTTAAAAAATTGCCCGAAGGTAATATATCGATGTCATGGTGCATTGCCATGGTTTCAATCGGTATGCCTTCGCGCTCAATTTTAGGTCCAGTTGAATACCAAGTGGCAATTTGGTTGCCTAATAAATCCATTTCAAAAGCACGAAAATCTACCGTGAGAAAAATAAAATGTTGTTTTTCGGGTAAATAATCAAAATCAGCAATTCGGACTTTGGAACGATAATACCAAACGACTTGACCTTCATTATCGATTGCAACCAATAAACCAAATTTAGTGGTGAAATTACGATTTTCAGGGGTATCTGGGCCAATCATGCGTCGTCGTACGCTAATCAACGTAAAACCGGGTTCAATTTTATCGCTTTTACTAACGGTAGTTTTTAACGGGGGAAATTCATATAAATCGCTTGGTAAAGCCGGAGTTTTAAAACTTAATATCGTATCTGCTTTTAATTGATGTCCATTATCATCATCAATTTTCACTTCCACAGAATAAGTATGATCTGCGCGTAATCCAATAATCGGTAAACCTAATTCGGGATTTTTATTTTTATCGAAATAAATATCCCGACGGTGCGAACCATCAATAACGGTTAAAGTCGTTTTAACCGGTTTAGCGGTTGAAAATTTAACCACAGCAACCAGCGGAGTTGCAGAATTCGGATCATTTATTAGCGTTGGCATCTGAGTAAAACCAAGCTCTGTAATGCTAGAAACGTTAATGCTTAATGGTGTAGGAATTTCACTACAACCATTTAAAAATGCAGCCGATAAACTCAGCAGAGTCATTAAGGAATAATTTAAATAATTATTGTTCGACATTTATTTAGCCTAAAAAAAACAATTGTGAAATAAATATATCTTTTAGTGTAGCACGATTTAGCTAGATGATGTCGATTTTAAGGGCAGGCGAGTTGAAATAATAGCGGTTATAATAAAAACGCTACTGCCTAAAATAAATAAAGCATAAATGGATGATAATTCATAGCGAGAGCTGGCATAAGTATAGCTTCCTACCGCAAATAACATCGCTAAATTTTCAAAAAAGTTTTGTAAAGCGACTGCTTTTCCACTACCAATACTTTGTTGTCCCATTTCTTGTAACGCAGCATTAATAGGAACTATAAATAACCCACCTGATAAACCAATACTAAATAATAATAATTGAGCCATTATTATAGTATTTGAAGCACTTAAACAGATAATTAATAAGCTCATTAAATACGCCGGAATTCTAACTCTATATAAATAATTGAGTGGAATTAATTTAGGAACAATCGCTGCGCCTAGCATAATTCCAATGGCTAAAAATAAACTAATTTCTGCAATTTTTTGCGTTGAATGTAAATTTAATATATCGGGAATCCACGCCACAATAATAACTCTTAAAGTAGCTGCCGTTGCCCAAAATAAGGCGGTGGCTAAAACGACAAATTTAGCGCGTGAAGGTGATAAAAATTGTCTAATTTGTTGAATAAAAAAAATAAATCCAGAAGCAGAATTAGAGTTAATATTAACAATAAATACAGGTAATGAAAAAGTAATCATAGCTGAAATTAAAAATAATCCTAAAGTCACACTTAAAGCAAATAAAATAGAAATAGTTGCTAATTGCGCGCCAATAATTGGACCTAATAAAATCGCTAAAATAGTTGAAGCTTCAATCCAGCTATTTGCTTTGACCAAAGATTGACGCGGAACTAATTCGGGTAAAATGCCATATTTAGCTGGCGCATATAAAGCCGCCCCCGCCCCCACAATTGAATAAGCAATTAAAGGTTCGATTTTTAATAAAATCAATCCCGTTCCTACCGCTTTTAATAAATTCGCCGCCATTAATATTTTTGATTTCGCATAATGATCAGCCCAATTTCCTACCCAAGGAGCAAATAATACCGGCGCAATTAAAAATACACTTTGTAATGCAGGAATGTAACCCGTTTGATTAATTTTCTGTTGAGAAACTAATTCAATTAAAATAAATAAAATAGCATTATCCGCAAAAGCAGATAAAAATTGTGCAATCAGTAAACGATAAATAGTGGCATTCATTAAAATGTTTTTAGGAGTAAATAATTAAAAATAGTATAAGTGATAATGCCATTTTGCAAGCACAATTAAGTAAATAAACCTATTCCTGCTAAATATTAGGTATTTAATCAATAAGTGGTTTAAAAGCCCCGATCAGCCGTTGTTTTGCCCCAATAATCTGGATTTATTTTAATAAACAATTGATTAGCATTGATTTTTTTCTATGAAAATCAATTAGATAAATTGAGTATTTAATAATGGCATATTAATCGCTAATTTAAGGATAGTTTACAAAAAATTAAGTGAGATTGTAATGAATACTTTGAGAGTTTTACCTAAAACGGGATTAGCTGGTTTGACAACGCATTGGCAAAATGATTTATTATCTGGATTTCTAGTTTTTTTAATTGCATTACCTTTATGTTTAGGAATTGCAATGGCTTCTGGATTTCCCCCTTCAGCCGGAATTATTACGGCAATTATTGGCGGTATTTTAGTATCAAGAATTAATGGTTCTTATATGACTATTAATGGACCAGCAGCAGGTTTAATTGTTGTGGTATTAAGCGCAGTGCAAGAATTAGGACAAGGAAATGCAATGGCTGGATATCGCTATACATTAGCGGCAATTGTGGTAGCCAGTATTATTCAAATTATTTTAGGATTATCGCGTGCTGGAAGTTTAAGTGCATTTTTTCCTTCGTCAGTAGTACATGGAATGTTAGCTGCAATTGGGATTATTATTATGACTAAACAAATTCACGTTATGTTAGGCGTAACGGTTAAAGGTTCTTTATTTGAGAATTTAGCTCAAATTCCAAATAGTATAGTGAATTTAAATCCTGAAATTGCGATTATTGGTTTTAGTGGATTAGCGATTTTAATTTTATGGGCAGTGGTTAAGAATCAGTGGTTAAAAATGATTCCCGCGCCATTAATTGTGGTTTTAGTTGGAATGGCATTAGCGCGGTATTATGATTTAAATCATCAACATATGTATTTATTTTTACCGAATGCACATTTTTTGCCGCATCATGAAGCAACAGTAGGACCTAAATTTTTAGTAGCGATTTCTGAAAATTTTATGTCCAGTTTTTATTTTCCTGATTTTTCAAAATTATTCACCAGTGAATTTTGGAGTGCCGTTATTAGCATTAGTTTAGTCGGTAGTTTAGAAAGTTTATTAAGTGCGACTGCGGTTGATAAACTTGATCCTTATAAACGTCATGCGGATTTAAATCGTGATTTAGCTGCGGTAGGCTTTGGTAATTTAATTTGTGGCTGTATTGGTGGTTTGCCAATGATTGCAGAAATTGTAAGAAGTTCTGCCAATGTTAATAATGGGGCAAAAACCAGTTGGGCGAATTTTTTTCATGGAATTTTTTTACTCATTTTCGTCAGTTTATTTCCCCGTTTAATTCATAGTATTCCTTTAGCCGCATTAGCCGCTTTATTGGTATTTACTGGTTATCGTCTAGCGTCTCCACAATCCTTTAAACAGGTATTTCATATTGGTACAGAACAATTGCTTTTATTTGTCGTGACCATTATCGGTGTATTAGCCACTGATTTATTAGTTGGGGTCGCAATTGGAATCGTAGTTAAATTAATCATTCATTTATCTCGTGGTGTGAAAATAATCAATTTATTTAAAATAGAATTTGATTTAGATAAACCCGATCAACATACTGTGATTGTAAAATTAAAAGGTTCAGCAATATTTTCTAATTTTTTGCCCTTGAAAAAAGCGTTAAATCAAATTGAATCAGGTAAAACCATTATTTTTGATTTTAATCAAGGTTATTTAATTGATCATACGGTGATGGAGTTTATTGATAATTTTTGTCATGATTATGAATCTAATGGCGGATATTGTCATTTACAAGGTGTTCCGGTTAAAAAATTTTCTAAACATGAATTAGCGGGGAGAATTATGTCATTACCACAACGTTAATTTTTTGATAATGTTTAAAAATATCTAACTATTGGGATGTATTTGATGATTATCGGAGCTAAAAAATGATCATTATGATTTTTACATATGCAGCAATTTTATTCAGTGTTGCATCGAGTTTATTAGCGTTATTTTATAATCATCGAGAGTGGTTATATCACTTGGTTCAAATGCTGAGTATAACGAATTCTTCAAATTATTTAACGTACTTTGAAACGGAACAATTTCCGCGTATTTGGATGCGTATTGTTTATTTTTGTTTAACTTTAGCGGGAATATCGGCAATCATTGCAGGAAGTTGTCAATTAATCAGTTCTTCAATCATGATTGATCAAATTCATTTAGGATTACCTTGGCTACCTTGGCATGTACATTTTGATTATTTATCTGCATTTTTTTATTTAATGATTGGAATTGCAGTGACCATAGTGAGTATTTATACTCCAGATTATATTCATCATTATGATCCAGAACAATACCCATTATCTTTATTAGGATTATTTACCGGTTTATTTATTGCTGGAATGTTATTGGTATTAATTGCTGACGATGCTTTCTTTTTTATGATCGCTTGGGAATTAATGTCAGTTGCCAGCTATTTTTTAGTCGCTTTTCAACATGAACATTCAGCCAATCGACGCGCCGCATTTTTATATTTATTAATGGCAGAGGTTGGTGCATTAATGATTATTTTAGCCTTTGGCGTATTAGCGAGTTTTAGTGATAGTTTTACTTTTGATCAATTACGCGAAGCAAAATTATCGGACACTTGGGCAACAATTGCTTTTGTATTAGCATTAATTGGTTTTGGAATGAAAGCCGGTTTAGTGCCATTACATGTTTGGTTGCCTGAAGCTCATCCAGTTGCGCCTTCACATATTTCTGCATTAATGAGTGGAATAATGTTAAAAGTTGCATTATATGGTCTGATTCGTTTTTCTTTAGATTTAATTCCAACACTGCATTGGCAATGGGGATTAATATTAATGATTTTAGGCGTAATTTCTGCATTGGTAGGTATTTTATATGCGATGATGCAGCCAAATTTAAAACGATTATTAGCCTATAGTTCAGTAGAAAATATGGGCATTATGATGATGGTATTAGGATTAACCATTATTTTTCAAGCGAATGGTTATCCACAATTAGCAGCTTTAGGTTTAGTAGCTACTTTATTACATGCTTTTAATCACGCGCTATTTAAAAGTTTATTATTTTTAATTGCGGGGATTATTCATCAACAAACGCATCAATTAAATATCAATTTATTAGGAGGTTTAATTCATAAAATGCCAAAAACCAGTGCGATTTTTTTAATTGGCTGTATGAGTATTTCTTCATTACCTTTATTTAATGGTTTTGTTTCGGAATGGTTAGTTTTTCAAACCGCTTTACAAGTCGATGTTTTAGAAAATGGCGTATTACGCAGTTTAATTCCAGTCGCCGCCGCTGGATTAGCATTAACCGCCGCTTTAGCAGCCGCTTGTTTTGTGAAAGTATTTGGTATTATTTTTCTAGGATTACCTCATTCACGTTACAGTGAAAAAGCTGTTGAAGTTGAAACACCATTCATGTTAATTGCGCCAGGTATTTTAGCCGGATTATGTATTTTATTTGGAATTTTTCCTTCATTAATTATTCAAACTATTCAGCCAATTACGCAAGAATTAATAGGCAGTACTTTACCTAAAACGGCGATATTAGGATGGATATGGTTAGCTCCAGTAGCACCCCAAAAAGCCTCATATGCAGCACCTTTAGTATTAATCAGCGTGATTATTGCTAGCGGAATAATTTATGCGTATTTAAAACGTAATCCAGATACTTTTATTCGTCGAAGCGAGACTTGGGATTGTGGTTTTGGCGGATTAAATGCCAGAATGCAATATAATAGTGAATCATTTACTATGCCGTTTAGACGTATTTTTTCACCGATATGGATAATTGAAGAACATATTGAAAAACAACAAGTTGGCGCACTTAATCAACAAGTGATAGCAGTGAATTATCATTTAAAAATTGAGGATCATATTTGGTTTAAATTGTATCAACCTATTCAACAGACAATTAATAAATTGGCGAAACAAGTTAGCAAAATTCAAACCGGTCATTTACGTACTTATTTAGGGTATTCTTTTGTCACTTTAATTTTATTATTATGGGTGGTAAGTTTATGAATTGGTTAATTGCAATCATTCAAATTGGATTATTAGTTTTATTCAGTCCATTATTAGCAGGTTGGTTAAAATGGTGTAAATGTCGATTACAAAATCGTAAGCCCCCATCATTATTTCAAAGTTATCGAGATTTAATCAAATTAAGTCGTAAACAACCTGTCGTTGCACATCATGCTTCATGGCTATTTTTAATTGCGCCGTATATTATTTTTTCAGCCACTGTATTAGCAGCTTCAGTCTTACCTTTTATTGCTATTGATTTACCAACGGCAGCCAGTGCAGATGTAATTGTATTTGTCGGTTTTTTTGCATTTGCTAGATTTTTTTTAACCTTAGCCGGATTAGATATTGGTACGGCTTTTGGAGGTATGGGTTCTTCGCGTGAAATGACAGTTTCTTCGTTAGCAGAACCCGCCATGTTGATGGCTATTTTTACTTTAACGATGACCGCCTCAACAACAAATTTATCAGCGGCAATTGATTATGTATTAACTCAGGGATTGGTATTAAGACCCTCATTTTTATTCGCATTATTAGCATTATTATTAGTTGCAGTTGCAGAAACAGGAAGGGTTCCGGTAGATAATCCAGTAACGCATTTAGAATTAACTATGATTCATGAAGCGATGATTTTGGAATATAGTGGTCGGCATTTAGCCTTAATTGAATGGGCTAGTCAATTAAAATTAATGATTTATGGTGTATTAATTGCAAATATTTTTTTTCCTTGGGGAATTGCCCAGCAATTTGATATTCATAGTTTAGCAGTAGGATTAGCGACTATTTTGATGAAATTAGCGGGATTAGCTATTGTTTTAGCAATTAGTGAAACCGCTGTCGCAAAAATGCGATTATTTCGTGTACCTGAATATTTAAGTTTTGCTTATTTATTAGGATTATTAGGCATGTTAAGTCATATTATTTTGGAGGTTACACGATAATGGAAATTCATCAATTTGATTTTTATACGCAAGCTATTTTATCGTTATCAGCATTGGTCGGATTAACTTCATTTTTAATGTTAGGACAAGCTCGATTATTACGCATGATTTTTGTATTTGCTGTGCAAGGTTTATTATTAGCATTTACCGCAACGGTTGCAGCTTATAGTTTAGATAATCATCATTTATATATTTCGGCAATGATTGGATTTATTCTAAAAGTGCTAATCATTCCTTATATGTTATCTCGACAAGTATTAAAGCTAAATTTACATCGGGATATTGAGGCTTTGAATAATAAAACGACCGTAATGTTATCAGGAGCAAGTTTAGTTGTTTTCAGTTATTACATTTTGCATCCTTTAGTCTCATCATCTAGCACTTTAATGATCAACGCATTAGCGGTGAGTTTATCGGTTATTTTATTAGGAATGTTATTAATGATTTCACACCGTCAAGCAATTGCGCATGTCGTAGGCTTTATGTCAATTGAAAATGGTTTATTTTTTGCCGCTATTGTTTCTACAAACGGAATGCCAATGGTAGTGGAATTAGGTATTGCATTTGATGTATTAGTCGCCGCGATTTTATTTGGTATTTTCTTTTTACAAATTAGTCGTAGTATTGATAGTTTAGATGTCGATCAATTAAATCGTTTAAATGAGGTGGAATAATGCTTGCGGCGTATTTATTATTATTGATTTCAGCAGTGGGTATTGGCTATTTTGCTGTAATAGGACATCAACCTAATGTGGGTAAACAAAATGTTTATTTTAATAGCTTAAGTTTATTCATCTCAATCATTTTAGCGTTTAATGTTTTTGAACATGGAAATGTATTGTCAGATAATAAAGCATTTTTGATAGATTCATTTAATGTTTATTTAATTTTATTAACTGCTTTTATTGGTTTAACCACCTCTATTTTTTCTGCGTCTTATATGGCTCATGAGCAAGAAATTGGACGCTTAACTGAAGCTAGATTACGATTATATTATTCAATGTATCAAGGTTTTATGTTAGCGATGTATTTGGTATTAACGACAAATAATATGGGGATAATGTGGGTGGCAATGGAGGGCGCGACTTTAGCTACGGTATTATTAGTCAGTTTGTATCGCACACCAGAATCCATTGAAGCGGCATGGAAGTATTTTATTTTGTGCGGAGTAGGAATTGCGCAAGCTTTATTTGGCACAATTTTATTATATTATGCTGCTGCTAAAGTTGCCGGAATTCATAACGCTTTATTATGGTCTGAATTATATCAAAATGCACAACAATTAGATCCCAATATTTTGCAATTGGCTTTTGTATTTTTATTAGTCGGATATGGTACAAAAATGGGCTTAGTTCCTTTACATAATTGGCTGCCTGATGCGCATTCAGAAGGGCCAACACCTATGTCTGCGGTATTATCTGGTTTATTATTAAATGATGCCTTATACGCAGTGGTTAGAAATAAAATGTTGGTTGATGGCGCGACTCAAAATCATATTGCTGGGGCATTTATGATGGGATTTGGTTTATTATCCTTTTTGGTCGCCGCTTTATTTTTACATAGGCAAAAAGATATTAAGCGTTTATTTAGTTATTCTTCGATTGAACATATGGGAATGATGACATTTGCATTTGGCATTGGCGGTTCATTAGCAACCTTTGCTGCATTGTTACATATGACCGTTCATTCTTTAACCAAATCAGCGATTTTTATTACGGTAGGACATGCGGCTCAATTAGCTGGAACGCAAAAAATGGAGCAGATTCGCGGCTTAATTAAAACAGAACCTAAAATCGGCTGGGGATTATTAATAGGGACGGTTGCAATTGCCGGATTTCCACCCTTTGGCGTTTTTACCAGTGAGTTTTTAGTGCTATTAGCGACTATGCACCATTATCCTTGGTTAGCCCCTTTATTATTATTCGGAATTGGAATTGCTTTTGCTGGTTTATTTAGACATATTCAACCAATGGTTTATGGATTAAAACCAGAAATGCAACATCCGATTTCGGCGAATTTATTACCGGTAATGATTCATTTAGTATTGGTATTATGGTTAGGATTATCGATTCCACAATTCTTAGCCGATTGGTTTTCTCAAGCGACTTTATTAATTTCTGGGAGTTTGCCATTATGAGCTACATTGATCATCAAATTTTTTTATTTGAGCAATTTCCTGAGTTCAATCAATTCGTAGAATCTAGGATTGAATTTCACTTAAAACCTCATCCGCATTTCAAAATGCAATTGATTGAAGTGCAGTCAGAAGATTGGCAAATTATTGCTGAATTTGGATTATTAAATCATTTTCGCTGGGTCGCTGGTTGGGCAGAAATGCCAGAGAATGACTTTTGGGTAAATAGTTTATTAGAAAAGCAAGGATATTATTTATTATTTCGTTGTCGAATTAAAATGAGTCATCCGCAATTACCTAGTCAAGCGACGATTTATCCGGCGGCGAATCGCAGCGAACGTCATACTCAAGATATGTTTGGTATTGAATTTAACGATCATCCTGATTCGCGTCGCTGGACTCGTCATCAAGCATGGTCAAAACACCAGTTTCCTTTACGTCGAGAGTTTTCCGTTGCTGGTCAACCTGTGGAAATAACTCCGGCGGATAAAGATTATCCTTTTATGGCGGCGCAAGGATCGGGAGTTTATGAAATTCCGGTAGGACCAGTTCACGCGGGCATTATTGAACCCGGACATTTTCGATTTCAAGCGGTGGGTGAAACCATTTTGAATTTAGAAGAAAGATTAGCCTATGTCCATAAGGGAATTGAGAAAATTGCCGAAAGTCGAACACCGGAGCAATTGCTGAAATTAGCGGCGCGAGTTTCTGGAGATACCGCTGTAGGTCATAGTTGGGCAGCGGCTCAAGCGATGGAGCAGGCGGCAGGGCTTGAAATTCCGTTGCGAGCAGCGTTAATTCGGGGAATTTTGGCAGAACGTGAGCGGATCGTGAATCATTTAGGCGATATTGGCGCGATTTGTAATGATGTTGCATTCAGTTTTGCTCAAATGCAATTTACTCGTTTGCGCGAATTGTGGTTACGCACTCATGCACAATGGTTTGGTCATCGATTACTTATGGACACTATCATTGTTGGCGGTGTAGCAAGCGATTTATCTGTGGCTGGAATTGCTGCGATTCAACAACAAATCAATGAATTACGCCAAGAATTAGCCGAATTAATTCCCGCTTTAGATGTGAATTCTTCATTAGAAGATCGTTTACAAACTACGGGATATTTAACTGAAGTCACAGCGAAAGCATTTGGCAGTTTAGGTTATGTTGGACGTGCCAGTGGTCAAACTTTTGATGCGCGTCATGACATTGGTTATTCACCTTACGATCAAGCAGAATTTCATGTAATTCTGGAAAATCAAGGAGATATTGCTTCACGAGTGTGGGTGCGGATTAAAGAAATAAATGTAGCTTTGAAATTAATCCAACAATTTTGTCAACGTTTAACCGAAATCACCGATCCGCATTTTGTCACGCCTTGGGTGATTCCTAAAGCGGGAGCAGAAGGTTTAGGCACGATTGAAGGATGGCGTGGAGAAATTATTTGTTTTGTAAGATTTACCGCTGATAATCGAATTAGCCGCTTTTATCCGCGTGATCCTAGCATTTTGAATTGGCCTACTTTGGAAAAAATTGTATTGAATAATATTGTGCCGGATTTTCCCGTGTGTAATAAATCAGTCAATGGTTCTTATTCAGCTAATGATTTATAGGAGATCACGATGTTCCGAATTTTTACGAAAATTTTTACCACCGGAGTGGTTACTGAGCCGGTGAAAATCGCCACTGATCAAGAATTAGAAACTTTAGGAATTGAAGTTAAACATCATATTGATCAACGATTTGCTGGAAGTATTGCAATTCGTGCGGTGGATGCAGGTTCTTGTAATGGCTGTGAATTAGAAATCCATGCGTTAAATAATCCTTTTTATGATGTGGAAAGATTTGGTATCCATTTCGTTGCTTCACCCCGTCATGCGGATATATTAATGGTGACGGGGCCAGTTTCGCGGCATATGCAAACCGCATTAATTCGTACTTACGAAGCTACGCCGAATCCAAAATGGGTCATCGCTGTTGGGGATTGTGCCGTTTGCGGCGGAGAATTTGGCGTATCTTATGCAAGTTGTGGTGCAGTAGCGACGGTGATTCCAGTGGATATGATAATTGCCGGTTGTCCTCCAACACCTTTGGCTTTGATAAAAGGATTATTAGCTTTATTACAACCTTAAATTTAAAAGGGAAATTAATGAAACTAAAACAACAATTATTTCTCGGATTCGCACTGGCTCTGTGTAGTTTATCAGCCTTAGCCAATGGCGATCTTATTGAAGACGGCGGAGGATGGGCGCAATTAATGGTCGAAACTAATTTGAAAGTGATTGATCCCAGTTTGGATAAATTTCGTTTATGGACAGAAGGACAAGCGCGATTCGATCAAGATTGGACACATTTTTATCAAGGTATGGTACGGACAGCGATTGGTTACGCACTCAGCGATAGAGCCACCATTTGGGCGGGTTATACTTGGGTGCCAACAGAAAATTTTGGCAAACCACCTTTATCGCAACAAGATATTTGGCCCGCTTTTCGTTATCAACTGCCAACCGATTGGGGAACAGTGAGTTTTAGAACGATGATTGAAAGCAACTTTTTACAAGACAGTGAGGTACGTTTTCGCCCTAGACAAATGGTTCGATTAGTCTATCCATTTGAATTTGAATCCAAATTAAGTTTAGTCACTTGGGATGAGTTTTTTATACGGATTAATTCCACGCGATTTGGCGGACGGTCGGGATTTGATCAAAATCGAGCTTTTGCCGGAATCGGGTGGAAAGTGGATGATCACACTCGTTTTGAATTAGGTTATATGAATCAATATCTTGATGATGCTAAACATATTAATAATACGATGCGACATTTAATCATGGGATCGGTCTTTATGAATTTTTAGAAATTAATTTACCGAACTTAGCTTTTTACCGCCAATCGTTATTCAAATAAAGTTACAATAATTGCCGCCTTTATCCTGATTAATAAAGGATTTGGGCGGTTATTTTTGTCAATTTTATTCAACTTACGATTATGGATTTTAATCAATTACTCAATCAAGCCAAAAAACAAGTCAGTTCTAATCTTGATCATTTAGCGCATGAAATGATTAAAGCGAATTTACCTAAAATTCAAGAATTATTTAAACAACAAGCCGCTCACAGTTTAGCCGCTGCGGTTAATGATGATGCAAAAATGACGGCATTAAGTCAAACCGTTTATCAATCTTTACCAACAGCGGTAAAAACGGCGGTGAGTTTATCGGCATTTACGCAATTCTGTTTACAATATCGCCACAGTTTATTACCGCTAATTAAATAATGCTTTAATGATAAAAACCTTTCCTATTTTAAAATAGGAAAGGTTTTAAATCAGGGCTAATAGTAAAGATTACAACACTTATGTATTTCTATTTAAAGCTTTAATCATTTAATTATTTAGAGATTAATATCTTTAGCAATCGCTTTAATAACAGGTACAGAAACTGAATTACCGATTACTTTACGCAAAGCTGAATAAGGTAATACAATTTTTGCGCGTCTAAATCCCATTTGGAAGAAAAAACATTTTTACAATCATTTGTTTCAAAACCTAATCGAATTCCACCAATACCTGCAAATAAATCTATGGTTTTATACATTCTATTTTAAAAATAATTTTTTGAAATTCAATCGTCTAATAACGTTAAAACTTGTATTTTTTACAACCTAATAATTAAGGCGAATTAATTTACTTAATCCGCCTTATTAGTTTCTAAATGCAAAATGATAAAATCAGGTTAATCCACTTGATAATTGGACATGGTTTTTAAAGTCGCTAAAGCTTTTTTAGTTTTCGCATTCACCCATACATTTAATTCGTGATTGGAATAAACTTTTTCCAATAATCCTTCTCGCACTAAAGCTTCTTTAATCCAACGTTTAGCAAAGGGATAACTGTGTGGAACTTTGGAAATTTCACCAGTTAAGGGATTACGCAATTGTAAAATATGCGCGGTCGCCGCGTGTAAATTTTCAGCTTCTAATTCAATTTGCTCAACGCTAATATCTTCATCGCTATGAATATTATTTTCTTCAGCAATATCAGAAACCGTTTCACCATTATTGGCAGAATTTTCTACTGAAATATCGGTGTTAATTTCAACAGTTGTTTCTTCAATAATCGTGGTGGATTGTTCAGTCACTATTTCCGGCGGCGTTTCGGAAACAGATTTAACCACCACTGGTTTTTTTTCTGGAGGTTGCGGCGGCGGAGTTTTACTTGCGGACTTTGC
>JBEEJU010000009.1:0-3929 GCA_041169045.1 Pseudomonadota bacterium
GGGTAAGCCGGGCATAGTCATGATGTCACCCGCAATCGCGACGATAAATCCCGCGCCATTTGCTAAACGTAATTCACGAATTTCGACTGTATGTCCTGAAGGCGCGCCTTTTAAATTAGGATCGGTGGAAAACGACATTTGAGTTTTGGCAATACACACCGGAAAATGTCCATACTGAGCTTGTAGTTGATGCAATTCCGCTTTAACTTTAGCACTCGCGGTGATTTGCGCCGCGCCATATAATTTGGTGGCAACTGCTTGAATTTTATCCCATAAACTGGCTTCATCAGGATAAACAAATTGACAACCAGATTCATGTTGATCCGCTTGTTGCAATACCGCTTCTGCTAATGCTTCAGCCCCTTGACCACCTTCAGCCCAATGTTTGGAAATGATTAATTGCGCATTTAAACCTTGACATAATTGTTGTAATTGATGAATTTCAGCCTCAGTATCTAAACTAAAATGATTTAATGCGATGACACAAGGTAGCCCATAATATTGCGTGATATTGTGATAATGGCGTTGTAAATTCGCAAATCCTTGAGTTAATGCAGTTACATTTTCCATCGTTAATTGATCTTTAGCCACACCGCCATGAAATTTCAACGCGCGAATCGTTGCAACTAGCACGACTGCCGCAGGTTTTAAATCCGCAATGCGACATTTAATATCAATGAATTTTTCCGCACCTAAATCCGCACCGAAGCCGGCTTCAGTAACTACATAATCGGCTAATTTTAAAGCAGTTTTTGTCGCTATTACCGTGTTGCAGCCATGAGCAATATTCGCAAAAGGCCCGCCATGAACTAAAACTAAATTATTTTCTAAAGTTTGAACTAAATTCGGTTTAATCGCGTCTTTTAAAAGAGCAGCCATCGCTCCGTGAGCTTGTAAATCACTGGCATAAACCGGAGTTTTATCCGTTTTATAACCAATGACAATTCGACCTAAACGCGCTTTTAAATCGGCGCGACTGGTGGCTAAACATAAAATTGCCATCACTTCTGAAGCAACGACAATATCGTAACCATCTTCGCGTAAATAACCATTCGCTATCCCGCCTAAACCTACGACAATATGACGTAATGCGCGATCGTTCATATCAACCACTCGTCGCCAGTGAATACGTCGCAGATCAATCTCTAGCGCGTTACCATGATGGATATGATTGTCGATCATCGCCGCCAATAAATTATGCGCAACGCCAATCGCATGAAAATCCCCGGTAAAATGCAAATTGATGTCTTCCATAGGCACAACTTGGGCGTAACCACCACCGGCTGCGCCGCCTTTTACGCCAAAACAAGGACCTAAAGAAGGTTCTCTTAAACACATCAAGGTTTTTTTACCTAAACGATTCAGTGCATCTCCTAAACCTACTGTAGTGGTGGTTTTACCTTCTCCCGCCGGCGTAGGACTAATCGCGGTCACTAAAATTAATTTACCATCCGGATTTTGTGCCAAACTATTGATATAGTCTAGCGACAATTTCGCTTTAAAATGTCCATATGGATCAAGATGATGCGCCGGAATATCATATTGTTTTTGGGCTAATTCAATGATAGGCGTTAAGGTCGCTCGTTGAGCAATTTCAATGTCAGACATGAGGATTCCTAGTAAATCGAAAACGTGCTAAAAAAATTTTACAGCTTAAAGCTTGCAATCGCTAAATGCAATCTTCTATGGTTGCACAGAAATTTGAGAGTTCATTACGGATTCACCCATCGATACTGATTTGACGGTAAACGTTCTTGCTTCCAAAAAGGAGCTTGCGTTTTCAAACTATCAATCAAAAATCGGCAAGCTTCTAAACTATCGTGACGATGAATTGACCAAACCGCCACTAATACAATCGGTTGATTAGGCAAAATTTCTCCCACGCGATGAATCATTAAAATATCCAACACCGACCATTGTTGGCGAGCTTGAGTCTCAATCATTGCTAATTGTTTTTCAGTCATTAGGGGATAATATTCCAAAAATAGCGAACTCACGTTATCACCTTGATTAAAATCGCGCATTGTTCCTACAAAAATCGCGGTCGCGCCAAACTGTCCGTCCATTTGCGGTTGAGAGTGTTGATAATGTTGAATTTCTGCCCAAGGATCCAAGGCTTGATCGATAATTTGAATCATGATTTACCCTCCAGTTACTGGCGGAAAAAATGCCAATTCATCTTGATCTTTCACTAAACTTGACCAAGTCGCATATTCTAAATTGATTGCAACTAATAAATTAGACGGAATCGGTAGTTGAGGATGTAACTGTTGCCAAATGTCGGCAGCAGTCAAAGGCGTGTCGAGATCAATATGATCCTGATCACGACCTAATTGTTGTTTTAAACTGGCAAAATAACGCACTTGAATAGTCATCAGCAATTCCTGAACAAATCAAAAAAGTGGATAATAAACGATTTTGAGCAAATCATGATGGCTGAATTTACACATTTTAACGCGAACGGTGAGGTTCAAATGGTTGATGTTGGTGACAAACCGGTCACTGTGCGCGAGGCAATTGCCGAAGGCTGGATTGCTATGCGGGCTGAAACTTTAAGCTTAATTATCAATGGGGGGTTTCGTAAAGGCGATGTGTTAGCGGTAGCGAGAATTGCCGCGATTATGGCGGCGAAAAAAACGGCGGATTTAATTCCTTTATGTCATCCTTTACCTTTAACCGCAGTCGATATTGAATTAATCCCTTTAATTGAAAAAAATCAAGTTTATTGTCGAACTAAAATTAAAACCTCTGGACAAACTGGAGTTGAAATGGAAGCATTAATGGCAACCCAAATGGCGTTATTAACGATTTATGATATGTGTAAATCGGTAGATAAAGGCATGATTATTGAAAAAGTACAATTAGTAGAAAAAAGCGGCGGTGTTTCTGGACAATGGTTACGCGAATCTACCCAATCTTTATGATATTGAATTACCCATTTTGAAAAATATGAAATCTTATTTAAATCTTAAATTAAGCTTATTGAGTTTAGTAATCACTTATTCAATTACTGCAATCGCAGCAGATAAATTTAAAGTCTGTGCTGATCCGGAAAATCCACCTTATTCAACACAAAAACAAGATGGATTTGAAAATAAAATCGCAGCTTTATTTGCCCAACAATTAGGGCAAGAATTGGAATATACTTGGTTTCCACAACGCATTGGTTTTGTTCGTAATACTTTAAAAGCCGAAATAGAAAATAGCACTCAATTTAAATGTGATGTCATTATGGGCGTGGCGGCGGGGGATGATATGACCTTAAATACTCAACCGTATTATCGTTCACAATATGTATTATTAATTGCGAAAGGTCGCGGTTGGGATCAAATTACCATTCCAGAACAATTATCTTCATTGCCTTTAGAGCAACAAGTTAAAATTAAAATCGCTATGTTTGATCGCGGCCCGGGAACCGCATGGTTACAAACGTATAATTTATTAGAACAGGGCGTTCCGTATCAAAGTATGAGTGGTGATGCAGAAATGAATACGGCAATGACAATCGAACAAGATTTAAAAACTAAAAAAATTGATATGGCAATTTTATGGGGCCCTTTAGCGGGTTATATTGTGCATAAAAATCCAAATGCGTATTCTGTATTACCGATGGCTTTGCGTCCACAAATTAAATTTGATTTTGCAATCGCAATGGGAGTACGTCAGGGAGACGAAGCAAGAAAACAACAATTAGATCAATTAATTGCTAAAAATAAAACTGAAATTGAAACCATTTTAAAAAGTTATCAAATTCCTTTATTACCATTAACTGAATTCAATAAATCTAAATAATTGGAATATTAGAGGTAAACAAAATTTAGTTTTAAATGTTAATTGAAATTGTATGTAAATTCAAAGAATTGATTAATCATTGCAAATAATAGTATCATGTATTTTCTTTTTATTAAGAGTTTTATCCGAATTTGTAG
>JBEEJU010000010.1:0-7739 GCA_041169045.1 Pseudomonadota bacterium
TTGTTGGAAAAAACTGAGTATTGACAACTAAATTTTTTAATAAGAGTTGAGACTCTGTGGTTAATTGAAAAACATAATGTTGGTTAGGAATATCGGATAAATAGTGTAAATATAAATAACCTATAATTCCTAATAAACTTAGTAAGGCAATTATACGTTCACTGTGAGCTTGATCTAAGGCTGAATTACTCATAAATTGTTAAATAAACCAAAGTGTATTTTAAGAAAGCGTTATCATAAATTCTGAGATTATAGATCAGAATTTTGATTGATAAATGAATTGAGACATTTAATCCTTAAAATGACTCAAGCACAACAGGAATAAAAATAAATTTACCAAGGTAAAAGTTGATTTTTAAAATTTAAAAACTGCCCGCTTTGTGCTAAAGTAAAAGATTCAATAACTCGAGTCATTCCGGAAATACTTTCATAAATAGAAGTTGGGGCTTCTTCTCCACCCATGTCGGTTTTAACCCAGCCGGGATGTAAAATTAATACTGAAATTTTACGATCTTGCCAATCAATCGATAAACTTTTCATTGCGGCATTTAGCGCGGATTTACTAGAACGATAAGCTAAACTTCCGCCACTGCCATTATCAGCAATACTGCCCATTAAACTGGTAATTGCCACAATTAAACGACGATCACTTTTCATTAATGACGGCAATAAATTTTCGCTTAATTTTACCGGCGCAAGCGTATTAATTTTAAAAGTTTGTTCCCAAGATATATAATCAAATTCTGTTTGTTGCGGTTGTTTATCCGGATAATAAACGCCAGCATTATGAATAACTATATCCAAACTTTGATCAGCTAATTGGTTGCCTAATTGTTGGATTTGATTAAAATCACTAACATCCAATTTATGAATCGTTACCAATGGATATTGTGTAACTAAAGTTTGTAATTCTTGTGCATTCTCAGGCTGACGGCAACAAGCAAATACTTGCCAACCAGCCACCGCATAATGTTGACAAAATCCTAATCCCAATCCACGATTGGCACCGGTGACTAAAACGCTAGGCATGATATTCTCCAAAAAATAAATTGTTATTTATTGTAACCGATTTGATCAAAAACGAATATTACGAATGTGAGCTATTTTGAGGTATGATAGCCAAATTGATCAATTATAGAGGGTAAAAAAATATGCTTTCTTCAGTATCGGCAAATCAAGCCGCTTTTGAACAGAGACAATTGACTGAAAAACAAGCGAAACAATGGCTAAAAGCGCGAGAAAAAACCGTAAAAGCTTGGATTTATTTAGCGGCTATTGCCGGAGTGATTAATGGATTATTATTAATGTTACAATTAGCGGTATTTGCTTTTATTTTACAGCAATTATTAATTGAACGACAACATTTATTTGCGCATTTAGACGCATTGAATTTTGATTATAGTCAAATTTTTAGTGGATTATTTCAGGTATATCCTTTATTAAATCCGGCACAGAATTATTTGATTCCGGCGATGGGATTGTGGCTAATAGCAGTGATATTACGCAGTATTATGATTTATTTATCACAAACTTTAGGATTTGAAGCTGCGGCAATCATTAAAACCGATTTGCGTGAACAATTATTATCCCGTTTACCCAAAATAGAATCCGCCTATTTTAAACAACATTCCGCTGGAGAATTAACTGCAACTATTTTGGAACAAGTAGAAGCATTAGAGCCTTATTTTTCTCGATATTGTCCGCAACAAAAATTAATTAGTTTATTACCTTTATTAATGATTATAGCGGTATGGTCTATTAATTGGTTAGTTGCAGTTATTTTAATGATAGCGATGCCTTTATTAATTATTTTTATGGCTTTGATTGGAATCAGTGCAGCTGCAACCAGTCGTCAGCAATTCTTAACATTAACTCGAATGAGCGGCTATTTTTTAGATCGCTTACAAGGTTTGACCACGCTTAAATTATTTGGTCAAGCACAGCGAGAATTATTAACGATTACTCAAGTGGCTAATGATTTTCGACTTTCAACCATGAATGTTTTAAGAATTGCTTTTTTATCCTCGACGGTATTAGAATTTTTTAGTGCAATTGCGATTGCGTTAATTGCGGTTTATGTGAGTTTAACTTTATTAGGTCTGATTCATATAGGTCCAGAAAATCCATTGAATTTACAACAAAGTTTATTTTTATTATTATTAGCGCCGGAATTTTTTAATCCATTGCGCCAATTAGCCGTATTTTATCATGATCGTGCGAGTGCATTAGGGGCTGCGAATTTATTAATTCAATTGTCTCAAGCACCGATTTTAACCTGGTCAACAACGCCTTTAATTCATGAAACTAATTATTGTTTAGAATTAAATCAAGTGAGTAAAAGTTATCATCAACGATTTATTTTACGCGAGGTAGAATTACAAATTAAAGCGGGAGAAAAAGTGGTTTTAATAGGAGATTCCGGCGCAGGTAAAAGCACTTTACTGCGTTTATTTTTGGGATTAGAAACCGCGGATCAAGGTCAAGTTTTTATCAACGGACAATCGGTTAATTCCACAATCGCCTCGGAACAAATTGCTTGGATTGGACAACAAGCTACTATTTTTTATGGCTCAATTAGTGACAATATTAGTTTATTTAATTCGCATTATTCTAGCGATGAATTATTAACTGCTGCAAAAGCGGCTGGAGTCACTGAATTTAGCGATGGATTAACCAAAGGATTAAATACGCTTATTGGTGAAAGAGGCTATGGATTATCGGGTGGACAAGTGCAACGGATTGCTTTAGCAAGAGCTTTTTTAAAAAATGCGCCGATTATTTTATTAGATGAACCTACCGCCCATTTAGATCAAGAAACTAAAAATCAATTATTAAATACCATAGAGCAATTATTTAAAGATAAAACCGTCATTATAGCGAGTCATGATCCTGAAGTGATTGCCAGAATACCGCGTAAAATGACTCTTCAAAATGCACAATTAATATGAAAGATTTAATTTTTTTTATTCGCTTATTTAAACCTTATCAAAATTGGTTAATCAGTGGAATAGTTTTGTCTTTATTAACCAGTTTGGGCGGAATTGCATTATTTAGTTTATCAGGCTGGTTAGTGAGTTCCGCCGCCATTGCGAGTTTAAATGTTATTCATGAATTAAGTATGTCTTTTAATTATTTACAACCCGCTGCTGAAATTCGTGGATTAGCGATTATTCGTACTTTATCGCGATATGGCGAACGAGTGGTAACTCATGAAGCTACTTTTCGCGTATTAGCGCAAATTCGTATTTGGTTTTTTGCCAAAATGATTCCATTATCGACTGGAAGATTGACTCTATTACGCAGCGGCGATTTATTATCGAATATGACCAGTGATATTGATGCGTTAGATGCGTTATATTTACGTTTAATTAATCCGATCATTGTTGCAACAATTGGATTATCAATAGTCTTAAGTGTCATTGCTTATTATCATTGGTTAATCAGTATTAATACGTTAATTATATGGATGATTGCCAGTATTTTAGTGCCTTTTATTTTTAATCGTTTAGGTAATAATAATGCAAAAGCGATAGTCAGTTTAATGGCAAATTATAAAAATCAACAAATCGAATTAACCCAAGGGATTCGTGATTTAATTTTATTTCAAGCTTATTCATCTTTTCAACAAAAATTACTTCATATTTCTAATCGATTAATTGAAACTCAGCGTGCAAATCAACGATTAACCGCTTTATCTTCAGCCTTAACTTTATTAATTTCTTCAATCAGTTTATTATTTACGTTAATCTTAATTTCAAACGCACTGAATACTGAATCAATTACGTCACCACAAGCTGGTTTATTATTATTTTGTATTATTGCAGGTTTTGAATTAATTACGCCATTATCTCCCGCAATGCAATTATTAGGTAAAACCCAACAAGCCGCTAAAAATATTCGTGAAGTAGCCAGTTTAACACCGACAATTATTGAACCTAAACAAGCAAAATCATTACCCTCAATTTATGATTTAACTTTAAACTCAATTTATTTTCGTTATTCTGAATCGAGTGCGTGGATTCTTAATAATTTATCGTTAACTATTCCTCAAGGAAGCAAAATTGCGATTATTGGTAATAGTGGTTTGGGAAAAACGTCTTTATTACAATTATTAATGCGATTCTTTGATCCACAACAAGGTCGAATTTTATTAAATGGCATTGATTATCGTGAATTTCATTCTGAAGAATTATTACAATCTTTTGCCTTATTGTCACAGCGTACGCAATTATTTGCTAGCAGTATTAAAGCCAATTTATTAATGGCTAAACCTGAGGCAACTGACGAGGAATTACATCAAGCTTTACTTTTGGCGGGATTAGACAATTTTATTCAGCAATTACCCGAAGGTTTAGAAACTTGGGTAGGCGAACATGGGGTGAAAGTTTCTGGTGGCGAAGCGCGTAGAATTGCTTTGGCTAGGGTGTATTTAAAAAACGCGCCCATTCTTTTATTAGATGAACCAACTGAAGGATTAGATTCAGAAACAGAGGCACAAGTATTAGCTACTTTAGCAAAAATCAGCGTGGATAAAACCGTGATTATGGTGACTCATCGGCCTGCTGGATTAGAATGGGTGGATCATATTTATCATTTATCTGAAGGCGATTTAAAATTAAAGCTTTTAAAATAAGTTTAAATGATTTACACCTGCCAAACGATTAAAATTTAGCAGGTGTAATGCAATGAAAATGAATTACAAAATGCTTAACGTTTTAATTGGCTATAATATCCAGCAACATCATTAATTTGAGCATCGGTTAATGAATTCGCAATCAGATTCATTAATAAAGATTGTCGAGTTTTATCACGATATTGTTTTAATGCCAATTTCAAATAATCGGCATTTCTACCGCTTAAGCTAGGAAATGGCGCGCCTTTTGCCGGTTCACGAATGCCATGACAATGCGCACAAACGCTGGCAGCGCGTTCTTGTCCGGCATAAAGATTAGCGGCTTCAATATTCATCGTAAAAAACACAGCGATGAATCCGAAAAAATAAGCTAATCGCATATTACTGCTCCATTTCATCTGGCGATAAACCACGAGTCATATATTTAACTCGCCCGTGTGAAAAAATCCCCGCCGGACTTTCCATCGGAATGGCAGCGATTTTTTTCAAACTGACTGAATCATAAACCGCGACCTCATCGCCATTATAACCCGCGCTGATGTAGAGAAATTTACCGTCGGCACTGTATTCTGGAAAATACGCATGTCCGCCTACGTCCAACGTTTTAACTACCGATAAGGTTTTTTTATCAATCAGTTGTACCGTTCTGGCGCGACGATCTTTAGAAATAATATCCACAGCAACATATGGCGCGTTAGCGTGTGCGGCGGGAGATTCGGTGCCGCCAGAAACCGGAATTTGTTTAACTACTTCCATTTTGTCCAAATCCCAGACACTGACAACGGTTTTGTCGCAATCGCCAAAATTCGTGCCAAACCCCAAAGTGCGTCCATCAACCACGATCGCCGATCCGCCTCCCACATGCGGTACACAACCCGCATCTAATTTTTTAATAATTTTACGATCTTGCAAATCAATAGCAATGACTTTACTGTCGTCGTAAGCGGCAATCATTAATTTGCGTCCTTTATGCGTCAAAAACGCATCGTGCAAATGTCGCCCAACATCAGTAATTTTGGTCACGGGAAAACCGTCTTTTAAATCAACTACCCACACTTGCCCCGCATTTTCTAAGGCAATCGCAAAAACATCAGCAAAAGGTGTGCCAATCACCATTCCTGAATCTGAAGACACCATTTTACCGTCAGGATCAATGCCTTCGAGTTCAAAGGTTTTTAACGGTTCTAAAGTATCTGCATTCAAAATCACCGCGTTGTGTGGTACAAATGATCCCGCCATTAAATATTTACCATCGCGCGAAACGCCTAATCCCGGACCATTAAAACCGGTTTTAATACTACGCAACACTTGCATGGTGTATAAATCCACTTTGTAAATTTCGGCGGTATCGGTTTTAATGTAAGCCCAACGAGGATTAACTGGATTGTAGTCGATAATATGAGCGGCGGTAACGGTGGGAATTTCACCGACTTTTTGATGCGTTTTGCTGTTGATAAAAACGGCTTTAGAGCCACTGCCGCGCCCGTATTTTCCTCGCGCAGCAACCCCTATCAAATCGTCGATACTGGCTAATGAATAAGTGGGTTGTTTGGCTAATTTGGATTCATCCTGCACATAAATTTTTAGCGAAGCTTTCATATCAGTGATTGTCCACGCCGGATTCGGTTGTTTAGCTGTCGTTTGTAAATGATTAACTAATGAACGAATTTCATCGTCACTTAGTCGCCCATAAAACGGCGGCATTAAAGTATCGAAGCTACCGGTCATTATCACAGTGCGCAACACCGTAGGACTACGTCCTTTAAGGCTATTGGCATTGAGGGCTGGAGCTAAATAGCCGCCGTGATCAAAACCGTGACAACTCGCACAATTGTCGTTATACAATTTATGAGCATCAGGATGTTCATTGGCATTAGCAATCGCACAGCCGTTGAGCCAAATGGTCAGCATCACAGCCAATTTGTGATGGCGGAATAAAAAGGTAGGTTGTTTCATAAACGAATTCCAAATTGAACATGAACAGGGCTATATAGAGATCGGTGATTGATATTGATTCGCTATTAACTGTAGGACAGCTAAACTCGATTGTCAATCACTGCATGAAGCTTGATAAAAAACGAACGATATGAAAACGACGAGTGTATTTGAAATAGTAGAACGAATAGTCGCCTTGTTACGCGCTGAAGAACGTCGCCGTTGTGCTGAATTAGGTTTGCAACCGGTACATTTACAAGTTTTGGATTATTTACAACAGTGCAATCGTTATAGTGATACACCGGCGGCGGTCAGTAATTATTTGGGGATGACGCGTGGTACGGTGTCACAAACTTTACAGTTATTAGAAAAAAAAGCTTATCTATCGAAAAAAACGGATCAACACGATAAACGAGTGGTGCATTTGCATTTGTCTGTGCAAGGTAAAGCCGTTTTACAGCAAACCCTACCTAACACCTTGTTTTTGCAAGCAGAATTGGATTTAAAACAACAATATCCAACTATAGATTACCAGACTATATTACTATCGTTATTAACAGCATTACAAAAAGCCAATCGATTTGCCAGTTTTGGTTTGTGTAAAACCTGTCAACATTTTGATCAGCGAATTAAAGGGGGATTTTGTCAGTTGACTGAGGAAGCTTTAACGGTTGAGGACAGTGAAAAAATCTGTCAGGAACATCAGCCCAAAGCGGATGCCTAAAAAAAGAGATTATTCTATTAGTAGTCATAGGACAATTCAGTTGACAATGTCATAATAGTGGATAAGCTTAATAGATAATAAACCGGACTATTTTTATCTTTGAAATAATAATAAACGACTTTTATAAATATGCGTAAAGTCTCTCTAACCTCTAGCAGAGTGTCAATATCATGAAGCCATCAAACCGTACCACTTTATTTAGTATGCTTATTGTAGTCATCAGTTTTTTTGTGGTGATTGATTCAATTCGCCAATGGCAGCAAACTGAAGCACAAGCCATTGCAGATACTAAAGCCAATGTTAAACAAAATGCCAATGATGCGGTGAAAGAAATTCGCAATCATTTGAATTATGTAATGGATATTGGCAATCAATTATCAGAACAATTAACCACAGGTCAATTGCGATATAACCAAGCTGAACATCATTTAATGCAATTAGCTATTA
>JBEEJU010000011.1:0-5222 GCA_041169045.1 Pseudomonadota bacterium
TCACCGCGTAAATCTAATACAATATCATAAGGAATCGTATATTGATTAGCTAATTCTACCACTCTATTAGGCGGATCATAATTCATAGCAATCGCAACGATTTGTAAACCACTAGGGTGAAATTGTCGATAAAATTGTGTTAATATCGGTATTTCCTTAATACAACTAGGGCAATTACTAGACCAAAAAGTCAGAATCAGCGGTTGTTTAGCCGTATTTGGCAGAGAAATCATTTTGCCGCTGATGGTCGTTAATAATAAGGTCGGCGCGGGTTTAGGCGTAAATTGATGACGATATTGATAACCCGCCCAAATTGAAATTCCACTTATTATGAAGAGTATTCCCAGCCTTTTGACAAGCGTCTGAAAGTTAATGTTGAGCATAAAGTGGTCTAAGCAAGCAGATTATCCATTTTGGTGATTATAACAAAGCTGTTACACTAAACGGTTTTATATAGTTTTTAGATTAACGATTCCAATGAAAAAAATTTTAATTTCAGACAAATTAGCCCAAGCAGGCATAGAGTATCTCAATCAACAACCGGATATTCAAATTCATCAACAAACCGGTCTTAATGAAGCACAACTGTGTGAAATCATTGGAGATTATGATGCGTTATTGATTCGCAGCGATACCAAAGTGACTAAAACCGTATTACAAGTGGCAAAAAAATTGCAATTGATTGGTCGCGCCGGAATTGGTGTTGACAATGTGGATATTCCTACCGCGACTGAGTTAGGTATTATCGTAATGAATACCCCCGATTCTAATGCGACAACCACCGCAGAATTAGCTTTAGCACATATTTTTTCATCTAGCCGTAGTTTGCCCACAGCGGATCGTTCGGTACGCGCAGGGAAATGGGAACGGTCAAAATTTATGGGATCAGAAGTTGCCTATAAAACCTTGGCTATTTTGGGATTTGGCACGATAGGCAGAATTGTGGCGAATCGTGGTTTAGGTTTAAAAATGCGCGTGATCGCTTACGATCCTTTTGTGAATGCTGACATTTTTGAACAAATTGGCGTTGAATCTGTCAGTTTAGAACAATTATTGCAAGAAGCAGATTATTTAACTTTACATTGTCCATTAATCGAAAAAACCCGTAATATTATTGGTGAAAAACAATTAGCGATGATGAAACCTTCGGCACGAATTATCAATTGTGCCAGAGGGGGATTAATCGATGAAGCCGCGTTATATCAAGCCTTGAGTAATGGTCGTTTAGCCGGAGCAGCACTGGATGTTTTTGCTCAAGAACCGCCTAAAGAATCGCCATTATTAAGTTTGGATAATCTGACTTTTACACCGCATTTAGGCGCGTCCACGCATGAAGCCCAAGTTGCAGTGAGCGTGGAAATTGCGCGTCAAGCGGTCACTTTTTTCCGTACCGGAGAAGCGGTGAATGCGCTGAACTTGCCCCGAGTTCCGGCAGAACAATTGAAAAAATCTAAACAATACATCATGTTGGCGAATATTTTGGGACAAGTGATGAGCGGTTTAGCCAGTAAACCGATTCAACGTTTAGAAGTGTCCGCCTTTGGTAAAGCGGCTGAAGTCGATATTCGTCCGATTTCTACCGAAACCTTTGTGGGATTATTTTCTGGACAAGCTTCAACGCCGGTGAATAGTGTTAATGCAGGAAATATTGCAAAAAGTCGTGGCATTGCTTTGGTTGAATCCAAAACTGAACAAGTACAAGGCTATTTATCTTTATTAAAAATCGTGGCTCATGCGGGTCAAGATATTTTAACCTTAGAAGGCACTTTATTAGGCGATTGTCATCCGCGGTTGGTGAAAATTAATCAATTTGAAATTGAGGTTGTTCCTGAAGGTACTTTATTAATTACCCGTCATCATGATAAACCGGGGGTAATTGGTGCAATTAGCACAGTATTAGGTAAAGCCGATATTAATATTACCCGAATGCAAGTCAGTATTGCTGATGAAAATCAACAAGCAATGGCGGTGATTAGTGTTTCACAACCGTTAGCCGATGAAATTGTGACAGCGATTGGTCAAATCCCAGCGATTTGTCAATTGACTCAAATTCATTTATAAACCGATTTAATTTCAGCGTGTTTTAGGAATAAAATGCGCTGAAAATTTGAATCTATTTTTGCAATTAATGTGAATAAAGCTGATGAATATTTTGGAATTTGAAATCATTGCTTTTGATTGTGATAGCACTTTAAGTCGAATTGAAGGTATTGATGAATGTGCGCAATGGGTAGGTTTAGGTACAGAAATGGCACAATTAACTCATGCGGCAATGAATGGCGAATTGCCTTTAGCCGCAGTTTATCAAAAGCGATTATCGTTAATTCAACCTACTCAAGAGAATATTGAAAAATTAGCTGAAAAATATATTGCGGAATTGGTCGAAGGGGTAATTGAAATATTTGAATATTTACAGCACAATGGAAAATCTATTCATATTATTAGCGGCGGTTTACGTCCAGCGATTTTACCTTTAGCACGATTATTAAAAGTGCCTGAAAATAATGTTCATGCAGTGGATATTTATTTTCAATCGAATGGCGATTATTTAGATTTTGAACAATCATCGCCGTTAGCGCGTAATGGTGGTAAAGCAATTATTTGTGAAAAACTGAAATCTATTTCGCATAAAATGTTATTAATTGGCGATGGTTTAACAGATTTAGAGGCGCAATCCGTTGGTGTAACTGTGATAGGTTTTGGTGGAGTAATTCAACGAGAAATTGTCAAACAAAAAGCAGATGATTATATTCAGGATTTTCGACAATTAATCAATTAAAGCTAAATTTTAAAATCGTAATAAAACAGAATGAATTTTTTAAAATAAGCTAAAGTAAATTTATTTTATTGGTATAAACTTTTTTGAGATTGTAATTTATGGCTGGACATAGTAAATGGGCAAATATTAAACACCGTAAAGGTGCGCAAGATATTAAAAGAGGTCAAATCTTTACCAAAATGATTCGTGAAATTTCCGTATCGGCAAAAATTAGTGCTGATCCGGCAAATAATCCACGACTACGCGCCGCGATTGATAAAGCTTTGGGCGTAAATATGAAACGCGATACCATTGATAATACAATTAAAAAAGCTTCTGGAGCTTTAGAAGGAGTTAATTATGAAGAGGTGCGTTATGAAGGCTACGCGCCAGCGGGTGTGGCGGTAATTGTCGATTGTCTAACCGATAATCGTAATCGCACCGTTGGTGAAGTTCGTCATGCTTTTACCAAAGCCGGTGGCAATTTAGGCACTGATGGATCGGTAGCTTATATGTTCAAAAAAGTCGGTGTTATCAGTTACTTAGCCGGTGTAGATGAAGATGCTTTAATGGAAGCGGCGATGGAAGCTGGGGCTGATGATATTGTGACCAACGACGACGGTTCGGTGGATGTGCTGACCAGTGTGGACAATTATTTAACGGTTAAAGAGCATTTAACGGCTGCTGGATTCGTTGCCAATCATGCGGAAATGACTATGGAAGCGGATAATCAAATCAGTTTAGATGCTGAAATGGCGGAAAAAGTTTTGAAATTAATTGACCGTTTAGAAGAATTAGATGATGTGCAAGAAGTGTATTCTAATGCAGATATTAGTGAAGATATTTTAGCACAACTTAATTAACGATTGTTTCTGATTATATCGATAACCTTCTGAAAAACTATTTCAGAAGGTTTTTTAATTAAAAAATTCATTATCAAGTATTCAATTATGACGACAAATATCGAAGCTATTTTTAAATTAGCCTTATCGGGTATTCAACAATTAACGCCTTATATTCCGGGTAAACCCGCTGAAGAATTACAACGAGAATTAGGTTTAACTGAAATTATTAAATTGGCTTCTAATGAAAATCCTTTAGGTCCTAGTCCTAAAGCATTAGTCGCCATGCAATCATCATTAAATGAATTAGCACGTTATCCTGATGGCAGTGGTTTTCGTTTAAAAAAGGCTTTAGCAACGAAATTAAATGTTGCCACTGAGCAAATTACTTTAGGCAATGGTTCGGATGAAATTCTAAGTTTAATTGCAAAAACCTTTTTAACCCTAGAAACCAATATTATCATTTCGCAATATGCGTTTGCCGTTTATGCAATTGCTGCGCAAGCGGCTGGTGCGAAAATTAAAACGATTCCAGCAATTAATTATGGTTACGATTTGCAAGCCATGTTAGCGGCTGTTGATCAAAATACCCGAATCATTTTTATTGCCAATCCAAATAATCCAACCGGTACTTTATTAACTCAAACTGAATTAAAAGCTTTTGTAACAGCATTACCTAAAACCGTATTATGCGTAATTGATGAGGCTTATTTTGAATATCGAAAGATTGCCCCTGAACAAGATTGTATTCAATGGTTAAATGAATTTCCGAATTTAATCATTACCCGAACTTTTTCTAAAGCCTACGGATTAGCAGGTTTAAGAGTAGGATATTGTATTTCGCATCCAATTATTGCTGATTTACTTAATCGAATTCGTCCACCATTTAATAATAATAGTTTAGCTTTAGTGGCAGCAACAGCGGCTTTGACCGATATTGAACATTTAAATGCGAGTATTGCGATTAATCAAATAGGAATGCAACAATTAATTAACGCATTTAAACAATTAAAATTAAATTGGATTCCTTCTGCGGGAAATTTCATTTGTGTTGATTTTCAACGACCCGCCGCAATAATTTATCAAGCTTTATTACAAAAAGGAATTATTGTTCGTCCAGTAGCTAATTATCAATTACCGAATCATTTGCGGATTAGTATTGGGACGGAAGTTGAAAATCAAAAATTTATTGAGGCGTTAGCGCAAGTGTTATAAAAATGAGCGATAAGCCGATTAAATACATTACCAAAGTTGAAATCCAAGGGCTTTTTGGACGCTATGATATTGAGTGGAATTTGCATCCTGATGTGAATGTTTTAGCGGGAATAAATGGCAGTGGAAAAACAACTATTCTTAATGCTATCAACGCGACAGTAATTCTTGGTGAAACCGAATACTTTAAATCTAATAAAATGATAATTAAAGTTATCTTTAATAATGATGCTTTTTCTTCTGTAAAGAATGGGACGTTGGAATTTAGGCCTAATCTTGGTGCTACGCGGGTTTCGATGGATTTAATTCGTACATTTGATGCAAAAGCAAAACCAAAAGAGCTGTTAGAAAAAGCCGATAATGAAGTTAAAACAGAATTAGATTTTGAGTTATGGAAATTGCAAAAGGAA
>JBEEJU010000012.1:0-3833 GCA_041169045.1 Pseudomonadota bacterium
AGAACAAGGCGTATCCATTCAGGTAATTGATAATGGCAATGGTTTTCCACAAGAATTATTGGATTATGGAATTCGTCCGTTTAGAACCAGTCATCAACGTGGCACCGGTTTAGGATTAGCAATGGTTCAACGCTTTGTGAAAAATATTGGCGGACAGATTCAATTAAGCAATCAAATTCCACAAGGGGCTTGTGTTACTATTTTACTCCCTAAAGCTTGTGAATCGATATAAGACTATGATTGAAACTTTGTTGATTATTGAAGATGAACCCTTATTGGGTGCAGAATTATCGCGGCATTATCGCCAGATGGGTTGGGAAATTGTATTGGCTAAAACAGTAGCACAAGCTAAGGAATTCTTAATCAAACAACGTTTAGACCCCTTGTTGATTATTTCCGATATGAATTTACCAGATGGCAATGCGTTAGATTTTATGGAATCGATCAAAACTCAATGCAGTTTTGCCGAATGGTTATTTTTAACTGCATATGGCAATGTTCCTGATTCTGTACGCGCTTTGCGTCTAGGGGCCTATGATTTTTTAGAAAAACCTTGCGATTTAGATCGTTTAGATTTGGTGGTCAATAGTGCGGCTCGCAGTGCGTCGATTCAACGTCGGGTGATTGATCAAACGCAACAAGGATACAAACGTTATTCCCCTGCTGCATATGTTGGCTCTAGTACTCAAGCGCAACAAGTGCGAGATTTACTCACTAGACTGACTCAAGTTCCATTTAGTGCTTTGATTATCAGCGGCGAAACCGGTACTGGTAAAGGATTGGTAGCACGAATTTTGCATTATGGCGGCGCACGCGCTCAACAACCGATGATAGAAGTGAATTGTGCAGCTTTGCCTAGGGAATTATTGGAATCCGAATTATTTGGTCATGAATCCGGAGCGTTTACCGGCGCAACCAGTCGTCATCGGGGATTGTTAGAACAAGCGGACGGCGGAACTTTATTTATGGATGAAATTGGCGAAATGCCTTTAGAATTACAAGCTAAATTGTTAAAGGTATTGGAAGATCATCAAGTTAGACGTTTAGGTGGTGAAAAACAAATTCGGGTAGATGTACAAATCGTTGCCGCGAGTAATCGCGATTTAGAGCAAATGTGTCATGAAGGCTTATTTCGTAGCGATTTATATCATCGCCTCAGTGTTTTTCGCGTACATTTACCACCGTTGCGCGAAGCTAAACAAGATTTGACTGAATTAGTGCCTTTATTCATCGCTGAATATAATGCTAAAGCCGGACGACGCGTCAAAGAAATCCCTTCGGCAGTCTGGCAAAAATTACACCATCATCAATGGACTGGCAATGTGCGAGAATTACGCAATGTGATTGAACGTTGTGTATTACTTGCAGATAGTACCGTCTTTCCTTTACAGTGGTTACAATTACACCAAAGTGAAGGTGGAAATACCAAAGAAGCTTGTGTTGAAAATGAGCGCATTTGTTTACCCTTAGATGGCAGTATGGCACTAGACGACATGGATAAATTTATTATTCAAACAGCACTAGAACGCGCCGGTGATAATTTAACAGCGGCGGCTAGAGCCTTGGGAACAACTCGAGAAACTTTACGTTATCGAGTCAAAAAATATCAATTAAAAGCCTGCGATTAACATTTGGAGAATCTGATGTCAAAAGTCATCCCTGATTATCAAGTTATTGTGATTGGTGCTGGACCTGCTGGATATATGGCGGCGATTCGTGCCGCACAACTGGGATTTAAAACCGCCTGTATAGATCATTATCGTTCAACTGACAATAGTTTGAGTGTGGGTGGAACGTACATCAACGCCGGTTGTATCGCCGCGATGTCGTTGTTGGAATCTGCAAAACTGTATCAACAAATTCAATTCAATGCACAACAACATGGGATTGAAGTCGATAATGTGCAGTTGAATATGCAACAAATGCAAGCTAGGAAACAAAAAATTATTCGAGAGTTAAGTCAACAAACTCAACAACGTTTACTGAATGCTCAAGTGCAAATAATTCATGGACATGGATATTTACTTAACGAACGCTTAGTACAAATTACTCCGCATCAGGGCGAAAAATTTATTTTATCTGCCAACCATATCGTGTTAGCTACAGGCTCGGTACCTATGGAGTTGGCTTGTGCCAAAATTGACCAAAAACTCATTTTGGATTCAACGGCAATGTTAAATTTGACTGAAATTCCTAAAACCATTGGCATTATTGGTGCTGGGATTATTGGTTTGGAATTAGCCAGTATCTGGCATCGTTTGGGTTCAGAGGTAATTTTATTAGATGCACAAGAGCAATTTTTACCAGCCACCGATAGCCAAATTTCGACTGAAGCTTATCAAATTTATCAAGCGCAAGGATTAGATTTACGCCTAGGAGCGCGGGTGATTGCGACCCAAAAACAAGGCGATAGAGTCATCGTTGATTATCAATTCCATAATCAACGTCAACAATTAACATTAGATAAATTAGTCGTGGCTTGTGGACGCAGACCAAATAGCGAAAAACTGGCTGCTGCTGAGGCGAATTTATTAATCGACGATAACGGCTTTGTTCACGTTGATGAAAACAGTTGTACCAATTTACCCGGAGTATATGCAATTGGCGATTTAACTTTATCAGGACCTATGTTGGCACATAAAGGTTTAGAAGAAGGTATGTTTATTGCGGAATATATCGCGCAACAATCGAATCCGATTCATTACGATATTTTGCCTTGTGTGATTTATACCGATCCTGAAATTGCTTGGGTTGGACAAACAGAACGAAGTTTAAAAGCGAAAGGCGCGGCTTATAAAGTAGGTTTGTTTTCATTAGCTGCAACCAGTAAAGCGCAAGCAATTGGCAAAACTGAAGGGTTAGTCAAAATTCTCAGCCACACTGAAACCGATGTCATTTTAGGAGTACACATCATCGCAAACTCGGCGGCGGAGCTAATTGCTGAAGCTGTATTAGCGATGGAATTTTCAGCCAGTGCTGAAGATTTAGCGCGGACAATCCATGCACGTCCCTCGATTTCCGAAGCTTTACACGAGGCGACTTTAAGCATGATCTAACAAATTTATTTCACATCAACATGTAATTTGTCAATTCCAGCTGCCCCTAAAAACAACTCCATTTTAATAATTGCCGGACGACCTTGAGTATTTACTCCATTATTCGCTGAAGTTTCAATATTTTTATCATTCATCGCAATAATTGGCACTAATCGAAACACTTGTTCGGCTTTTAAAGTTGAGTAGCCACAGATAATACCAATATAACGTGTACCTTTTAAACGATCAAACTGTAAATTTTGTGTCGTTCCGGGCAAAATAATTAATCGTTCTGAACCTAAATTCGCCGGATCGATTTGTTCGGTAATTAATAAATGACGCAAACCACTGGTCGATTTTGCTGCTCGTAAAAAAGCAGTCGGATCACTTAATTGAAAAACTTTCATTTGTAACGCTTTAGGTGCATTATCAAATGCGTTTAAACTTTTAGCCGAACCTACGGTTAATGAAATGGCTTTTTCTTTAGGAGTCCATTCCGTAGTCGTTTCACTGGCTTTTGGCGCAAACAATGATCCGTTATATAGCCAAATCTTTTTTTGATCATCCCATTCCCATAAAGTGCTATATTCATTTTTATTATTAGCAGTAACGGTATTTGCTTTTTCAGCGCAACCATTTAATAGGATTACGCATAAAATTGTCGCTAAACATAGACTATAGATTTTAAAACGACTCATAAATTTAATTAATCATTACCGCAAAAATAAATTCTATTTTATTTAGCAAAAGGATGTTGCAAAATGATAGTATCATTTCGATCAGCACCCGTAGATAACA
>JBEEJU010000013.1:0-32341 GCA_041169045.1 Pseudomonadota bacterium
AAGTCTCCAAAATCGTTAATTCACTGAGTAATTGTGGATAATCAGTTAAGCTAATACCTACCACTTTTTCTCCTTTACCTAATACCAAAATTAAAGATTGTGAACGATGATCGGTTGGCAAATTAAAATAACAATTTAATTCAAAAACCGGTACTAAACTTCCACGCAAATTAATTAAACCTAACATCCACTCAGGGGTATTAGGAATGGGATAAATCATTGAGGATTTAACTAATTCTGCCGCTAATTGGGCGTTATAAATAAAATGTAATTGACCAATTTGAAAGCCGTAACGTAATCCCATCATTTTACAATCACTTTAGCTCGCTATTTGATACTTGCAATTATTGAAAAGTGTGAATTTGATCTAAAATTTGTTCAACGGTATAAGGCTTGGTAATATACGCCCTAGCTCCTTGTAATTCCGCCCATACTCTATCCACTTCTTGATTTTTTGCACTGACAATCACAATCGGAATTGAACGAGTGATTTCATCTTTACGCAATTCTCGACAAGCTGCAAATCCATCCATATCAGGCATTACAATATCCAAAAAAATTAAATCCGGATGTTGTTTTTTGGCTTTTTCTAAAGCCTCTTTGCCGGAAACAGCGGTTAACACTTCAAAATGATGATCCTGTAAAATTTTTTTTAGCAAATTCAGATATACCGGCACATCATCGACTACAAGTATTTTGTTGATTGCCATTGATTTTTTCCTATCCCATTTTGTTGGTAATTCATTCTTTATTTTCGTTCATTAAATTCTTTAACCCAACGGGTAATACGTTTTAACATTTTTTGAAAATCCTCATGTACAAACGGTTTAGTCAGATAGGTGGTACAACCTGCCATTAAGCCTTTCACTTCATCAGCTGGTGAAGTTTTGGAAGTCAGCATAATAATCGGTACTTTAGCCATGCCTTTACATTTGCGGATGCGGCTACAGGTTTCAAAACCATCGATCCCGGGCATCATGACATCGAGAAAAATAAAATCATATTTTTTAAGCTGAATTTTCTCCAACGCAATTTCACCAGTTTCGGCAAAATCTACTGCTAAAGGCACATCAGCTTTATTCAGCTCCAATTGTACTGTTTTTTGCATCATCACGCTGTCATCAACCACTAACACTTGCAAAGCCTCTACAGCCGAAACAGGCGCGATCGGTTCTGCCGCTAAACGCGTTTCAAGACGAGGTTTGCTGATCCGCTCTGGAGATTTTGCCTCTGACGTTGTAGTTAATAATTCCACCTGATCCAAAACAGCAAATACGCGACTCGGCACCAAAACGCCACGAATATAGTAACGTTCTTCAGGTAAAGGCGGATCGCGTCCAACTAACACAGTAGGAATTTTCGGCGCGTGTTTGGCTTGATAAGTTTGATATAATACGGTATTTTCTGTGGTTTTTTTGATAATTAATAATTGCACCGGCACAGATTGAGTCAATTCCGTCAAAACATATAACCGTTGTCGCTGTTCAGACAATTGGAAAATTTTTTTAAATAAGACTTGCTCTGGTGTGGAAAAACCAATAATCCCCACAGTAATCGTTGTTGCCATTAATCAACACTCCTAAGCTTGATGCTGATCAACCGTTTATCAATGTTTATCGATTTCACCCATTTAGTCATTGAACTATCGCTATCAATTCACGAATCAGTTAAAATACAAAATTCACGCGCCCGTAGCTCAGTTGGATAGAGTATTGGTCTCCGAAGCCAAAGGTCGGACGTTCGAATCGTCTCGGGCGCGCCAGTTTTAGGTTGTCAAGCTTGATAAAAAAATAGCCACTGTAGTCGTGGCTATTTTTCATTTTACTACAGAAATTAATCTTTACTTAGCTAAGTTTGCCCGCTCCACTAGAATTGCCACTGCTGGTAAAATTTTACCCTCTAAAAATTCTAAAAACGCGCCGCCTCCTGTTGAAGTATAGGAGATTTGTTGATTAATTCCATATTTATCAATCGCGGCTAAGGTATCGCCACCACCTGCTAATGAAAATGCAGGGCTTTGCGCAATTGCCTGCGCAACCACTTGAGTTCCTTGACTGAATTGCTCGATTTCAAATACACCCACCGGACCATTCCACACAATCGTTTTTGCTACGGTTAATAATTGCGCATAATGCTGCGCAGTTTGCGGTCCGATGTCTAAAATCAAATCGTCATCCGCTATTTCTGCAATGCTTTTTACGGTTGCTTCTGCTTCTTCAGAAAAACTTTTGGCACAAACGACATCGACAGGTAAAGGAATTTCCGCGCCAATCGCTTTAGCGGCGGCGATTAAACTTTGTGCTTGAGGAATTAACTCGGCTTCGTACAAAGACTTCCCCACATTGTAGCCCGCAGCAGCAATAAAAGTATTGGCAATTCCGCCACCAACGATCAATTGATTCACTTTTTGTGACAATGATTCCAAAATGGTCAATTTAGTAGAAACTTTTGAACCGCCTACGATAGCGACTAAAGGGGTTTCGGGATGTTGTAACGCTTTACCTAAAGCATCTAATTCATCGGTGAGTAAAGGACCAGCACAAGCAATTTTAGCAAATTGAGCGACACTATGGGTTGAAGCCTGAGCGCGATGAGCAGTACCAAACGCATCCATCACGAATACATCACATAATGCCGCCATTTTCTGACCCAGTTCAGCTTTATTTTTGCCTTCTCCGGCATTAAAACGGACATTTTCACACAAAACCACTTCACCAGCGGCAATATCGATACCTTCAATCCAATCTTTTTCTAAACGTACCGGTTTATTCAACAACTGTGCTAATCGTTCAGCAACGGGTTTTAGACTTGCACTCTCATCATAAACACCTTCAGCCGGACGACCTAAATGTGACATCACCATCACAGCCGCGCCTTTAGCCAAAGCCAATTCAATCGTAGGGACGCTCGCACGAATGCGTAAATCACTACTCACTTGAGCATTTTTAATCGGTACGTTTAAATCTTGACGAATCAATACTCGCTTACCGGTTAAATCCAAATCCGTCATTCTAATCACAGACATTATTTTTTCCTTAATTTAAACAAGAGTTTTAGGCTTAATAATATCATAAGTAGTTGAGTAATTTTAACTTTATCAAGCAAACCTCGGTGACAGTTGGATTGTAAAAATTTTAGGAATCGTGATTTTAAAATATGGTATCGCGTTGAGTAATTGTTTAAAGTAAAAACCTATTATTTTTCAAGATACTTGTTAGCTAATAATTCTTTACCTGAGACGATAACCATCATCTCCACTTGCGCTTTTTCCAAATTTTCAAAAGCTCTATAAATGACTTCTTTGCGCCAGTTGAAATCTGCAAGTGTGATAGGTTCGGTAATAGGGCTTAAAAATTCAGGAAAACCGTAACTGCCGGTTTTGCGGATACTGGGTAATACTTCATCACAAACCCAAGCTTCAAAAGCTTCGGCTTCCGGCTTACCTGATTTAATGATTAACCTATAAAGATTACCTTCATCAATTAACTGATAAGTATTTGATAATTCAGGGATGTATCTTTTAGATACACCACTAACACGGCATAATTTGTTAATCATATCGCGTGAATTAGCGTATCCTAAAATGTCAAAAATATCTTTGGCGATAAACCAAGGCGCACCTTTTTCGTCAGAAATAATGCGTAATGAGTGGGATTGAAACGTGAAAGTTTCTATTTGAGTGTTAGACATGATTGTCTCCAAGTGAGTTTTTGAAACCACCGAAACGCTGTCAAACGTTGAGCGGTGAGATATGAAAGGGTTGACAGACCGTACACTTGGACACGGCGAGCCGAAGCTCCCCTTTTTTATCCCACCATAATGATAGGCATAAAACAGGCACTGAGAATGTGCTTGTATCAAGTGTTAATTCAGGCTGTCAAACCTGACCGTCACAATGTGGCGACGGTGCAGTTAAAATAATCGAAAACGTTGTTTTTTGTCAAATAAAAAACCAGTAGAGACGTTGCAATGCAACGTCTCTACTTTATTTTTACTGCGCTTTACCTTTAATGGTAATCGTAATATCGTCCTGCGGATTGACTTTCAAACCTTTAGCTTCACAATCATACTTAGTTCGTGTGGTTGTTGGAATACTAATCGATTGCGCGGTGGTTTCATTCACACAAGTCACTGTATGCGTATCTAAACTATTTATGCTGCCCTCTACTGAGAAACCTTGATTGAATAATTTTATTATCTCATCCTCGGATAATGCACGATTATACAATCGTACTTCATCTAACGCGCCCTTAATTCCAATTATACCCGTATCTAATTTCACACCTCCAATTGCCAAATCTGCATTATTTGTATTAAAACCGCTATAACTGTCTCTTGAATTTCTGTGAAATTCGGCATTAACGTAAATTCTCTGCCGATGCTTAACCCGATCAATAACACCAATGTAATGCATCCATTGTCCATCTCTAGCAGCTGTCTGTCTATTAGCAGTTATTAGCCTACTGAAAGAACTATGGACATAAGAATTAAAATCTCCTGCTGATTCTTGTCCAAAAGCACTACGTGGATAATATACCCCTTTTGATTTAACTAAGAAAACATTGTACTCCGTACCTTGTCCGTTTCTTCCGCTGTATTCATAAAAGCCACATGAATCATATTGGTAACAACGTTGGGAATTCACTAATTTACCAATAACTACCGGATAAGAAGTAACGTAATCATCTACTTTCACTTGTATCCAAAAAGAAATCGTCAGTTGCGTATTTGGATTTAAAGAGGGACTATTCGGAACACTAATATATGTATTACCATCAAAAACCGCAGCTTTATTAGCAATACCAGTGTTACAAGTTAAATTACCGTGAATCGTGCCATGATTACCATTGATACTACTGTCTTTTGCACTACAATCATCAAAGTTGTAATACGCCATTAAGCCAGTATTTAAATCCGCGTGCGCATAACCACTGAATAAAGTGACCATGATTGCCGCCGCGACTGCATTTAATTTCAACATCATTTGCTCCGTTGCTATCTCAGTTAAAGTGGGTTTTAAAAAACTGAATGATTATGCAAAAAAATGTTGGATGAAAACACCAACCCAGACTATGGGTTTCCCTTTTGAAGAGATAACGCTTTGAAAATTCATGAAAAAATTTCTGCATTACGACGCTTAAAAAAGATTTCTCAACAAAAAATGGCTGAAAAATTAAATTTAACCGTCAATGGTTACGCAGATATTGAACATGGAAAAGCCACTATTACTACCGACCGTTTAGATGAAATTGCCCACGCTTTAGAAGTGGATGTTTATGAATTATTTAATTTCGGTGCCAAAAATATTATTTATTTAAATGTCACCAATAGTCCATTTAGCAGTAATTTTATTTGGCAAAACGTAACATATTCGACTGAATTACAAATTGAAATCGATAAATTAAAATTAATTATTGATAATCAAACCAAAGAAATTGAATATTTGAAAGAAATTAATCAATTATTGCGCAAGTTTTAATAAACGAAAACGCTTTATACAAAATATTTGCTTTTAAAAAATAAAGCGATTTTAACCAAGCCAATTAATACCGGCACTTCAATTAAAGGGCCAATCACGGCGGCAAAAGCTTGGGCTGAATTTAAGCCAAATACTGCAATTGCTACAGCAATCGCTAATTCAAAATTATTTCCCGCAGCGGTAAATGCTAATGTGGTACTGATTGAATAATTAGCTCCGATTTTAATCGATAAATAGAATGTTAATAAAAACATGCTGATAAAATAAATCATTAACGGAATCGCTAATCGTAATACATCAAAAGGCAATTGTATAATGTATTGTCCTTTTAAAGAAAACATTAATACAATTGTTAATAGTAAAGCAATTAAGGTTATTGGACTAATTTTAGGTAAAAATTGCTGTTCATACCATTGTTGTCCACGATAATAAAGCAAACTATAACGAGTCACAATTCCGGCTAAAAAAGGAATTCCTAAATAAATAAATACACTTTCGGCAACTTGTAATATAGAGATTTTAATAACTATACCGAAACTCATTCCTAACCATTCTGGTAATAGCGTTATAAAAAAATAGGCATAAATGGCAAAAAATAACATTTGAAAAATCGAATTAAATGCCACTAATCCAGCGCAATATTCGGTATCACCTTCAGCTAATTCATTCCACACTAATACCATTGCAATACATCGCGCTAATCCAATAATAATTAAACCCATCATGTATTCTGGATAATCTTGCAAAAATACAATCGCTAATCCAAACATTAAAACTGGTCCAATTAACCAATTTTGTACTAACGATAATCCTAATAAACGCCAATTCGCAAAAATTTTCGGTAATTGTTCATATTTTACTTTAGCTAAAGGCGGATACATCATTAAAATTAATCCAATAGCTATTGGAATCGAGGTCGTTCCTATTTGAAATTGATTAATATAATCGGTAAAGCGTGGATTATAATATCCTATACTCACGCCAATCATCATCGCTATTAAAATCCATATCGATAACCATTTTTCAATAAATCCCAAAGATTTAACAGAATGCATTATTTTATTTCACCTATAGTATTTAATAAAATAGTTAATTCTTGATCGGTTAAATCTTCTAAAGGCAAAGCTAACATTTGGTTAATTCTTATTTCTAAAGCCCGATAAGTATTTTCAAAAGCAATTTCAATTTCTTTTTCAGTACCTTTCACTTTTGCTGGATCGGCTAATCCCCAATGAATTTTCACCGCCTGTTTAAAATAAGTCGGACATAATTCCCCAGCAGCTTCATCACAAACCGTAATCACAATATCGATTGGATAATTCGCAAATTCATCCCAAGATTGACTAAAATAATTAGCCGTTGCTAATCCGTGTCGTTTCAAAATTGCTAACGCATTTGAATTCACTATACCCGTCGGATGACTGCCAGCAGAATAAGCTTGAATTCGTTGTTTTCCCAATTGATTAAACAAAGCTTCAGCCAAAATACTACGACAGGAATTGCCGGTACATAAGATTAATAAATTTAACATAATTGCTCAAAACTGTTTATATAGATAAACAGATATATTAAGCTAAAAAATTTTACTTAACAATAGGGACTATTGATTTTTAAAGCCTGTAACCGTATAACATCTTGTTGATAAAGCTTATTTTCATAGGCTGTTTTAGCCGAAATAGCTACTATTTCTTTGCTCCACTCAGGTAAATTTGGATGCAATTGATAATATACCCATTGCCCTAAACGAATATCTTGTAAAATTTGATGATGTCTTAATAAAGTTAAATGTCGCGAAATTTTAGGTTGTGCCAAATTTAATGCTTGAGAAAGTTCACAAACACACAATTGGTGATATTGATAAACCAATAACAAACAGCGTAAACGAGTTTCATCACTTAAACATTTAAAATAAGTTTCTGGTAAAATATTCATATTCATTTTATTTTAAATAATCATAATTATTGTAAATTAATTTGCTGTAACAATAATTGACAACGTTGTTTTAAAGCTTGATCATTGCCGGCTAAAAAAATCGCTTTATTTAATAAATCTTGGGCTAATTTCGGTTGAGATTGTTTTAATCGCAATTCAGCTAATTTAAACGTTAATTCTGCATTACGCGGTTGAATTCTTAATGCTCGTTCTAATAAAACCGCTGCTGAATTTAAATCTCCACTACGACTCTGAATATCCGCTTCATTTAATAAAGCAATAATCGCTGGATTTAAAGCAGGTTTTTTTTGTAAAGTTGGCGGTAAATCAGCAGGATATTTTCGGATAATCGGTGGAGCAGATTGTAGCGATTCTGTTGATAAATTAGGCTTATCTATTTTAGACTCGACAGGATAATATTTGGGACGATTTGGGGTACAACCTATTATCCATAAAAAAATAACTATCCCTATCGATCTAAAACAAAATTGCATGATTATTATTTACGATTAATTATCTAAGCCTATGAAATTCCAAATATTTTCCACGACTGTCGGTTCATTTAATACTAAATGTGCATGACCTTGAGGATAATTCAATTGATAAATCTTTTGTGCATCTATAGCTAAATCATTCAGCCCTAATTGAGTATAAGATTCCGCTAATAATTGTAAAGCAATTGGCGTAGCTGAACTGCGCGGATAATCTTTTAATAAATAATTAATTCGATTAATAGCTGCGATATACGCTTTACGTTTTACATAAAATTCTGCAACATGTAATTCATATAAAGCTTGAATATTGCGTAAAGCCAACATACGTTGTTTAGCATCAGTTAAATAACGACTTTGTGGAAATCGGCGTTCTAATTCAGCAAATTGATTATAAGCATCTTTGCCTGAACTAGGATCACGTTGCGTGCTATCTGTCGGTAAAAAACGGGTTAAAAAATTTAAATGACGATTATAATAAGCCAAGCCTTTTAAATAATACGCATAATCTAAATTAGGATTACGCGGATTTAATTTAATAAATCGATCCGCCGCCGCTAATGCAGATTCGGTATCCTCATTTTTATAATAAACGTAGGCAATATCTAATTGCGTTTGTGCTGCATATTCACCAAAAGGATAACGACTTTCTAACATTTCATATAATTTAATGGCTTTGGGATAATTGCCTTCGGTTAATGCTAATCGTGCATTTCGATAAAAACGCGCGGCATCCCACTGACGATATTCATCTGGCGTTTCATTATTAACTAAATCGGAATTCATTTTTTTAAACGTTTCACAACCGGTTAAGAATGAGGCACTGATTAGCATAACGAAAATAAAGAGACCGCGAATAATATTCATAATCAAAAAATAATAAATGTTTAGCGAATTACACTGATAACTGATGTTAAAAACGTTTTATTTTTATTTAGGGAAAAACCGGCGCATTAAAAACATAATCATTGTCTTTTACCATTTGATGACAAGCAAAACATTCTTTAGCTTTATTTTCTTCGTACATTACCAATTTTTTACCTTCCCAATAACCAAATCCCCAACCCGCCATAGTTGGATATTTTTGCGCATCTTTAATCATTACTTCCGCTTTTTCAAAAGCACCAGGGACAATCGCTTGTGACCACTGTGGATGAGTCGTTTCTTTCCACACTACTTTAGTTAATATACTGCCATTTGTCCAAGGATTCATCTGATGTTGTTTCACCGCTTTGATAGCAATTTCATTTGCCAAAATTGCGCGTAATGTTTTTTTATCTAAACGATGAGAAATCGCAAATAAAGACCAATTTTGATAATCACTTTGTATGGATTTTACAACGGTATTTTTTTCAACCTCTTCTGCATAACTATTAAACATAATGATACTGATTGCAATTGCACCTAAAACTTGATTAATTTTCCTATTCATTTCATAATTCCGTACAAATAAAATTGTTCCTATTATTCTGTAATAAATGATTTATTCCCACTCAATGGTTGCGGGTGGCTTTCCTGAAATATCGTAAACTACTCGAGAAATACCAGCGACTTCATTAATAATTCTTCTGGAAACCAATTCCAAAAATTCATAGGGTAAATGCGCCCAATGCGCAGTCATAAAATCTACCGTTTCTACCGCGCGTAATGCAATCACATAATCGTATCGCCGTCCATCTCCCATGACTCCCACCGATTTAATCGGCAGAAATACCGCGAAAGCTTGACTGACTTTTTCATACCAATGATGACGATATAATTCTTCAATAAAAATCGCATCTGCATAACGTAATAAATCAGCGGCTGTTTTATTCACTTCACCTAAAATTCTTACACCTAATCCGGGGCCAGGAAATGGGTGACGATAAATCATTTCAGCCGGCAATCCTAATTCTAATCCTAATTGCCGCACTTCATCTTTAAATAATTCACGCAAAGGTTCAATCAATTGCAATTTCATATTTTTGGGTAATCCACCCACATTATGATGCGATTTAATCACTTGAGCTTTGCCACTTTTTGCCCCAGCAGATTCAATTACATCGGGATAAATAGTGCCTTGAGCCAACCATTTTGCGGTGGTTAATTGTGCGGCTTGTTCATCAAAAATTTCAACAAATAATTTGCCAATGATTTTACGTTTTTGTTCCGGATCAGTTATGCCAATTAATGCCGATAAAAATCGCTGTTCAGCATCGACACGAATCACTTGCACCCCTAAATGTTGGGCAAAAATTGCCATCACTTGATCGCCTTCATGCAAACGTAATAAACCGGTATCCACAAATACGCAAATTAATTGTTTATCAATTGCACGATGTAATAAAGCGGCAACCACTGAAGAATCCACTCCGCCAGATAAGCCTAAAATGACTTGATCCGTACCGACTTGTTTACGAATTAAATTCAGACTTTCTTCGATAATATTGGAAGCTTGCCATAAACATTGACAGTGACAAATTTCACGAACAAATCGCGCTAAAATACGTTGTCCTTGTTTGGTATGAGTGACTTCAGGATGAAATTGCAAACCGTAAAATCGCCGCTTTTCGTCGGCAATTCCAGCGATCGGCGCGCCCACAGAACTTGCAATTAATTGAAAGCCTTGAGGTAATTCAATGACTCTATCGCCATGACTCATCCACACATCGAGTAAGCCAAATCCTTCATCACTTAAATGATCTTCGATATGATTCAATAAATTAGAATGTCCACGCGCCCGAATTTGCGCATAACCAAATTCACGATGGCTAGAAGTTTCGACAATACCGCCTAATTGTGCGGTCATGGTTTGCATTCCATAACAAATACCTAAAACTGGAACGCCCAAAGTAAAAACCATTTCCGCCGCCCGCGGAGTTTGCATTTCAGTTACCGATTCAGGACCACCGGATAAAATAATGCCTTTGGCTGCAAAAGCAATAATCGTTTCAGCAGCACAATAATAAGGATAAATTTCACAATATACGCCAATTTCACGAATTCGCCGTGCAATTAATTGTGTATATTGTGAACCGAAATCGATAATTAAAATTTTATCGTGATGTAATAAATCAGAATCTGTATTCATTATTTAAATTAATTCCTAAACATAAAAATCAGCTTAAAGGCTAGATTAAAATCAACCTTTAGTTTATTATCCAAAATACATTATTATTGTCCATGTAAAAATAACCCAATTAATCACTAGTCAAATTCACCAAGTTATGCCAAAATATTCACCTATTTATTGTTACTTAATTTTATTAACCAATCATGAGTCAATCTTTATCAAATACCGCCTTAATTTATGCAATGTTGGCATTAAACAGTGAAATCGATTTACAAAAACAATATCTCGCTTCTGATGAAGTACCGGCTGAAGAACGAGATGAAGAAGTCAGTATTTTAGACGATTTAGAGCAAGCATTGATGGAATTCATCGAATTATATAAACAACGTGCCAAAACCGATAAAACTCTGCCCAGTTTAGATGAGCTATTAACTCAACCGTTGTAATGATGTATATTTTATATGGTATTAGTCGTTGTTCTACCGTCAAAAAAGCTCTAACCTGCTTGAATCAAGCGAATATTCCTTATCGTTTTCATGATTATCGGGTTGAGGGAATTGACGTAGCTTTGATCCAACATTTAGCAGACGCTGTGGGGTGGCAAACTTTACTTAATCGCCGCAGCACCAGTTGGCGTAACTTATCGCCAGCGCAACGTAGTGATCTCAGCGACAACGGTTTAACTCAGTTATTTCTGCAATATCCTACTCTGATTAAACGTCCAATTTTACAAATGAATCAACGTTTTATCGTTGGATTTGATCCCGCTATTTATGCCCAATTATCATGAGTGATACTTTAACTTTATTACAATCGTTAGTTCAACGCCACTCAGTCACGCCAGACGATGCCGGTTGTCAATTGATGATAGCTCAACGCTTACAGGCTTTAGGATTTGTCGCCGAATCTTTAAATTTCGCCGATACGCAAAATCTGTGGTTACGTCGCGGCACTACTGCACCTTTATTTGTGTTTTTAGGACATACTGATGTAGTTCCTAGTGGTCCAGTGGAGGCTTGGCAATCACCACCTTTTGAACCGACAATTCGTGATGGCAAATTGTATGGTCGCGGAACAGCGGACATGAAAGGAGGAATTGCTTGTTTTATCAGCGCAGTTGAGCGATTTATTCAGCGTTATCCACAACATCATGGCTCGATTGCGATTTTATTGACCAGCGATGAAGAAGGTGCGGCAACAAATGGTATTGTTAAAGTAGTCGAAGTGTTACAACAACGACAACAACCAATTGAGTGGTGTTTGGTAGGTGAGCCTTCCAGTCAACAGCAGATTGGCGATATGATTCGCGTGGGTAGGCGTGGCTCTTTAAGTGCGGATTTACGCATTTTTGGCATTCAAGGACATGTAGCTTATCCGCATTTAGCAGACAATCCGATTCATCGCAGTTTAGCTTTTTTGCAGCAATTAACCACCGAAAGTTGGGATCAAGGCAATGCATTTTTCCCACCAACTCGCTTGCAAATTTCCAATATTCATGCCGGAACTGGAGCGGATAATGTTATTCCCGGACAATTAGACATTACTTTTAATTTACGTTTTAGCTCAGAATTAACTGAATCAATAATTAAACAACGGGTGGAAACTTTATTAACGCAATCGCAATTGAATTATCAAATTCATTGGCGTTTATCAGGACAACCTTTTTTAACCACAAAAGGGCAATTAATTCAGGCAGCCACTCAAGCGATTCAACAAATTTGTGGTATTCAGCCGGTGTGCGATACTGGCGGTGGGACTTCTGATGGACGATTTATTGCGCCTACTGGAGCGCAAGTTATTGAATTAGGTTTACGCAATGAGACCATTCATAAAATTGATGAACATGTTTATCTAAAAGATATTGAAATTCTCAGCGAGATTTATGAATTGATTTTAGAAAAATTATTAACCTCTCATTCTTCAATTCATCCCTAATTAATTTACTCTACTTTCATTGCTATGAAGACCGCTTTGTCCCCCGTTTTTGCCCAACGATTAGCTTATTTAGTCGATGCGAATGCACACTCTATTTTAACTTCTGGTCTAAAAGGGATCGAAAAAGAAAGTTTACGCATTGATCAAAAAGGGCAGATTGCTCAAACTAATCATCCCAAAGCATTAGGTTCAGCATTAACGCATCCGTATATTACTACCGATTATTCTGAAGCTTTAATTGAATTAATTACGCCGCCTTTTAGCGATATTCAACAAACGTTACATTTTTTAACGGATATTCATCAATTCGTTTATCAAAATTTATCCAACGAGTGGTTGTTAGGTTGCAGTATGCCTTGTGGAATTGAAGGAGATCACAGCGTCAGAATTGCGGAATATGGTTCATCGAATATTGGAAAAATGAAACATATTTATCGCCGCGGATTAGATTTTCGTTATGGACGAACAATGCAAGCAATTGCAGGCGTTCATTTTAATTATTCAATTCCAGAAACATTATGGTCAATTCTGTATCAACATTCGGAAAAGAATATTGATTTACAATCTTTTATTGCGAATCATTATTTTGCCATGATTCGCAATTTTCAACGACAAGGTTGGTTAATTTTATATTTATTTGGAGCTTCTCCGGTAGTCTGTAAAGCTTTTTTTCATAGTCGCCCAGAATTAATGCAACAATTTCACTCTTTGGATCAGTGTTCATTATATTTACCTTATGCCACTTCATTAAGAATGAGCGATATTGGTTATAAAAGTACCCAACAAGCGCAATTACAAATTAATTATAATCATTTACAAGGTTATATTCACAGTTTAACGACTGCAATGAATACGCCTTATTTACCTTATCAATCTATAGGTGTAAAAATTAATGGTGAATATAAACAATTAAATGCCAATTTATTACAAATCGAAAATGAATTTTACAATACCATTCGTCCGAAACAACTCACACATTCTGGCGAAAAACCTACTCTCGCTTTAAAAAAACGCGGGGTTGCATATGTAGAAATTCGCTCATTAGATTTAGATATTTCGAGTCCAATTGGCATACACGAATCAACCGCGCGCTTTATCGAATTATTTTTATTAGGTTGTTTATTAGAAGACAGTCCTTTACAAAACGATAATGAACAACAAATTAATAATCTCAATCAACTCGCTGTCGCTAATTATGGGCGACAACCTGATTTAAATTTAATCCGTAATGGCGAGTCTATGTCTTTGAAATCATGGGCAAATTTAATTCTCGAACAATTACAACCTTTAGCTGAACTTTTAGATAGTCAATCTGCTCTGCCCTATTATCAACAAACTTTACAATTACAACAACAATTAGTGGATAATAGTGAATTAACGCCTTCGGCGCAATTATTATCTCAATTAACTCAAAATCCACACTGTTTAGATCAATTCAGTTTACAAATTTCTCAACATCATGCAGCAAGTTTCTCGCAAAATCTTTCGGTAGAAACACAACACTATTTTCAACAATTAGCTCAAAAATCTTTACAACAACAACAACAATTAGAAAGCGAAACTCAAGAAGATTTTGATACTTTTTTACAACGTTATTTTACTCAAGTTTAATAAAAATTAATTCGATATGAATCCCTCTGAATTTCACCAATTACAACAACAACTTTATCAGCAATCTCCTAAACGAATTTTAAAAACAGCTTTAGAATACAGTGAAAATATTGCTATTTCTTTTAGTGGCGCAGAAGATGTTGTATTAATCGATATGGCGATTAAAATAAAACCCGATATTCAAGTTTTTACTTTAGATACTGGACGATTACATCCGCAAACTTATCGTTTTATTGAACAAGTTAGACAGCATTATCAATTAAAAATTCGTTGTTTAACGCCGGATTGTCGCGCGTTAGAACAATTTGTTACTGAAAAAGGTTTATTCAGTTTCTATAAAGAGGGTCATCAAGAATGTTGTCATTTGCGCAAAGTAGAGCCTTTACAGCGGCAATTGGCTACGCTAAACGCCTGGATTACCGGTCAACGACAAGATCAAAGTATAGATACACGTCAAGATTTAACCGAAGTTGAAATCGATACTAAATTTTCTACTGAAGGTAAAATATTATTAAAATTCAATCCGTTATGTCGCTGGAATTCCAGCCAAGTGTGGGATTATATTGAAGCCCATCAAGTGCCTTATAATGAATTACATCAACAAGGTTTTATCAGTATTGGTTGTGAACCTTGTACTCGCCCGATTTTACCCAATCAACATGAGCGCAGCGGACGTTGGTGGTGGGAAGAGGGGCAAAAAGAATGCGGTTTACATGCCAGCAATTTAACACGATTTTCTGCAAAATAATTGCGTTATCTATTTCAGCATTCACTGTTAAAATAAAGCTTATTTAATCTTAAAAGCTGAATCATTGATTTGGTTGGTACTTTTTTAATTTATTTGTTGAATCCACCCTATATTTATTTTTCTAGATACAAAAAATCAATATTGTTAATTATTGGCGATATTGCTTTTTCTTTATTAGCTTTGTGGTCAGCCTTTTCGTTAAGATTGGGAGAATTGTACGCGCCTAAAGATCAAATTGTGTGGCTATTTTTGATTGCGCCCTTCATTGTGATTCCGATTTTTATTCGTTTTGGTTTATACAGAGCGATTTTACGTTATATCGAACTCAATGCATTATGGACAATGATTCAAGCGATTTCATTATACGCTTTAATTGTTGCTGCATTAATGTTTCATTTTAATGATATTCAAGTTCCAAAAACCGTTCCAGCATTAAATTGGATGTTAATGTTATTATTAATTGCTGGTAGTCGATTTTTAATGCGGTGGTGGTTAAATGAGGCGTATTTTAATTGGCACCCCAATTATCACTATCCTACTTTTCCGCGTAAAAATGTAATTATTTATGGAGCAGGTCAAGCAGGAGCCCAATTAGCCTCAGCATTAGTTCATGGACGCGAATTTAATGCAGTGGCTTTTATTGATGATAATCGTTTATTACATCGACATAAAATCAATCATTTAAAAATTTATGGCATTTCTGCACTTGCGGATTTAATTGAACGTTATCAAGTTACCGATATTTTATTAGCGATTCCTTCTGCAACCCGAGCGCGTCGTAGCGATATTATTCGTGTATTAGAAGCCTATGGCATTCATGTGCGCAGTGTTCCGAGTATTACAGAAATTGCCAATGGTAAAGTCAGTTTTGATGCGATTCAAGAAGTCGATATTGCTGATTTATTAGGACGAGATTGCGTACCGCCACAATTATCTTTATTACAAGCGAATATTCAAAATAAAGTGGTCATGGTTACGGGAGCTGGCGGTTCAATTGGCGCAGAATTATGCCGGCAAATTATTCATTTACAACCGCGTTATTTAATTTTATTTGAATTAAATGAATTTCAACTGTATAGCATTCATCAGCAATTATTACGTTTAGCCGATAAACATATTCGTTTAATTGCGATTTTGGGATCAGTGATTCAACAACAGCGGTTATATCGTTTATGTCATCATTTTAAAGTCCAAACAATTTATCATGCAGCCGCTTATAAACATGTGCCTTTAGTTGAACATAATCCGGGGGAAGCGATTTGGACGAATATTTTTGGTACTTTACATCTCGCACAAGCGGCCATTCGCAGCGGAGTCGAAACTTTTGTGTTAATTTCTAGCGATAAAGCGGTACGTCCAACCAATACGATGGGTGCGACTAAACGATTCGCTGAATTGCTTTTACAAGCTTTAAGTCAACATCCTCAATCCAATCAACGGACTCGTTTTACGATGGTGCGATTTGGCAATGTATTAGGCTCATCAGGTTCGGTGGTGCCTTTATTTCGTGAACAAATCGCACGCGGTGGCCCAGTCACTGTCACTGATCCCAGAATTATTCGCTATTTTATGACGATTCCTGAAGCGGCAGAATTGGTGATTCAAGCTGGAGCGTTAGGCGAAGGGGGAGAAGTTTTTGTTTTGGATATGGGTGAACCGGTCAAAATTGTCGAATTAGCTAAACGAATGATTCGCTTAAGCGGTTTTGAAGTCAAAGATGCAAATCATCCCAATGGCGATATTGAAATTCGTTATATTGGTTTACGTCCCGGCGAAAAATTGTATGAGGAATTATTAATTGGCGATAGTGTATTTTTAACCGTTCACGAAAAAATTCGTTGTGTTCAGGAAAAAATTATTCCTTGGGAACAATTAAATCCTTTATTAAAACAATTAAATCGTGCAATTCGACAATACGATTATGAATTAGCGCGAAATATTTTACAACAAGCGATTCCTGAATTTCAGCCTTTATGTCCGGTAATGGATGAAATTAATCATTACGCTCAAACACAATCCTCATTCAACCAATAATATCTCTGATCAAGCACGCCATTTCTGTAATGTTTATTTGTGCGATAATTTAATTTGTTTTACTTAAAGAATTACTGTTTATGAAACTTGCCACTTTAGAATCTTTTGTCGGAAATACCCCCTTAGTTAAATTACAACGGTTGATTAAAAACAGTTCTAATACCATTTTGGTTAAATTAGAAGGAAATAATCCCGCAGGTTCGGGTAAAGATAGACCCGCTACCAGTATGATTAAACATGCTGAAGCGCGTGGAGAAATTAAACCCGGCGATCGCTTAATCGAAGCAACTAGCGGTAATACCGGCATTGCCTTAGCGATGGCTGCAGCGATTCGTGGCTACGCTCTCACTTTAATCATGCCGGATAATGCCACTGAAGAACGACGCGCTTCGATGAAAGCTTACGGTGCCGAATTGATTTTGACTCCAGCTTCCAAAGGTATGGAAGGTGCAATTGATTTAGCGCGTGAATTACAAGCTCAAGGTCAAGGACGCATTTTGGATCAATTTGCCAATCCTGATAATCCTAGAGCGCATTACGAAGCGACCGGACCGGAAATTTGGCGTGATACCGCAGGACAAGTAACTCATTTTGTCAGTGCAATGGGAACGACTGGCACGATTATGGGAACTTCACGTTATTTAAAACAACAAAATCCCAAAATTCAAATTATCGGCGTACAACCTGCGGGTGAGTCTAAAATCCCCGGAATTCGTCGTTGGCCCAAAGACTATTTACCTAAATTTTATGAACCTAGTCGCGTTGACCGGATTATCGATATGGATCAAGCAATTGCTGAACAAACCACTAGAGAATTGGCAGCGAAAGAAGGCATTTTTGCCGGAATTTCTGCTGGAGGCGCGGTGGCGGCGGCGTTACAACTTGAGCGTGAAATCACCGATGCGATTATCGTAGTGATTATCTGCGATCGCGGAGATCGTTATCTTTCGACCGGCGTATTTCCCGCTTAACTCTATTTTGCGCGCGAAAATAATTATCTTTTATCGAATCGATTGCTTCGCTTACAATTTTATAGGCTAACAACCCTTTAAGTGTGATTTTAAAAATAATTAATTTTTCGGAGGTTATATGAAAATTCGTTCATTGGTGACTGCAATAATATTAGCCAGTGCTAGCAGTATAGCGATGGCTTGGGAGGCTTTACCAACAACTGCTCCCGCGCCGGCGGATAATCCAACTACGGCTGAAAAAGTCGAATTAGGTAAAATGCTGTATCACGATCCGCGTTTATCTTCGACCGGAACCGTTGCTTGCGCCTCCTGTCATAACACGATGTTAGGTGGCGAAGACAATCGTCCCGTAGCGATGGGCGTGAATGGTGCGACAGGTGGACGTAGCGCGCCTACGGTTTGGAATTCGGCTTTTAATAAAATGCAATTTTGGGATGGACGAGCTGCAAGTTTAGAAGCTCAAGCGGCTGGCCCCGTCACTAACCCTATCGAAATGGGCATGAAAAGTTGGGATGATGTGGTTGCACGCTTAAAAACGATTGAGGGCTATAAACATGCCTTTACTAAAGTGTTTGGTTCTGGCGACGTTATTACCAAAGACAATGCAACTAAAGCGATTGCTGCTTACGAAAGAACCTTGATTACTCCTAACAGTGCATATGATCGTTATGTCGCTGGAGAAAAAACCGCTTTGACTGAACAACAAGTTCGTGGTATGAATAAAATCTCTGAATTAGGCTGCACCAGTTGTCACGTTCCCCCCGCATTTAATGGAAATGGCGTTTTCCAAAAATTTCCCGTACATGCCAATGGCTATTTTGAAGCTCAATACCATTTCAGCAAAGACAAAGGGTTAGCTGAGGTGACTAAGAAAAAAGAAAATGAACACTTCTGGAAAGTGCCTTTATTACGCAACGTTGCCCTCACCGCGCCTTATTTCCACAACGGTTCGGTGGCTACTTTAGATCAAGCTGTTAAATTAATGGCAAAATTGCAATTAAATAAAGATTTATCGGCAACAGATACCGCAGATATAGTCTCCTTTTTAAATGCGTTAACCGGCGAATTTCCTAAACAAAGTATGCCCGTATTACCCCCAACTGCGGGAACAACTTTCAATAAATAAGTTGTACTTTTAAGGCAATTTGTTTCGCTTTTAACCTGTCAAATGAATAATAAATTTGACAGGTTTTTATATTTACTAAGAATTTACAATTTAGTGAACCACTTTAAAGTTTAACCGCTTAATTTTGACAAAAATCCGGTTTGCTATTATCTCATTCGTGCCGTTGCTATCACTGTGACGGTCAGGGTTAGAAGCCTGAAACATTTGAATGCTTAATCAGCGCATCCTGCGTTTTTGTACTTACCTAGTTATGGTGGGTGTGAAAATTGGAGCTTATGCTCGCCGTTTTTTCAAGCGCATTCTGTGTACGGTACTTCTAACTTTTTTCACATCTACCACCCAACTTTAGAAGTGTTGAGTGGTGGTTATTTTAAAATTTACACAGAATAGCCAATATGACTCGTTTAATCACAGAATTTAATTTCAAATCATCACCCATTCGTATCGTTAATACTGAAATAGGAGATGTTTTTTTTGTAGCCGTTGACGTAGCAAAATGCCTTGGTTACTCAAATACACGCGATGCTGTTATTTCACATTGTAAATATGCTAAGTTATTGAAAGATATAGAGGTCGTAAAAAGCGACTACTATATAAATCAACAACTTGACGCGAAAACAAAACTGATTCCTGAATCCGATGTTTATCGTTTGACCATGCGCTCAAAACTTGAACAGGCTGAGGAATTTCAAGATTGGGTTTGTGATGAAGTTTTACCATCTATTCGCAAAACCGGTAGTTACGGTTTTCCTGAGTTTTTAAATCCGATTACCGAACCGATTGAAATTGAAGATTTTGAATGGCGGTATCAAGCGATTATGCAAATGTTGCACAATTTAAAAAATGCCACTGTCACGGTGAAATATACTGGTGCAGAATTGTTAGCCAGAAAACGTTTAGAAAAATAATCGCATTTCCCTCTTTATTAAAGTCATCACTATCTACACAAGTTTTTTAACTTAGAAAACAATCAATTAAGTTCATATTTTTATCATTTTCAGATTGAAAATTGGAGTACAAACTTAAGTTTGCACTCCTGCAATAACCTGAAAAAACGCTAAAAAACTATAATTTATTGATTTTTATATAATAAAGATGTGTAGATACTTATGTTTATTAAAGTAGGAGAATAATTGTAGAGACGTTGCAATCCAACGTCTCTACTCAATACGCATAGTTATTTATCTGAAAACTTTGAAAATAATCAATATAGATTTTAATCCATAATTATATAATTAACGATTCATTTCATATAATAAACAATATCACTGATCTTTTTTATGCAATAAGGATTTAATTTTACAAATTAAAATCGTAGCCGCAAATAATAAAGTGATTAAATTTCCCCAAATTAAGGCTAAATCGTGTTTAGCGATTCCATAAATCAACCATAAAATTAATCCCAAAGTAAATAAACTATACATTCCTAACGATAAAGAACGTGTATCTTGGGTGCGTAAAGTCAAAATGGCTTGAGGTAAAAAAGATAAAGTGGTACAAAAAGCGGCAAGATAACTAATGCTTTCAATTGAAATGTGCATATCGGTTAATTATTCAATAATAATTGCTTAATGTAACAAATGTTTAACACAATTCACAATTCATTCGCAAAATGCGTTATCCCAAATAAAGCAAATAAATTAGCTAATTTATTGAATTCATTGGAAAAATAATATGTTTATAAAAATTTTTGGTTTGGTTTTATTGGTGTTGAGTATTCATCCAGTTAATGCGGATACGCTTTTGTCAGCTGATGAACAACGTGATATTTTAAATGCCCATCATCGTTGGCGGCAATCGGTACAAGTCCCTAATTTAATTTGGTCAAATACTTTAGCCACCAGTGCGCAAGTTTGGGCTGATCAATTGAAAACCAGTGGCAATTGTCAAATGCAACACGGGCAAAATTTAACGGTGGGCGAAAATTTATTTTGGGCAAGTGCGATTGCCTATAGCGATGGCAATTCAAAAATACAATCTATAACTGGAACGACCGTAACCGACAGTTGGGGCAATGAAAAAGCCGATTATCATCCTGACAACGGCAATTGCACTCTCGGTACGATTTGTGGACATTATACGCAAGTGGTGTGGAAAAATACGCAGGAAATTGGCTGTGGCAAAGCGATTTGTGCAGATAATTCACAAGTTTGGGTTTGTCACTATCATCCGGCTGGCAATATTAAAGGTCAAAAACCGTATTAATTAAATTATGCAAAAAAATAACTTTCTTAATTACACGACTGATTGGTTATGAATAATACTTTAATTCATAATTGGATAGAAAAACAATTAACGCGGTGGTGTCGTCCATTATTGAGTTATCCATTTCGTTGGTTAAGTGGATTTATATTCGTAGCAATATTGGCGATTTATTATACAATTAATCATCTAAATATTAATACTGATACGACCGAATTAATTGCCCCGGAAGCCAGTTTTCAACAAAATCGGCGAATTTTTGAAAAAGCTTTTCCGCAAGAGGTTAATACTTTATTATTAGTTTTAGAATCTCCAGTTCCAGAATTAACTTTTGCCGCCACACAACGATTAAGTCAACAATTACTAGCCGATTCGCAACATTTTGAACAAGTTTATATTCCGAATGATAATGAATTTTTGCGTAAAAATGGCTGGTTATATTTAAATTTAACCGAATTACAACAATTAACGCATTCTTTAACTATAGCTCAACCTTTTATTGGACATTTAGCGAATGATCATAGCTTAAATGGTTTATTATCGATTTTAACCGATAGTTTAACTTATAGCAAAAATGCTGAAAAAAATATAGCTATTGATAATCAGCCTTTATTTCAAGCAATTTCTCAAACTTTAGCTCAAGTATTACAGCAAAAACCCGCATTACTATCATGGCAACAATTAATCAATAGTCCTCAAAATAATTCATTAACAATGACTAGGCAATTTATTATTGTTCGCCCCAAATTTAATTATGCGGATATTATGCCAATTCGTGAACCAATTCAGTATTTACGACAATATATTAATCAAATTCAATCTACAGAAATGCCTAAGGTAAAAGTGTGGATTACCGGCGAAATTGGTTTGGAACATGATGAATTAGAAGGCGTTAGTCAAGGGAGTTTTAATGCTAGTTTATTTTCTTTAGTATTAGTGATTGCTATTTTATGGATTGCTTTTCGTTCTTGGAGTTTAACAATAGCAACCACCATTACGTTATTAGTTGGCATGACTTTTTGTGGATTATTTGCGGCTACAGTGGTTAAAGAATTAAATTTAATTTCGATTGCTTTTATGGTTTCTAATATTGGTTTAGGCGTAGAATATGCGATTCATTTTTGCTTACGTTATAAAGATGAATCTGTACAAAATGCTCGTATCACCGCGATTCAACGGAGTTTAATTGGTACAGCACCCTCATTATTATTATGCGCTGCAACCACAGCAATTGGATTATACGCTTTTATTCCAACGAATTATCGCGGCATTTCTGAATTAGGCTTATTAGCGGGTAGTAGTTTATTTATTTGTTTAGCGGTTACTTTAACTTTATTACCGGTATTATTAACCCTATTTCCAGTACAAAAAAAACTCAATACGGCTTCGCATTCTGTTTTATTAAATCATTTGCAAAAAATAAGTTATTATCCTTTACATTTTGCAAAACCGATTAGCGTAATCACCGGAATTTTAGCGATTATTTCTATCGTGTTAGTTTTTCAATTAGAAATGGATTTTAATCCGATTAATATTCGTGATCCCAATGCTGAATCGGTAATTGCTTTCAAAAAATTATTAGAAACAAAAGACAGTTCGCCAATGACAGTAAGTATTTTGGCAACACATCCCGATCAAGTTAAACAATTACAACAACAACTAGCCCAATTATCGGTCGTTGATAAAACGATTAGCTTATTTGATTTAGTCCCTGAACAACAATCTGAAAAATTGGCTTTAATTGAGGAAACCAGTTTAATTTTGGGTTCACAATTAACCGATTTACCGCCTTTAAAACCAGCTACCGATCCGCAGCAAGCGATTGAAAAATTATTAGTTGCAGTGGAAAAGAAATTGATTCAATCTGATTCTATTTCACAACAACAATTGTTTACTCAATTAACACAACAACTTAAACAATTACTGATTGAATTAGACTATCGTTTACCTCAAGATAGACAAAAATTAATCGAGCAATTACAAAATAGTTTATTAGGTGGTTTGCCTTTAGCTTTAAAACCATTAGCTATGGGATTAAATGCTGAAGAAATTGATCTTAATTCTATTCCATTCACCTTAAAACAACGCTGGTTAAGCAATGAAGGTTGGTATCGCATTCAAATATTTCCCAAACAAGATTTAAATAATTTGGCGAATTTATCAGCTTTTATTACCCAAGTACAATCGGTATCCGATAAAACCACCGATTTACCTGTGATGTTTTTAGAATCAATGAAAGCGGTTGTATCTGCTTTTCAACAAGCAATTATTACCGCAATTCTCACCATTGCTTTATTATTATGGTGGTTAAGGCGACAATTTATCGATATGTTATTAGTGATGATCCCGTTATTATTATCTGGACTATTTACAATGGCTTGCACTGTATTAACCCATACACCAATTAATTTTGCGAATATTATTGCCCTGCCTTTATTATTGGGATTGGGAGTGGATAATGGTATTCATATGTTAGAAAAATTACGTCATTCTATTGATGAAAATCAAAATTTATATCAATCTAGCACTGCACGCGGGATTTTTTATGGTGCATTAACCACTATTTCCAGTTTTATTGGATTGGCTTTTTCACCACATCAAGGAGTAGCAAGTATGGGATTAATTATTACAATAGGGATTTTCTGGATTATGATTGGCACTTTTATTATCTTGCCGGCATTGAGTCGAATTATTTTACCTTTTACTACTACTTCTAACACTCATTCTTAAAAAAATTATTCATTGCTATTGATAAAATATGATTGAACATTATTATGCTATTGTACCGGCGGCTGGCATTGGTCAGCGTATGCAAGCCGATCGCCCTAAACAATATTTATCTTTATTGGGTAAAACCGTTTTAGAACATACTTTAGAAAATTTATTAAAAACGCAATTATTTAGCAAAATAATCGTGGCGATTGCGGCTGAAGATGAATATTGGGCAACATTAACCATTTCTAAACATCCGGATATTTTGACAGCGGCTGGAGGGAAACAACGAGCGGATTCTGTATTATCTGCATTAAATTCAATAGTGTTGCAAGTGACTGAATTAGATTGGGTTTTAGTGCATGACGCGGCTAGACCTTGTGTCACAATTAGTGAAATTGAACAATTAATTAAAGAATTACATCAAGAACCCATTGGTGGAATTTTAGCTCTGCCTTGTCACGATACTTTAAAACAAGTTTATAATCATCAAATCGAAAAGACTTTAAATCGACAAACGATATGGCGGGCATTAACACCACAAATGTTTCGTTATGGTATTTTGAAACTGGCTTTAAAACAAACTCAAGGATTATCGCAAATCACTGATGAAGCAAGTGCGATTGAATATTTGGGATTAACCGCTAAAATTGTCGAAGGCAAAAGCAGTAATATTAAAATTACTCAAACCGAAGATTTACGTTTAGCACAATTTTATTTGGAGCAATTATGATTAGAATTGGTCAAGGTTATGACGTGCATCGCTTTACTGAAGGCGATCATTTTATTTTAGGTGGTGTTCGCATTCCCTACGAAAAAGCTTTAGCTGCCCATTCCGATGGCGATGTGGTTTTACATGCGTTAGCTGATGCTTTATTAGGCGCAGCCGCTTTAGGCGATATTGGTCAACATTTTCCAGATACCGATCCCACTTTTAAAGGCGCGAATAGTCGTCATTTATTAATTCAGGTTTATCAATTAGTTCAACAAAAAGGTTTTCGATTAATTAATGCCGATATAACGATTATTGCGCAAGCTCCTAAAATGATGCCTTATATTATGACTATGCGCAATTATATTGCTCAGGATTTACAAATTGATATTGATTTTATTAATATTAAAGCAACCACCACTGAAAAATTAGGCTTTGAAGGACGTAAAGAAGGCATTGCGGTTCAAGCGGTGGTTTTAATCGAATCTTAATTTTAATCTAATTCATTATTCATTTAAATATATGATTCATTTTCAATGGCCTTGGTTATTTTTATTATTACCGCTGCCATTTCTTATTCGTTATCTATTACCAGCTTATCATTCTGCGCAATTAGTGGGTTTAAAAGTTCCATTTTTGGAGGATTTTCCTGCTGAAACAGTGAGTATAATTCGCAGTCAAAAACCTTGGAGATTATGGTTAGCTATTTTCGCTTGGATAGGTTTGGTGTTAGCCAGCAGCCGTCCTCAATGGTTAGGTGAACCAATTGAACAAGCCATGAGTGGACGCGATTTAATGTTAGCAGTTGATTTATCCGAAAGTATGACGGCACAAGATTTCATTTTAGAAAATCAAACCGTTGATCGTTTAACCGCAATTAAAGCCATTGCCAAAGATTTTATTGATCGACGTGTCGGCGATCGAGTCGGTTTAATTTTATTTGGCACTCAAGCTTATTTACAAACGCCATTAACTTTTGATCGAAAAACCGTGATGACTTTATTAGAAGAATCAGTAATTGGTTTAGCCGGAGAAAGTACCGCGATTGGAGATGCCATTGGATTAGCCATTAAACGTTTACAAAATCAATCCTCAAATAGTCGAGTTTTAATTTTATTAACCGATGGCGCGAATACCGCTGGCGAAGTCAGTCCATTAAAAGCGGCTGAATTAGCGGCTACCTATCAATTAAAAATTTATACCATTGGAATTGGTGCTGATGAATTAATGATTTCTAGTTTTTTTGGCAGTCGAAAAATTAATCCTTCTACTGATTTAGATGAAAAAACCTTAACTGCAATTGCTGATCAAACCGGTGGAAAATATTTCCGCGCGCGTAATACTGAGGAATTACAAAAAATTTATCAATTACTCGATCAATTAGAACCGGTTGAAAAAGATAAACGCTATTTTCGTCCGCGCAGTGAATGGTTTATTTTTCCATTAACTCTGTCTTTATTTATTTTAATGATATTGTCTTTAGAACAAATTATTTCTACCCGCAGATGAATTATTTACATGAATTTCATTTTATTCGTCCTGAATGGTTATTCGCCTTATTTCCTTGGATGATTATACAAGGATTAATGATTAAATATCGCTGGCGACAACAGCAACAATGGACAGCTATTTGTGATGCTGAATTATTACCTTATTTATTAGAAACGCCGAAAATTATTACGAATAGTAAAAATATTTTTTGGTTATTAAATCTTTCAGCTTTATTGGCAATTTTGGCATTAGCAGGACCAACTTGGCAACGTTTACCGATGCCAGCATTTCGTAATGATCAAGGTTTAATGATCGCTTTAGATTTATCTCGTTCTATGGAAGCTGCTGATATAAAACCCAGTCGTTTAATTCGAGCCAAATATAAAATTGAAGATATTTTACGCCAACGTAAAGACGGACAAATCGGATTATTAGTTTATGCCGGAGATGCGTTTGCTGTCACCCCTTTAACTAATGATCAAGAAACGATCCGTAATCAATTATCGGCATTAACTCCAGATATGATGCCTAGCGCGGGAAGTCGTCCTGTATTAGCCGTGACTAAAGCCATCGAATTATTTAAACAAAGTGGTTTAACTCAAGGACATATTTTATTAATTACTGATGATTTACAAACTGAAGATATTAATAATATTAGTTCGCTCATAACGAATTACCCATTATCCGTATTAGCCGTAGGAACCACTCAAGGCGCGCCTATTGGTTTAGCTGATGGTGGATTTTTAAAAGATAATAATGGCAATATTGTATTGCCTAAATTACCCGAAACGACATTACAACAATTAGCCAAATCCACGCATGGGCTTTATCAATTACTCAGCGATAATAATCAAGATGTGCAAAATTTATTAGATTTTTTTGCAAAAAATCATATGATGGATCAAAATCAACAATTATCTAATTTAATGATTAATCATTGGGATGATAAAGGTATATGGTTAGTATTATTGATTTTACCGTTAGCGGTATTCAGTTTTAGACGCGGAATTTTAGTGTGGCTGATAGTGATTCAATTGCCTTTTATTTCGCGTAGCGAAGCCATGAGTTGGCAAGATTTATGGCAAACGCCGAATCAACAAGCGCAACAAGCTTTTAATCAACATCATTATGATAAAGCGGCACAATTATTTGATAATCCTGAATGGAAAGCGGCGGCTTTATATAAATCTACACAAACTGATGCAAAACAATTATCTACTCCAAGCACCGCATTAGGCTTTTATAATCAAGGGAATGTGTTGGCGAAAACCGGACAATTTGAAGCAGCTCTAAAAGCTTATCAGCAAGCGTTAAATCATCAACCGGATGCAAAATTGGCTGAAGATGCGCGTTATAATCAAGCCTTAGTCGCAAAACAGTTGCAACAACAAAAACAACAATCTTCTTCAGAGTCTTCTAAAAATAATCAGTCTTCGCAGTCCAAGAAGTCCGACAAACCAAATTCTCAGGGTAAATCGGCAGATCGTTCTGCCTCTAAATCAGAAAATGCTTCAGCAACTCAAGCGCAAAATCATTCCCAGACTCAGTCAAATACTGACTCAAAACCTCAATCTTCAGCAGCAAATAACGCTTCTACAACGACAAAAACTCCATCTGGAACTGAAAAAAATTCGATGGCTACTGCAAAATCCAATTCAACTCCGGCGACAAAATCTCAACCTGCCAAATCTGCTCAGGCGGTCGCCGAAGCCATGGCAACTGATGAAAAACGTCAAGCCAATCAACAATGGTTAAGTCGCATTCCGGATGATCCTTCAGGATTATTACGCCGTAAATTTAGGTATCAGTACAGTCAACGTGAATCTTCAGAACCTAGTGATCAGGATTGGTAAGTAGCAATGAAATTAACTTCTTTATTATTTTTACTCAATTTACTGCCTTTACTGGCAATGGCCGCGCCGATAAAAGTTGAAGTCGATCGTAGTGTGATTCGCGCCAATGAGTCGTTTCAAATCACTTTTACCACCACTGAAGACCCTGATGGTGAACCTGATTTCGCGCCTTTAGCAGAAAAATTTGACATTATTAACACCAATCAAACCCACAATTCCAGTTGGGTTAATGGGGTATCGCAATTAAATGTGCAATGGATTTTCAATGTAATGGCGAAACAAAGCGGTAAAGTTCAAATTCCACCGATTCATTTTGGTTCTGAAACCAGTCCAGCACTCAGCGTAATCGTTAGCGATAGTCCAACAAGTTCAGATACGAATAGTGCTGTTGAGCCTGATCCTGAGTTATTGTTGACCGCTGAAGTCGATGTCAAAACTTTACGCAGTTATGTGCAAGGACAAATTATTTACACCGTCAAATTTTATCGACGAGTGCAAATTGCTGAAGCGAGTTTGAAAGACCCTGAACTCACTGATGCAGTGGTGACCAAATTGGGCGAAGATAAAAATTTTGATACCGAAATCAAAGGGATACATTACGCTGTGACGGAAAGACATTACGCCATTTTTCCTCAAAAAAGTGGCAGCTTAACCCTTCCAAAATTGACCTTAACCGCTGCGGTAGTCGATGCGGTTGATCCCGGGTTAGGCGGATTTTTTGGCACTCGTAGCACGCGCACTCAACGGGTGTCTGCGCAACCGATTACCCTTGAAATTTTACCTAAACCCGCTAATTTTAAAGGACAATGGTTAGTCGCTCAACAATTAACCTTGACTCAACAATGGTCTGGTGATGTCAATCATCTTAAAATCGGCGAACCTCTGACTCGCACTTTAAGTTTAGTGGCTCAAGGCACCAGTATTGGTCAATTACCCGCTTTATATTCAAATGACAATTTAGGTGAAGGACTGAAAAGTTATCCCGATCAACCGCGTTTAGATGAGCAAAAAAACTCTCAAGGAATTATTGCCACTCGAGAAGAAAAAATTGCGTTTATTCCGGCTAAACCCGGGCAATATGTATTGGCTCCGATTGAAATTCGTTGGTTTAATTTGCGGACTCAACAAACTGAAATCGCGGCTTTGCCCGCAGTGAAATTAACAGTGGCGGGTAGCGTAACCAATCGTACAGTTACACCACCTTCTGCCTCTCTACCCTTAACTACTCAGCGGCGCGTTATTAGCAAACCTTTAGCAGTGCAACCGGTGGTTAATCATCGTGAATATTTGATATGGCAACTATTAACCGCGACGTTTGCGCTGGCTTGGATAATAACGATGATTTTATGGCTAAAATCGCGGCGTTCGCCCAACGAATTAGTCAATATTCATCAAGAAACGATTGTGACTTTTAATCCTCAATTACTCAAACAGGCTTGTGAACAAAATCAACCACTATTAGTTAAACAAGCGTTATTAGAATGGGCAAAAATTGATTATCAAGTTCAAAGTTTAGGGGCGTTAGCGACGCATTGTGAATCCGCATTATCACAAGAAATTTTACGACTGGATCAAAATTTATATAGTCGTCACAAAGCTGCTTGGGAAGGACGTAAATTATGGTCAGCTTTTCAACAACAGCAACAATTACGACCCAAAACTCAACCAAAACCCATTTCAGATTCCATTTTAGAACCTTTACATCGTATTTAAAATTGAATTTCACCTTTTATTATGAAAGAATTTTCTGAACCTTTATATCGATTATCGATCAGTGAACGCTTATTAAATACGGTATTTTTATTAACCATTGGCTTAGGTTATTTGGCAGCTTTAGCGAATTTATATTATACTCATCAAGGTTTTGATGGTAAAGCCGGATTATCGGTACAAGATATTATTATCAGTTATCATGGTTCAAATGAACAAACCCGTTTAGGTACGGCAATTAAAGGAATTATGGCACCTAATTTAAAATACAAATCTGATGCTGATGTGATTTTAAAATGGATTGCGGAAGGGGCAAACGAGCCAGAATATCAACAAAAAATTGCGCCGATTTTAAATCGAGATTGTATTATTTGTCATAATCCGTCAATTAATCCTTCTTTGCCGAATTTAACGCGATATGATGGAGTAGCGGAAGTTGCGCATTCTGGTGGCGCGAGTATTCCCACTTTAATTCGGATTTCACATATTCATTTATTTGGTATTGCCTTTATTTTATTTTTTACCGGTAAAATCTTTTTACGCTGTAGAGTCAATGTTTATGTAAAACGAATTATTATTTTGATGCCATTTGTCGCGATGTTATTAGATGTATTTTCTTGGTTTATTACCAAAACGATTGCTGATTTTGCATATGTTGTTATTATCAGCGGAGTATTAATGGGAATTGCTATGATGGTACAAATTTTATTCAGTTTATATGAAATGTGGTTATACACTGAAATTTAAAATTAATTTTTGTTTTAATTAATAATAGGAGAAACAATCATGTACGATATAACACAAAGAACTGCTACCAGTTCTTTATTAGCCACACATAAAGTATTGCGTAATACTTATTTATTATTAGCTATGACTTTATTATTTAGTGGATTTATGGCTGGATTAGCGATGTATTTTAATCTACCTAGTTTTGGTAGTATTATCACCTTAATCGGTTATTTTGCTTTATTGTATTTAACGCATCTTTATAGTCATAGAGCTTTAGGCTTAGTCTTTGTTTTTGCATTAACCGGTTTTATGGGATTAACTTTAGGCCCATTGGTTAATCTTTATTTAAAAGTATTTAGCAATGGTTCACAATTAATCATGCTGGCTTTATCAGGAACTGGGATTATCTTTGTCGGTTTATCGATGTATGCGTTAATTAGCCGTAAAGATTTCAGTTTTATGGCTGGATTTTTAATGGTAGGCATTTTAGTTGGCTTTTTAGCTAGTATTGGCGCGATGATTTTCAGTATTCCGGGATTATCATTAGCCGTATCCGCAATGTTTATTTTATTAATGTCAGGAATGATTTTATATCAAACCAGCGAGATTATTCATGGCGGCGAAACCAATTACATTTTAGCAACCGTTTCATTATATGTCTCTTTGTATAACTTATTTTTAAGTTTATTACAAATTTTAGGCGTATTTGGCGGTGATGATTAATCATTGGCAATCGCTCAAAATTAACCCAATGTTAATCGTTGGGTTAGTTTTTATTGCTTTACTTACCGCTTGTCATCAATCCAGTTATCCTAGAGAAGTTACGATTAATTTCTGGAGCGCAATTTCAGAAGCGAATCAGGCTCATATCGAAAAAGAAAGCGTTAATCGATTGCCTATTTTACATCTTTCTTGTCGCCAAAATTTACAATTAGCCCAACAGAATTTATGCAATATTAATATTCAAATTGCTAAAATTCAAATCTATTATGATCAAGCAGAAGTTGAAACTATATTAACGACTGCAATTGCTTCAGTTCGATTATTATTAATCACTTATTTAATTCGCTCTCCTGAAACTGATGAATGGAAAGTCGATTATCAACGCACTATGAATCAAATGGTGAATAACAATAGTGAAGATATTGTGGTGAAATTACTTAATCGTTGGCAGAAAATTAAAATTTTTATTCACACTAAAAGCCAAAGTTTAATACAAAAAATTCGGACAGTATTTAATTTTAGCAAAAAAAATTAATCTTTTTAGTCTAAAAAAGATGGCTACGAAAAAAAGCAAGCAAAGTGAAAATGATTTAAGAAAATCCTTAAAATATGCCTATTTAAAATCTAATATATCCAGAGCAGAGATTGACAATTTTAAAATTCAGGCTACTAAATTATTAAGCGCAATTGAAGACAATAAAAAAGAAGAGTTTTACAAGACTAACTTAATTTATTTCTTGAATGAAACTTATTATAAAGACAAGCATTATATTAACGTAAAAGATAGTAGTGATTTAGTTATTCATAACGATAAAAAATCCAATAGTTCA
>JBEEJU010000014.1:0-3179 GCA_041169045.1 Pseudomonadota bacterium
TTGATGGACCCAGTGGTGCAGGAAAAGGCACTGTCAGTCGCGCCATTGCTCGTGAATTAGGCTGGCATTATTTAGACAGTGGTTCAATTTATCGCGCTTTAGCTTATTCGGTGATCAGCCATTCAATTGAATTAACTGATGTATCGTCAATTGCAGAATTGGCGATGAATTTGAATTTAACTTTTGTAGCAAATGATGAGTTACAAATTTATCTCGATCAAATCGAAATTACTCAACAATTAATCAGCGAAAATACAGCGAATGCGGCTTCGATTATTGCCGCTTATCCACAAATTAGACAAATGTTATTGCAAAAACAACGCGATTTTAAACAATCTCCGGGTTTAGTTGCAGACGGTAGAGATATGGGAACAGTGGTGTTTCCACAAGCCTGTTATAAAGTGTTTTTAACCGCCTCTGTCGCAGAACGCGCTAATCGACGCTATAAACAGTTGATTAAAAAAGGAATCAATGCTAATCTTGATCGGATAACCCACGAGATTGAACTTCGTGATCGCCGCGACCGTGAGCGCGATATTGCACCCTTAATGCAAGCAGATCAAGCAGTATATCTTGATTCCTCTAATTTGCCGATTGCAGCGGTAATTGAGGCGGTTTTGAAACTGATCCGTTAAGGATTAATTGATGGTTACTCCTTTTAAGTAACTTTTTTTAACTTTGATAAATAAAACCTGTTGATTCAACAGGATTGGGAAAGAATACAATGAGCGAAAGCTTTGCGAAATTATTTGAAGAAAGTTTAGCCCAGATCGAAATGCGTCCTGGAGCGATTTTAATGGGTACGGTAATTGATATTGAAAACGATATGATTATTGTCAGTACTCAATCTAAATCTGAAGGCGTCATTCCAAAATGGCAATTTCTAAATGCAGACGGGGATTTAGAAGTCAATATAGGCGACGAAATTGAAGTCGCTTTGGATTTGTTTGAAGACGGTTTAGGCTCTACCTTGCTTTCCCGTGATAAAGCTAAGAAAAACAAAGCATGGTCTGAATTGGAACAAGCCTTTGAAACGGGTTCAACCATTGTCGGTCGAATTACGGGTAAAGTTCGCGGTGGATTTATTGTTGCTGTTGGCGCATTACGCGCCTTTTTACCCGGATCGTTAGTGGATGTCCGTCCTGTACGCGACACCAGCTTTTTAGAAAATCGTGATTTAGAGTTCAAAGTCATTAAAATTGATCAAAAACGTAACAATGTTGTGTTATCGCGTCGAGCAGTCGTCGAAAAAGAATACAGCGTTGAGCGTGATGAATTAATGAAAACTTTACAAGATGGTTCGATCGTAACCGGTATTGTTAAAAATTTAACCGATTATGGTGCGTTCATTGATCTAGGCGGAATCGACGGTTTGTTACACATCACCGACATGGCTTGGAGACGTGTGCGTCATCCTTCTGAATGTGTAGAAATTGGTCAAGAAATTCAAGTCAAAGTTTTGAAATTTGACAAAGAAAAAAATCGCGTTTCTTTAGGCATGAAACAAATGGGTGAAGACCCTTGGCAAAATATTGCCCGCCGTTATCCAGCCGGAACTCGTGTGTTTGGTAAAGTCAATAACTTAACTGATTACGGTTGTTTTGTTGAAATTGAACAAGGCGTTGAGGGCTTAGTTCACGTTTCTGAAATGGATTGGACGAACAAAAACGTTAATCCGGCTAAAGTCGTTCAATTGGGTGATGAAGTCGAAGTGATGGTACTGGAAATTGATGAAGAACGTCGTCGGATTTCTTTAGGCATGAAACAATGTCGTTCTAATCCTTGGGATGAATTTGCGGCTACTCATAACAAAGGCGATAAAATCGTTGGCAAAATCAAATCGATTACCGACTTTGGTATTTTCATTGGCTTAGAAGGTGGCATTGATGGTTTAGTTCATATGTCCGATATTTCTTGGAATGAAAATGATGAAGAAGCTATCCGTGAATACAAAAAAGGCGATGAAGTTGAAACGGTGATTTTAGCGGTTGATCCGGAGCGCGAACGAATTTCCTTAGGAGTCAAACAGTTAGCACAAGACCCATTCCAAGCATATGTTGCAGCTCATGAAAAAGGCGGCGTGGTGAAGGGCGTTGTCAAAGAAGTGGATGCAAAAGGTGCGGTGATTACTTTAGCGGATAATGTTGAAGGTTATTTACGCGCCTCCGAAATTCAACGCGATCGCGTTGAGGATGCCAGAACTTTATTAAAAGAAGGCGATGCGGTTTCCTGCAAATTTGTGGGTGTGGATAAGAAAAGTAAATCTATCTCCTTGTCAATTAAAGCTAAAGACCAAGACGAAGAGTCTAGTGCAATCAAAGATTATGCTAAACAAAGCTCTGGTACACCAACTTTAGGCGATATCTTCAAACAAAGACAAATGGAAAAATAAGACTCTTTTTTCAACACTAAAAGACATTGAAGTTTTTTAGTGATCGTATTTAATCATTGGCTAGGTTGTTTAAATAAATAATCTAGCCATTGTTTTGGGTACAAAAGTTTCTTGAAATTAACCGCTTTTTAAAATCAAAAAGTGTCATTTTAGGCTTTATTTTTTTTACAGGATTAGTAAAGTGACAAAGTCAGAATTAGTTGAAGTACTGGCAAAGCAACAACCTCATTTGGCTCTTAAAGATGTGGAGCAAGTGGTTAAATTAATTATTGAACAAATGAGTTATTCCCTGGCTAGTGGTGAGCGGATTGAAATTAGAGGGTTTGGCAGTTTTTCATTACATTATCGTCCGCCAAGGATGGGGCGTAATCCAAAAACAGGTGGTTCAGTCGCATTAGCCTCTAAGCATGTGCCACACTTTAAACCGGGAAAAGAACTACGCGAACGAGTAGATAAATCTCGTAAACGCAGCGAAATCACGTCTTAACATCATATCAACGCAATCTGCTTCGGTAAATTGCGTTGGTTATTCAGCTCGATTCAAATCATTTAAATAAATCCAAATTTTTAAAACTAGTGGTGTTTAGCAGTTTTAATTTTTGTATTTTTTATCTAAGGGTATTTTTTCATTTATAATATAATCTTATTTTTATTTAGCTTATTTTTGAAAAAGTCTCTTAAATATGGCAGTGAAGATTAATCGTAAATCATTTCTAGGTATTCGTGAAATGATCTTTATTGGTTCGCTGTTATTAGCGGTGTTTTTAAGTATTAGTTTATTCAGTTT
>JBEEJU010000015.1:0-9992 GCA_041169045.1 Pseudomonadota bacterium
TATTCGGTTTATGGTTTTATTTGGAATATGTTGCCGAAAAAGATGATTGTTTAATGATTGACGAACCGGAACTCAATTTGCATCCTGACAATCAACGCCAAGTTGCGCGTTTGTTAGCGCAATTAGTCAATGCCGGTTTAAAAGTCATTATCAGTACGCATAGTGATTATTTTGTGCGAGAATTAAATACTCTGATTATGCTCAAAAAAGATTTTGTCGGTGCAAAAGAATTACAAAAAAAATATGGCTATCAAGATAATGAATTATTAAATGGCGAAAAACAAGTTTCTGCTTATTTATTTGAAGATAAAAAAGTCTCTGAAATACTGTTAGATGAAGATGAGGGAATTATTGCAAAAACATTTGATGATGTAATTAATAAACTCAATGAAGCGTCTGATGATATTTATTACACAATGAAAAGCGATTTAACAGATGAGTAAAGAAATCATTGCAACATTAAATACTATAGTTTGCAGTAAATTACATTTACAACAAGAAAATGGTATTCTTTCAATTATTGAAACTGATTCAAAAGCAACTTGCAAGAAGTTTACTCTTAGAAAAGAAAATTTTACTATTTTTGCTTTTTCAATGGATGTAAAAAGAAAAAAAGGCGAAGGAGATACTATTTTTTCATTTTTAAACGCATCTGTACCTAGTATTTGCAGTAAAAATGATGGAACTTTAATTACTTTTATTGATGATAAAATCTATATTTTTCTTTTTGAATTAAAATCCAATAAAAATTTAGATTATATTCCTCAGTTAAAAAGTGGACGAAATTTTATCGCTTATCTTTTTTCTATTTTAAAAACACACTATAATATTACAACGCAATTAAATTTCTTTTGTTTGCGTATATTACCTAATAAAAAATCTGCTCGTAGAAAAGGAACCGCTCGTTCAAAATTTCAATTCCAAGACAGACAAGGTTTATTCGTTGCTGATTATCTTGGACCGCATCGCACACTTAGCTTAATTGATTTATTAGAAAGTGCCGAACAAATATCCTAACTATTCTTGATTAGTTCTATGTCCACAATTGCTATTATTGATTACGGAATGGGCAATCTCCATTCAATTTCTAAAGCCCTTCAACACGTTGCCGATAGCAATATCGACATTCAAATTACTTCTAATCCGCAATTAATTAATAATGCCGACCGAATTGTCTTTCCTGGTGTTGGCGCGATTCGTGATTGTATGCACGCGCTAAAAACCAGCGGTTTAGATAATGTTATTAAAGAAATAGCTACTCAAAAACCATTATTGGGAATTTGTTTGGGAATGCAGGCTTTATTGACTGATAGTGAAGAAAATAATCACGTCGATTGTTTAAATATATTGCCTGGCCATGTCATCAGTTTTGCAAAACCATTAATTGATCATCATAATGTTTTATTAAAAGTGCCACATATGGGCTGGAATCAAGTCCAACAAATGCCGCATCCCTTATGGAAAGACATTCCACAAAATAGTCGTTTTTATTTTGTGCATAGTTATTTTGCCCAACCTAATAATACGCAATTAATTGCTGCAATTTCAGAATATCCTAATTCATTTGCTTGTGCTTTAATGAAAGAAAATATTTTCGCGGTGCAATTTCATCCGGAAAAAAGTCAAACTGTAGGCTTACAATTATTAAAAAATTTTTTGAATTGGGACGGACAACCTTGATTACCACTCATCAACAATTATCAACTGATAATGTATTTGCTGGGATTTTGGGACAGGAATATCACAGTTTAATTGAAATTTGCCCGCTCGCAGCAAAAATGAGTCAGTTAGTGGGCAACGCAGTGGCTGAGTATAGTCGCCACCCATTCGGCAATTTACAAATTGTTGAATTGGGTGGAGGAACAGGAATTACCACTTTGGCAATATTATTAGCTACGCAACAAGCCACTATTTTGAGTATCGACAATGCGCCAGCGATGCAAAATCAAGCAAAACTTCGTTTACAAATTTGGATTGAACAGCAACGTTTAGCTTTTGTAATGAATGATGCGTTGTCTGCTTTGAAACAAATCGCTACAGCTAGTATAGATATAATTGCGACTGCTTATACCTTACACAATTTTGAATTGAATTATCGCGCTCAAGTGATTAAAGAAATTTTTCGCGTATTAAAATCAGGCGGACAATTTATTAATGGCGATCGATACGCTTTAAATGATAGCGCAGCACATACAACTTGTGTGCAACAAGAATTGGCTGGCTATTTTAAAGTCTTTATTGCGCAACAACGTTTGGATTTATTAGAACAATGGACATTACATTTATTTGCTGATGAATCCGCACATCATTTAATGCGAGAACAGGTCGCCTTAGAGGAATTAAAACAAGTTGGTTTTTCTGCAATTCAATTATCACATCGTGAACAAGTCAATGCGTTAGTTAGCGCGATCAAACCGTAAATCAAAGCAATTTACGATTTATTCAGATTGCCGATTTAATTACGCTACGCGCGAAGGCAGTTATTTTACTGCATTGGAATATAACGGCAAAATTAAGCGAATTTCCGGTGCAATTGTTGGCGAACACGAAACAGGCGGGAGAGTTTGAACTTTGCTCGGCCAGAATTACAGCTTATTCAGATTTTTAGCAAAAATCCTAAATTCATAGGTACAGACAATTTTTTACGAATAAATACCATTCATTGGAGAGTAAAATGAAAAAAGATAACAATATCGCGATTGCCATGTTCGTTATTACAGGATTAATACCTTCGTTGGCAGGAGCCGTTGTGATGACTAACCAAGGGACGAAATGGACTGAACAAACACGACAAAAGTATTATGTGCAAGATCAAGGCTCACGAATAATGCCGTTGAAATGGATGCAAGCTTTAAAACAAAGCAATGGTCAACCGTTTATGGCAAGCAATTTAACCCGCTATGGCTATTTGCCAAATCCCAAAACCCCTAATATACCGATTGGTTTTAGTGTTGCTGTTGAAAAAAATGGCGATAAGATAATTGGCGTAACCTGTTCGGCTTGTCACACACGGCAAATTGATGTTGCGGGGGTTTCCTATCGAATCGACGGTGGCCCTGCTATCAATGATTTTCAAGGGTTTATGTTGGGACTTGATAAAGCAGTCAATACCGTTTTGACTGACACTACGGCTTTTACAAAATTTGCGACCAGCGTATTAGGACATTTACCGTTAAAACCTGAAGAAGAAGCCTTACGAATTAGGGTTAAAAATTGGTTTTTGCCTTATCACACTTTAGTCAGTAGAGCGTTGCCAACGCAATCACCTTGGGGGATTGGACGTTTGGATGCGGTGTCAATGATTTTCAATCGACTGGCTGGTTTAGATATTGGCACAGCAGCTAATCATATGATTCCGGAAAATATCAAACTCGCTGACGCACCGGTGCGTTATCCATTTTTATGGGATGCACCGATTCAGGATTATACGCAATGGCCGGGGTTTTCACCGAATGGTAGTCGTTTGTTAGGATTGTCTCGCAATTTAGGTGAAGTGATCGGTGTATTTGCTCAATTTTATCCTAAAAAAGATGCCACTAAATTATTTGGAATGGATTACATTGGAGAGAATTCAGCAAATTTTGCGGGGTTAAATGAGCAAGAAGATTTAATTATGAAATTATCCGCGCCTAAATGGCCTTGGACATTAAACTCAACTTTAGTATCTGCGGGCGAATTAGTTTTTAATAAGCCTGATCCTAACGAAGAAAATAAAAGTTGTGCCGATTGTCACGCGATTAAAACCGGAGAAAGCCGTGCTTTTGGCAATCCAACTTGGGCAACTCCGATTGTTGATGTCGGTACAGATTCCAGAGAAATTGGCTTGTTAAGTTCTGAAGTGAAAACCGGTGTGATGGAAAACGCTAAAATTTTCCCTAATGATGAGCCGATTAAAGCGGTTGATAAGGCAATTAAGGTGTTAGGCACTGCTGGTTTAGGTTCGATCATACAGCATTACGTTACGCCAATAGTTGATACATCAACAGGCAATGCGATATTGACACAACCGAACCTTGATTTGGGTTTAGCGGTTAGTTTAGTTGAAAAAGAGTGGAATGGCTTTGGCGCATTAAGTGAGTTAAAAACCACCAGCAGTTCTAGTACCAGCACCAGCACTACGCCGTCTTATCCATATGAATCTCGGGTTTTAAAAGGCATTTGGGCAGTCGCGCCTTATTTGCACAATGGTTCAGTGCCAACGTTAGCCGATTTGCTACAACCGGCGGCGAATCGTCCGGTGAGTTTTAAAGTCGGAACAGCTTACGATATTGTCAAAGTGGGATTAGCAACCACCCAAACCAAGTTTAATTACACCTTAAACACCACTGATTGCACTAAGAGAAATTCTGGCAACAGCCGTTGTGGACATGAATATGGAACTGGTTTTACTGCGCAGGAAAAAACCGCTTTGATCGAATATTTGAAAAGCTTATAAAAAGCAGGTCTATTTTTTTGACTCACACATCAATTTAGGAGATTCCACCATGAAAGCATTACATTTAATGTCGTTAATTGCTTTATTGCCTTGTACGTCTGCTTTTTCCGTTCCTGTTCTTGATACAACCAAAGGAGCAGCCATAGGTCAACAGTTTGAAGCTTATCCCAGTCCTTGGCAGGAAGCCGATGAAGAAAGTGCCACACCCGCTAATACTGACTCTGCTTTCAAATCAACAACCCCTTCGATGACGAGAGCGCAGCGGGTTGCAGACGGACACCGTGGCAATGGACTCATACGGTTTAGTAAAGATTTAAGCAAAGCCTATATTGATGTCAAGATTGAACTTGGCAGTGTTCCACTAACAAATATTAATATGTTCCACTTGCACTGCGGTGTACCGGGTATTTTGGGGCCAATTCTGGTGGATTTTGCTCTCGTCAAGGGAAGTATCGAAAAAGTTCAGCAGGATATTAGTGATGATGGCATTTTGTCGGTTGTGATTGGTGATGCGGCTATTGTTCAAAATACTGCATCAGGCGCGGGTTCTTTGACCGGCGTTCTGAGCAGAGGCTGCATTATTCCCGACCCATCGCTAGGAAGTACAACTCCGCTCAAGGTTTCTACGATTGCCGGAATGGCTGCTCTCGCTAGACAAGGAGGATTGTATTTTAACTTGCATACAACAGGACAGACGTATTTTGGTGATATACGCGGACAATTGTATCCAAAATAGGAAACCCCTGTCGCAAAAGCAGTTTTGTTATTCAATATTTTTAAAAGGCGGTATATCCGCCTTCTGGTAGTTCTGCAATCTCAGTGATAAAAATTTTATACAGCTTGATTTATCAGCATTGATAACCAACCGCTATCATTTAGATTTCGAAACTACCGTTTATTTATCACTCAAACTATCATATTCTTTGGGTAAATTTAAATCATTATCAATAAATTTGAAAAACAATAAAATTTCCCAAGAATCAAAATTCGCTGTACCAACACTGAAAAATGAATGCTGTTTGCTTTTTCCGGTTTTTGCATCACGAATATTAATGCCTAATTTCGCTAAACCTCGATTACTGGTTTTTTTATATAATGGAATTTCAGGAATATCTAATTTTCCGGCTAAGGGAATGGGTAATCCCATCGCTGGAATACCGACTAAGGTCGTATTGGTATCTACTGATAATGCGCCGCGCGACACTTCCACAATCGTATCTGCTTGATTACTCTCATCAACTAAGGTCACCCCCGCATCTAAAAAATGACTGCGCACAGCGTGTAACGCATACAATTCGTCGTAACGCGGATTTTTTTCCTCAGATTTCAGCGTTTTGGTATCAATGAAAGTTTTACCCAAACTGGCATCTAAGGTTAAAGCATTAACAGCCGGCGGTTGGGTATGAGTAAAATTGGCTGCCCGATCAGCAGCCGTCGACAGCAATATTTGATCCAAAGCGGTTTGAGTGGGCAAAGTGGTTTTCCATAAAGTGCCGCAAGCGGTTAAGGATAACGTCGCTATTGATAAAAGGATTTTTTTTAACATAATAAACTCAATTGAAAATTAATTAGAAATGTTAGCTTTAAATCTTAACAAAATTAGTGAGCAAATCGGCGTAATAAAATTTCATTACTTAATTGATATACTGCCATTGCATATAAAGAACTGTGATTATAACGGGTAATCACATAAAAATTATTTAATACGATCCAAAATTCTTCAGCATCAGGTTGTTCAAAACGTAATAATTTAGCGGCGTAATTTAAATCAGCTTTTTCTGGTATTGTCATATGTAATGTTTTTAATTGTCCTACACTACTGTCTAAAGCCAAACCTTCGGTAATTTCAGGCAATGAATAACCTTCTTCAACAATGGTAGGATAAGCAATTTCTTCACCTGAATGCCAACCATATTGATTTAAATAATAACCCACACTCGCAATCGCATCATTTGAATTCCATAAATTACGTTTTTGATCTTGATCAAAATCAATCGCGTAATTCATAAAACTACTGGGCATAAATTGTCCTAATCCCATTGCCCCAGTATAGGAGCCTTTAGGGATTAATGGCGATAAAGATTCTTGTTGACATAATAAAAAGAATTGTTCTAATTCATTAGTAAAGAATTCGCTGCGACGGGGATAATGAAAAGCTAAAGTAATTAATGAATCTAAGACGCGAAATTTACCCATATCACGTCCATAAAAAGTTTCTGCTCCAATAATAGCAACGATAATTTGCGGTGGAATCGCATATTTAGCCGATATCGCAGTTAATACGTTTTCATTCGCTTGCCAAAAATGAACTCCAGCTTGAATTCTAGCCTCAGTTAAAAACATTTTTCGATAAACATACCAAGGCGTATGACCTCCTTCAATGGGGCGATTCATAATTTTTAAAATATCATTTCTGAATTTAGCTTGTTCAAAAGAATATTGTAAAAATTCAGGTTTAAAATGATATTTATCCACCATTTTTTGAATAAATTGTTGCATTTCTGGAGTGATTTCAATTGCAGATACCGAGCTATTGAAATGAGTAATAGTTATGAATAATAAAATTAAAAATCTTTTAGAAAAAAACATAATTTAATGTGGTAATAATTTTTTATGAGTATGAATAGACATTAAAATGCCAAAACTGGCTAATAACGTCACCATTGAAGTTCCACCATAACTAATTAACGGTAAAGGTACACCAACAACCGGTAAAATGCCAATCACCATTCCAATATTAACAAATACATAAACAAAAAATGCAAAAGATAAACTTCCCGCTAATAAACGACTATAAGGTTCTTGGGCTTCTAACGTAATATATAAACAGCGACAAATAATTAAGAAATATAAAATAATTAATCCTAAACAACCAATTAATCCGAATTCTTCGGCAAATACCGCAAAAATAAAATCGGTAGAACTTTCGGGTAAATAATCTAATTTAGCTTGAGTGCTTCCTAACCACCCTTTACCATATAATCCGCCAGAACCAATCGCAATTTTCGATTGAATAATATGATAACCTCGTCCCATTGGATCGGCTTCTGGATTAAATAAAGTAATCACTCTTGCGCGTTGATAATCGTGCATTAATTGCCATAATATCGGTAAAAAAGCGGTAATTGCTAATGCACTATAACCCATAAGTCTCCATGATAATCCAGCAAAAAATAAAACCGCAAATCCGGAGCTGGCGACTAAAATAGAAGTGCCTAAATCTGGCTGTACCGCAATTAATAAAGTCGGTAATAAAATTAAACCAATCGCAATTAATAATTGTTGCCATTTTAATGGAAATGGATGTTCCGCTAAATACCAAGCAATCATCATCGGTGTAGTAATTTTAAGCATTTCTGAAGGTTGAAAGCGAAAAAATCCCAAATCTAACCAACGTTGCGCCCCTAAAGCGACTCGACCTAAAACTAATACCGCAAATAACATTAAAACACCTACGCCATATAATCCTACCGAATATCTTTGTAATTGGTACGGATTAACATGCGCTAAAACAATCATTAAACCAATTGCCATAATACTACGCACCGCTTGTTTTTCTAAAGTGGCAATATCTTGATTACTCGCGCTATATAAAATAATAAAGCTCAATAAACAAATCAGCATTAGAAAAATAAATAAACCAATATCTATATGCAATTTGCGTAATAATTGACCAATTAAAGAAGGCGGATAAAAATGTTCTCTACGGTGTTCCATTTTCATGATTAGCATCCTGAGCTAAATATTCGGCAATCACTTTTGCTGCCATTGGCGCGGCGGTTGTTCCGCCATGCCCGCCGTTTTCGACCACAACCGCAACCGCAATTTTAGGCGCATTCGCCGGAGCAAAACTGATAAATAACGCATGATCATGCAATCTAATATCTAAAGCATTTTTATTGTAATGTTCATTTTGTTTAACCGTAAAAACCTGTGCAGTGCCGGTTTTACCAGCAATTTGATAAGTCAATCCTTTGCCAATTCCTTTTGCTGTTCCATGCGCACTATGCACTACATTCACCATTGCTGAAATCACATCATCCACATTTTTTTCTTTTAAAGGAATAAAGCTATTTAATTGTAATGGGCCGGCGGTAACTTGTTGGCTATTTACTAAACGATTGACTAAATAAGGCGTAATGACTTTTCCGTAATTAGCTAAAGTTGCAGTGGCACGAGCTAATTGAATTGGCGTAATTTGTGTATAGCCTTGACCTATTCCGGTAATCACTGAATCTCCGGGCATCCAAGTCATTTTTTTGGTGGTTTTTTTCCAATGTGGAGAAGGAAATAAACCGCTTTTTTCGCCAACTAAATCAATGCCTGTTTTTTCACCAAAACCAAATTGCTGTAAAAAATCGTGCATTTTAGCAATGCCTAATAATAAAGCTAAATTATAAAAATACACATCACAAGATTCGGTAATCGCATCATTTAAATTAACTGACCCATGTCCCCATTTTGTCCAATCGCGGAATTTATGGGCGGCATTCGGTAATTGATAATATCCCGGGCAATACATTTTACGTTTGAAGTCAATGGCTTTATATTCTAAACCGGCTAATCCAATAAAAGGTTTTACCGTAGAACCCGGGGGATATAAACCGCGTAATGCGCGATTAAATAACGGTTTATCCGGAGAGTTTTGTAAATCATCGTAGGCTTTACTACTAATTCCATTAATAAATGGATTAGGATCAAAACTCGGTCGGCTGACAAAAGCTAATACCCCACCAGTTTTAATTTCAATTGCAACCAAGGCACCATTATATCCAGTTAAACTATCATATGCAGTTTTTTGTAAATCAATATCTAAATTTAAATATAAATCTGAACCTGCAATGGGATCAACTTTATTTAAAATATTAATTCCTCGTCCTTGAGCATTGGTTTCAACTTCACTATATCCAGCTTGTCCATGTAATTGAGTTTCATATGCCATTTCAATACCGACTTTACCAATATAAAAAGTTCCAGAATATTGATTTTCAGCCAATGTTTTTAATTCACGTTCATTAATTCTACCGACATATCCCACAACATGCGAAGTTAAAAATCCATATGGATAATATCGTACTAAAATCGCATGAATATCTACTCCGGGAAAAAACGGTCTAGCCGCCGAAAATTTTGCAATTTCTTCATCAGTTAAACTTAATAATAACGGAATACTGTCAAAACGTTTATGCCGTTTACGTTGCTTTTTAAATTCATTAATAATTTCATCTGGAATATCTAATAATTTTTGTAAATCCGATAAAGTTTGATCTAAATTCTTAATTTGTTCTGGAATTAACTCTAAACTATAAGAAGGTAAATTTTGTGCCAATACTCGACCTTTACGATCATAAATAATGCCACGAGTGGGTGGAATCGGTGAAATTTTAATGCGATTATTTTTTGCCATTAACATATAATGTTGATGACCGACAATTTGTAAATAAATTAATCGACTCATTAAACCCAACATTAAAACCGCAATAAAAAAAAATACCACCACAATACGATTAAAAAATAAACGATTTTCACTAATGGTATCTCGAACAGGATAAAAATT
>JBEEJU010000016.1:0-4804 GCA_041169045.1 Pseudomonadota bacterium
CAAATGGCGAGATTAATATGAGTGCTTTAGGTGGAAGTTTTTATCTTTGTTATAAAAATCAAATTAGTAATGCAAAAATAGTTATTCTTAATGCCATTGGTCGTCCACGATTAGGCATTGATAAAAATAATAATGGTCTTATGGAAGATGGTACTACTAGTGATATTACTGTCGATAAATGTAGCTTGTAATATAAGGCTAAAAAATGAAATACCAATATGGATTTAATTTAATTGAAATTTTAGTCAGCGTATTAATTTTATCTACTGGATTATTAGGTTTAGTCGGTTTACAAGCTAAAGGTTTGCGCGATAATATCAGTGCTTATCATACGCAACAAGCTACTCAATTCGCTTACAATATTATTGATAGAATGCGTATTAATCGCGTCAATGCCAATTTACAAATGAATAGTATTTATATCAGTAAAAAACCGATTGATGCTAAAGTAAAACCAAATTGTTTTGATAAAAATTTTGGTTGTACGACTGAAGAAATGGCAGAAAATGATGTTTATGAATGGTATCAAGGATTAAATAACGTTTTTCCTTTTGGGCAAGCTAGTATTAATTTTGCTAAAACCTTTAGTAATCCTGATTTAATGGCGAAATTAAAACCGGTTTGTAATTTAACTGAACCCACCGGCTATTGGTTAGTTATTGCTTGGGATGATAATCGTGATCAAGATATTGGAAGCGGTGATCGTTGTTTTAGAGTGGATTTTGAATTATGAAAAGCAAATCGTCTCAACAAGGAATAAGTTTAGTTGAAGTATTAGTTGCCTTAGGTATTGGTTTATTTTTAATTGCTGGTTTAATTCAACTCTTTATTAGTAGTCGCCAAGCTTATAAGTTACAAGATGCTTATTCTCGCGTTCAAGAAAATGGTCGAATTGCTTTAGATTTTATTATGCAAGATGCGCGAAATTCGGATTTTTTAGCCTGTTTACGCGGCAATAAAAATACTAAATTATTTATTCAAACCTATCCTTATAGTCAAAATAAAGGAGAAAGTTTTGCCGATTATCGTAATGATACTAGTATCAATACCAAATTTAAACTTACTTTAGGTGTATCTGGAGTTGATAATTCAACAGATACTACTGTTAGAGTTGGTACGGATAGTATTATTTTTGGTGGAATTAATGGAATAGGTATTCCGTTAAATGAAAAAGCTGAAGACATTAATGATGATTTACAATTTCAAGATGCTAGAATTTCGGTCGCTAAAGATTTAAGTAATTTAAGTATTAAAAAAGATAATTTAGCTATTATTGGCGATTGTAATACGATGGATATTTTTCAAGTTACTGATACTAAATTCATAAAAAAAGGGGTTTTTTCAGTTTTACATTATCCTTTTGCCAGTAGCAGCAGTTATGATTTAATTGCCCAAATTTATCCATTTTATTCTATGCGTTATTATATAAAAGAAGCCGGTAATCATGCTAATAATAACGTTTATTATTCTTTATATCGTGAAGCAAAAAATGATCTGAATACAACAGGAACTAATCTCAACAATGATGTCGAAATTGTAGAAGGAATTGAAGATATGCAAATTCTTTATGGTGAAGATATTGATGCAGATCAAGTACCGAATTATTATGTCCCTTTATCGAAATTAAATAAAAATTTAGATGGTACTTATAATACTGAAAATGTAATTAGTATTCGGATTAATTTATTAGTCGCTTCGACCGAAATGAATGTTTTATCAGGAAATACTAAATTGACTTATAATAATATAGAAAAAAGCTATACTGATGGACGAGTGCGGCGCGAATATTCCGCGACTATTGCCATTCGTAATCGATTAACTGATAGAAGTGCAAAATAATGAAATATCAATCCGGTGTGGTATTAATTATTAGTTTAGTAATGCTATTGCTATTAAGCATTATTGGCATTAGCGGAATGGCTGTGACTATTTTAGAAGAAGCGATGGCGGCTAATCACCGTGATCGAAATTTGGCATTTCAAGCGGCTGAAGCGGCTTTGCGTGCCGGTGAACGTAAAATTGAAGAATTACGCGCCAATGGTTCTGGATCAATTCAGCAATTTTGTAATGGCTCTCCACAAGAAGATGGCAGTATTTATCAAGCTCAACCCGGAATTTATCATTTAGTGCAAGCGGATAAAAGAACCTCGATCGAGGCTGATGCGGTTTGTAAACCTTGTCCACAAGATTGTGATATTCCTAAAATTGAAGAAATATTTAAACTAACTCTAAATAAATCGATTGAATTTGATACTAAAAATCCTTTATTAGCTCATCAACCGCGCTATTTCATTACCTACGTTAGCAAACGCAAAGCGGAGAATGGCATTGATTTACCTTTTTACACTTTTATAATCACCGCAAAAGGCACTGGTATTCGTGACACTTCAATGGTTATTTTGCGTAGTTATGCAGGAGCCAGCACCACTTTTACCAATTTAAAACCTAATTAATGATTTAAAAAATTTATTCAGGTATTGCATTTTGGAGAAAATCATGAAATCAAAACAAATACCGTATCTTAAAATCAGTTCTATTAGTTTATTATCTTTATTAATTACTTTAGGATATGCAGCCCCGGGGCAAATTGCTGATGAGCCTTTATTTACCGCTGGCAGTGGTGGTGGTGGAAGTGCATCCAATATTTTTTTTCAAATTGACGATTCTGGATCAATGTATCAAGATGTATTAATCAGATCTGACTATTGGCCTGCTTGTACATATGATCCAGAAAATATCGATAATATTAATGATAATCGCTCCTGTTTAACCAGAGTATCTGGTGGTGGATTTTTTAATGTGGGTAGCTATTATACAAAATCAGATGATGCTTATATTTTTGGTAGAGGTTATAAATTATTAGGTGTCACAGATAGCACTATTTCCCCGAAAGCCACCGATCCAATTCAAGTTAATAATGGCAAAAATGATCGATATGATTGGCGAATTCGAGCTTCAGATTTTAATATTTTATATTACAATCCGAATGTGACTTATCTACCTTGGAAAAATGGTGATGGCACTTCAATGCCAGACGCTAGTTTTACTGCAGTAAAAACAGACCCTCTTGGGTTATCTCCATTCGCTTTTGCCGTTGCAAATCCTGGCACTAAAACTTTAGATTTAACCAATTTTGAATTTGAAATTGCGCATGATACTCATGGCTATTCAGGGATTAAACCTAGCACAACTAACGGCGGTACAAGAACTACCCGGCGCGTAGGCTCTACGATTACCATTATTATTAATCAAGTATTAAATCGTACTGAAGGTGGCAATAAAGAAATTGATTTTTGGGATGAACACACGCATTACATTGTAGAAAACTCTCAAATTACTCAAGAAGAAATTAAATATATACCAACAGCTATTCCTATTAATAAAAGTCGAATTGGCACCTCAAATACTTATATCGTTACCAATAATCAAACTTTGGGAATGACGGTAACTAAAAAAACATTAACTAGCGGATTAAACGGACGTTCATTAGCGCAAGAAAAACAAAATATTGCCAATTGGTATCAATATTATCGTACTCGAATTAATGTGGTAAAAGGAGCGGTGAGCCAAGTGATGGATGCTAATCCGAATTATCGTTACGGTTTAAATTTAATTTGGAATGGTTTATTTGTCGAAGTTCCGCCTAAAAATGCTTCTGATTATATAACTAAAAATAAAGCATTATTAGCGGCTTTATTTAAACAACCGGTTGCGGAGGGAACGCCTTTACCCGACGCGCTCGATCGAGTTGGGCGATATTTTAAACATTTACCAATTGCAGCAGCTAAAACCAGCATTACTTATAGTGCGCCTACAGCAAGTGGTAGTGATGGTGTGTTATATGCCGATCCTATTATTAGTCAATGTCAGCAAAATTTTGCTTTATTAATGACCGATGGTTATTGGAATAAAGATTTAGGAACAGCCCAATCCAGTAGTATTTATAGCAAAGGCGGATTTACGAATGTCGGCAATTCTGATGGCGACGCTTATTCCAATACCATTGCAGATATAGCGCATTATTATTATAAAAATGATTTAAGTGCTTTTCCAAATACGATGTCCACCACAGAATTTGATCAAGCGAATTGGCAACATCTCATTACTTATTCCATTGCATTTGGGTTACACGGAAAATTAATAGCTGGAGATAATGGCTGGCCTGATCCGCCGTTGTCTGAAAGTAGTAATTGGGGAGATCCAACTGGATTCAGCGACAAACCTGAAAAACTCGATGATTTATGGCACGCCGCTTATAATTCGCGCGGATTATTTATTTCAGCTTCTTCTCCAGAACAAATCGCCGAAGGTTTTAAACGGGTTTTTGATAATATTTCCAAACGCAGTTACAAGGGAACGGCAGCGGCAGTTTCCTTTAATACCACTACTTTAAGCAGTAACAGTGCCGTTTTTTTAGGACAATTTAGCCGTTCAATCGAAGGCGATTGGACTGGAGATGTATTAGCTTTTTCAATTTATCCCGCCCTTCCGGGAACTTATACCTCTCCAACTACTCCAATAGATTCAACTAAATTAGGCGAAGTGTCCTCTACTGCTAAATGGAAAGCGGCTGATCAATTAGCTGCTAAAGCGGATCCCGTTTGTCAATTAAGTTCTCAATTATGTGAAACTAAACGAAATATTTTTACTTATAATCACAGTTTAGGAAAAGGCGTGCCGTTTCAATGGGCGGCTTTGAGTGACTCACAACGTGATGATTTAGGTACAAATCCCGATGGTTCTATCAGTGCAGGTTCGGCAACTGCTCCGAATCCACAAGCTTTTGCCCGTTTAGCTTATTTAC
>JBEEJU010000017.1:0-2997 GCA_041169045.1 Pseudomonadota bacterium
CAAAAATCTTAACTACCTTAACTTTTATCGAAACTTAATTTTTTCGTATATCCTTTAGACATGTTTAAAAAAATATTTGCTCTGACATCGGTATTATTCATCACAGCTTGTCAAGAAAATCCTGCTTCTATGAGTTTTATAAAACCTGATAATTTGCCTGATAAATATTTACAAATTATCCAAACAGCCGAATCTAAAGCGACACCGGCGGCGCGACAAATTCTTGTTATCGGACGAGAAATGAGTGCCAGCAAATCTGATATTTTACGCGGCAGTTGTTGGGATTATGCCAATTCAGTTTATAACCGCGCAGGTTATACGCTTGCTAAACGCGATACGATTCTACAAGGTCGCAAAGGCTCAACCTCTTTACCTGATACTAAAATGGTGCAACCTGGGGATTTTTTATCGTACCTTAATCATTCCTATCACAACAGTGAACACAGTGCGATTTTTATTGATTGGATCGATGAACCACACAAAAATGCGTTAATGCTCAGTTACCCGGGCGAAGGTCGAGCTGAACCTGCACGCTATCGTGCATATGATTTATCTGATGTTTATACAATTGTTCGCCCTCACAATAACAATTAATATCGTTAGTCTATTGATCTAAAACACTTAACTAGCTAAATTTAATCAAAAGCCGATTGTCTAATTTGCTCTATAGAGCTAGACAAAGCTACACAAATTAGCGACAATGAAAAATTAACTTACTTTCTATAATTAACGTGTGATGGCGGCTATCTGCATTATTAATGGACCGAACTTAAATTTATTAGGCAGTCGTGAGCCTGGACTTTATGGTCAACAAACTTTAGCTGATATTCAGCATTCGCTTGAAACTCATGCACTTGCTAAGATCCATCAGTTGCATTTTTTTCAATCTAATGCTGAACATGCGTTAATAGAGTATATTCATCAAGCTTATCAACAACAGCTAGATTTTATTATCCTTAATCCGGCTGCTTTTACTCATACCAGTATTGCTATACGAGATGCTTTATTAGCCACTCGTATTCGCTTTATTGAAGTGCATTTATCCAACGTATATGCTCGTGAAGCTTTTAGGAAACACTCCTATTTTTCTGATATTGCCCAAGGAGTGATTTCTGGTTTTGGTGCATTCGGTTATATATTGGCTTTACAAGCTGCTCATCAGTTATTAACCCAGAGATTAGACTAACATGGACATTATTAAAATTAAAAGGTTGATTGAAATCGTTTCTCACTCGGATATTACTGAATTGGAAATCCACGAAGGTAAAGACTCGATCAAAATCAGTCGTTACGCTGCGAATACAATCTCTACACCTTCAGTCGCTCAACCTCCCCTGACTACAGCAACTCCTGTAGTCAATGCCACCGTGACTCATACTGAAGTCGAAGCCCCTTTGACCGGTCACATTGTTCGTTCACCAATGGTAGGTAGTTTTTATCGCGCCCCTACCCCAACCGCTACGCCTTTTGTTGAAGTAGGTCAAACGGTTATTCAAGGTCAAACCTTATGTATCATTGAAGCAATGAAGATTTTAAACCAAATTGAATCCGATAAAAGTGGTGTGGTCAAAAAGATTTTGGTTGAAAATTCCCAACCAGTGGAATATGACCAACCTTTGTTTATTATTGAATAATTGCTCAACGGTATATCAACGATGTTTGAAAAAATTGTGATTGCTAATCGCGGCGAAATTGCCTTACGAGTTCTACGCGCCTGTCGTGAACTAGGGATAAAAACCGTTGCTGTTCATTCTACCGCTGACCGAGATTTAAAACATGTCCGTTTAGCTGATGAATCCGTTTGCATAGGACCTGCGGCTTCGATAGACAGTTATTTAAATATTCCTGCGATTATTAGTGCGGCTGAAGTCACTGATGCTGAAGCTATCCATCCGGGTTATGGTTTTTTATCCGAAAATGCTGATTTTTGTGAAAAAGTCAATCAAAGTGGCTTTGTATTTATTGGCCCCCGAGCTGAAACAATCCGGATGATGGGTGACAAAATTTCCGCTAAAAAAGCCATGCAGGTGGCGGGAATTCCTTGTGTCCCCGGAAATGGTAATCCGTTAACCGATAATCCTGAAGATAATTTACGTTTAGCTGCGGAAATTGGCTATCCCGTGATCATTAAAGCTTCAGGCGGCGGAGGTGGACGAGGGATGCGAACGGTTCATACTGAAGCGGCACTATTAAATGCAATTGCGATGACTAAAGCCGAAGCTGCGAGTGCTTTTGGTAATGATATGGTCTATATGGAAAAATTCTTAGAAGACCCGCGTCATATCGAATTTCAAGTTTTGGCTGACGCTCATGGAAATGCCATCCATCTTGGGGAGCGCGATTGTTCAATGCAGCGTCGTCATCAAAAAGTGGTTGAAGAAGCCCCTGCTCCCGGAATTACTGATTTACAACGTCAACAAATGGGCGAACGTTGCGCCCAAGCTTGTAGAGAAATTGGCTATTTAGGTGCCGGTACTTTTGAATTTTTATATGAAAAAGGGCAATTTTATTTCATTGAAATGAATACTCGAGTTCAGGTTGAACATCCCGTCACCGAAATGATTACCGGTTTTGACATCGTTAAAGAACAATTACGGATTGCTTGTGGTGAAAAATTATCTATCACTCAACAACAAGTACGCTTTACCGGTCATGCGATTGAATGTCGTTTAAACGCCGAAGACCCGTCGAATTTTATGCCCTGTCCTGGGGTGATTGAACAGTTCCATATGCCAGGCGGGCCTGGTATCCGCTGTGAAACGCATATTTACAACGGTTATCGCGTTCCGCCTTATTATGACTCCATGATTGGAAAATTGATTGCTCACGGTGATAGTCGTGCGAGTGCAATTGCTAGGATGCGTACCGCTTTAAGTGAAATGGTCATAGACGGTATTAAAACCAATATTCCTTTACAGTGCGACATTATGGCTGATAGCGCGTTTTGTGCTGGTGGGCAAAATATTCATTATTTAGAAAAAAAATTAGGGCTTGGCT
>JBEEJU010000018.1:0-4482 GCA_041169045.1 Pseudomonadota bacterium
GTTTGGGAATTTCATATTGGCGGTTATCAAGTCTGTCAAAAATGGCTGAAAGATAGAAAAGATAGAAAATTAAACCGTGAAGATTTAGAAAATTATCTGTATATTTTAGCCGCCTTAGAAAAAACGCAATCTTTAATGAAACGAATTGATGAGGTAATTTCTAGCTTTCCTATTTAAATTGAATTTCGCAATGTTAAAATCAACCAATTATTGCCCGCGCAGAAAAAATTGATCCAATTGTTGACCGGTTAATACGACCCAAGTCGGACGACCATGATTACATTGACTGCCGTGTTCAGTCTGTTCAATATCGCGTAATAACGCATTCATTTCTTCAATAGTTAAACGCCTTCCAGAGCGAATAGAACTATGGCAAGCTACAGTTGCTAATCGCTGATGAATTTGCTCAATTAAACGTTGACTTTGTCCATAATCGAGTAATTCTTTCAGCAAATCATGAAAAGCTATTTCAACATCAGCGACCGTTAATATCACTGGAATAGCGTTAAGAATAACCGCTTGATTGTCAGAAAGGGTTAATGAAAAACCTAATTGATCAAATAAATGGAATTGCTGTTGAATAGTCTCTAATTCAATTTCATTAATTGCAAAAGTTAAAGGCAATAATAAAGGCTGACTCGGAATTGAACCTTGCTGCATTTGACGTTTTAATTTCTCATAAGTAATCCGTTCATGAGCGGCGTGAGCATCTACCAAAATCATTCCGGTTGCGGTTTCTGCCAAAATATAAGTATTATGCAAATGCGCTAAAGCATATCCCAAAGGTGGGCAAATAGAATCAGTTTGATGATTTGAAGCGTGTGAAATTGCACGAGTTACCGATGCTGATGTCGCAGCAATTTTTTCCGATTTTGCGGCGGATATATTCGATTTCGATTCAGCAACACTGGTGATTATCGCCGCGGAAGCAGAGCTTGTTGGCGGGCGATATCCGGCTAAACTTCGGTATAACGCACTAAATAAAAAATCGTGGATTTGACGTTCTTCTCTAAAGCGAATTTCGCGTTTACTTGGATGGGTATTTACATCAATAGCACTGGGGTCTATGTTCAAATACAACACGAATACCGGATGTCGTCCTTGAAATAATACATCTTGATAGGCTTGTTTAATCGCATGACTCAGTAAGCGATTTTGAATCCACCGTTGATTGACATAGAAAAATTGTTTATCTGCTTGACTGCGATTAAAAGTGGCTAAACCCACCCACCCTGATAAATGTAAACCAAAAGCATGGTAGTCAATTTCAATCGCTTGTTCCATAAAACCTTCACCGCAAATCGCTTCTAATCGTTGTTGTTGTTCAACAGTAGATAATGCAGGTTTTAGATTCAAAATCTCTCGTTGTTGATGTGTCAAATAAAAACCAACCTCACTATGACTCAATAGCAAGCGTTCAATGGCTTGTTGGATTTGGGAAAATTCGGTTTTTTCAGTTTTTAGAAATTTCCGCCGCGCGGGATAATCATAAAACAAATCTTCAACCATCACCGTCGTACCAATTGGATGTGAAGCGGGTTGAATTTCTGAATAAGATTGATAACTTTCGGCGCAAATTTTCCAAGCGCAAGAACTGTCAGCGGTGCGCGATATTAAGGTTAATCTGGAAACCGCTGCCATACTGGCTAAAGCTTCGCCGCGAAATCCCAAACTTAACACCCGCTCTAAATCGTTTATGGTTTGAATTTTACTTGTCGCGTGACGAGTTAATGCTAAAAGTAAATCTTCTTTGACAATACCCACGCCGTCGTCGCGCACGCGAATTAAACGATTACCGGCTTGCTCAATATCCACATAAATCTGTTTGGCTTGAGCATCAAGGCTATTTTCTAACAATTCTTTCACTATCGAGGCTGGACGTTCAATGATTTCGCCGGCAGCAATTTGGTGAATTAGTTGAGTGGGTAATAATTGGATGCGCATTTGTGCTTAAAAAACGCTATCATTAGACATAAAAACTGATACAGTATTTACAAAATTAAAAAATATAGTTAAAACATTACGTTAAATTTAAAGGAAAATCAATGAATTCTATATATTGGCCTCTCAAAATAAAAAACGATGTGATTGTTTGCGTACAACCCTTTATTCAACAAATGACCAGTTATATTTTATTGGAACAAGAAGATTGGTTTGAAGATGAAATGAGTTTTGTCCGAAAATATATTACTCCTGAAATGAATGTTTTGGACATCGGAGCAAATCATGGTGTTTATGCGTTGACAATTGCAAAAAAATTAACAACCGGACATGTTTGGGCATTTGAACCCACTCTTTCTCCTGGGTCATTATTAGCCAAAAGTATAGAATTAAATCATTTTACTGAAAAAGTAACATGGATACATGCTGGATTATCGGATCATTCACATCAAGCCGAAATTGCTATTTCAATGAATAGTGAATTAAATTCTCTTTATGCAAAAAGTGAAATAAATGAAAAAATCCAATTATTGGCTTTAGATTCTTTTTGGCAATCTAAATCATTATCAGTAGCTATTGATTTTGTTAAACTTGATGCTGAAGGTGAAGAAATTAATGTATTAAAAGGTGGGCAAGATTTTTTTAATCATCAATCCCCCTTATTAATGTTTGAATTAAAACATGGTAATGTTATAAATCAGGGTTTAATTGAGGCAATTCAAAATTTGGGTTATCAAATTTATCGACTATTACCCGATATTAATATTTTAGTCGATTATGAAACCAGTTTTTATGATGGATATTTATTAAATTTATTCGCTTGTAAATCTGATCGTGCTGCAAAATTAATCAAAAGCGGTTTATTAGCTCCTAAATCAGAAATTAAAAAATTATCCGCTTCACAATGTATTATTCAATTGGATTGGCAACAAAGATTGCAAAAAACCTCTTTTACCAATTCAGAACTCTTCAATATTTGGCAATCTAATTTATCTAATATTCCTAAAGCCTATTTGGCTGCATTGTCTATAAATCTACAGTTATATGATACACAGATTTTTGCAATTCAAAAAGTTTTTTTACTGGAAACAGCAACTAAATTAGTTGAAGATTTATTTAAAAAATTCACTAATCAACCTGAAATATTATTATTAAAGATTCATTTATTGCATGTTCAAGGTTATCGTGCAGAATCTGTAAAATGGGTACAACAATTAATTAAACAACTTTCATTAAAAGAACATCATTGGATTTGGCCTTTTATTCCCCCTAGCCAACCATTTTTTAGTTATCGATCTCAACAATCCTCTGTACATCAGTGGGTTTTGACGCTTTTACAAGAATTTCACGAATATCGAAAAGCCTTTTCCTCCTATTTTATAAAAGATGCTTTTAATAATTTGCGTCATTTATTAAATAATCAAAATGTAGGTCAAGCAATTAATAGACGCTTATTATTAGCTAGTTATCGATCTAACCAACCTTTAAATATTGTTGCTGAACATTCATTATTAAATCCGACACTTTCAAAAAATGCTCCAATTTGGCATCAAATAGTTTACGGAATTGGCAGTATTTTATTCAATCAAGAGTCACCTATACATATTTTGGATATAGGTGCTTCAACACATGGCAAATTAACAGAACCTTACGCTCCATTAATGCAAATGGGATTAGCAAAAGTCACTGGATTTGAACCTAATCAAATCGAATGTCAAAAACTCAATGATATGTATGATCAATCAAGACAATATCGATATTATTCTGAATTTGTGGGTTCAGGAAATAAAGCGACGTTTTATGAAACCAATTGGTTTATGACAGGGTCTTTATATCGTCCAAACACTGATTTACTTGACCAATTTGAACAATTAGGTGAGGTTGTTCAATTAAAGGCTGAACATGAAATCAATACAGTACGCATTTCGGATTTACCCTCTTTAGACGAAATTGATATGATTAAAATCGATGTACAAGGGGCTGAATTAGAGGTATTTAAAGGGGCAGGACAACGCTTAACAGAAGCTTTAGTCATTTGGACAGGAGTCGAATTTATCCCTCTATATGAAAAACAACCTCTGTTTTCTGAAGTAGAACAATATTTACGTCAACATGGATTTATGTTTCATGCTTTTAATGGAATAGCCGTTCGTGGATATAAACCTTATTGCCAATTAGTCAAAAAACGTCAAGGAATGAAACAAGCTATTTGGTCAGATGCTATTTTTATTAAAAACATTCACAGTTTAAAAAATTTGAGTTCAATCAAGTTAAAAAAATTAGCCGTATTATTAGACTGTGTCATTCATTCTTATGACTTATGTTTTTTAGTGTTAAAAATTTTAGATGAGCGGGAACAAACTAAATTAGCATTACAATATTTACATAAACATTCTAGCGATTTTAATTAAAAAATCCAATTAAGCCTTACATTATGTAAAATAATGATGTAAGGCTGTTAATAAAACCTAAAACTTCACAAAATGCTGATAAATTTCTTTATCTACATTTTGATACTCGTTTACAAAATCATAAATCGTT
>JBEEJU010000019.1:0-33334 GCA_041169045.1 Pseudomonadota bacterium
AAGTAATTAAAGCATAAATAAGTGCATATTCACCTAATAAACGCCCAGTTAACACATCTGTTAATAATCCAATTCCCCATGCAGTCAGTACACCTCTACGATAAGGCAGGGCTAATGTCCAATAAATCAGCACTAATAAAACCCAATCAGGATTAAAAATACGGATTAATTGTGGAAAAGGGGCAATGCGTAAACTCATTGCTAATAAGATTGTGAGCAAAAAGCTTTGTTGATTACTCAGAAACACGTTGGGAATCGTTATGTAAAGGCAACGAAGAAGATAAAGTGGAGGGTGTAGAAACTGGTGGAGTCGCAGAATGAATTAGAGGAATGGGTTTAGATTGACTCCATACAATCATCACTTCACGACTTTTATCGAGTTGCGCAATTGGCGTTGCAGAAATATCTGCAAAAGGTTTATTCGGTTGCGGCGTGAGTTGATCAACAATTGCCACTGGATAACCCTGAGGAAAAATTTGATCCAAACCTGAAGTGACTAACGTATCTCCGGGTAAAACATCGGCATTATTAGGTAAAAAAGGTAAATTGAGTCGATTGTAATGACCACTACCCACCGCTACAGTTCGTAAACCGTTACGACTAATTTCCACTGAAAGTGCGTGACTAGGATCGGTAATCAGCATGATTTCCGCACTAAAAGGTGAGACTCGCAACACCTGACCAAAGACTCCGTGTGCATCAATTACCGGTTGTTTAGGATGGACACCAAAACGTGAACCTTTATCAACAACGATAATATGATCGTATGGGGCTTGATTTACGGCAATTAATTCCGCGACTAATACTTGTTCGCCTAATCGAAACGATTTTTCTAACAAAGCCCGCAAGCGGATATTTTCTTTTTCTAAAGTATCGAGTTTGAGTAAATCGGTTTTATACAATAAAACTTGTCTTTTTAAAGTGTCATTTTCTTTTTGTAATTGATTGTAAGTGACAAAATAGCGTAAAGTTTGCTCGGTTAATTGTACCGGTAAACTGACTAATGATTGCACTGGATAAACAATAACCGACAACGCCGCGCGCAAACCATTGAGTCCTGAATTTTGTTGATTAATAATTAGCAATAACACGGATAATAAAACGGCGATTAATAATCTGACGTTTAATGAAGGACCGGTTGCAAATAACAGTTTAATGGTGATAACTCCAATCGATAATAAAAAATGGCTAAGTAATTTTTACCTAGCCATCCATAGAAATCATTTGTTTTCCGTTACGTTGAGATTATTCTAAAGAAAATAATGACGGACCTCCTTTTTGATCCATCATTTCTAAAACCATGCCGCCGCCTCTAGCAACACAAGTTAATGGGTCTTCAGCAACATAAACCGGCAAACCGGTTTCTTCAGAAATCAGTTTATCAATGTCCGCCAATAAAGCACCACCACCAGTCAGTACAATCCCTTTATTCGCCACGTCAGCACCTAAATCCGGCGGAGTTTGTTCCAAAGCTAATTTTACTGCACCGACAATGCCAGAAAGCGATTCTTGTAGTGCCTCTAAAATTTCATTACTATTTAAAGTAAAACTACGGGGAATGCCTTCGGCTAAATTACGCCCTTTTACTTCAATTTCTTTAACTTCTCGACTCGGATAAGCCGCTCCAATTTCATGTTTGATCCTTTCAGCGGTGGCTTCACCAATTAAAGTACCGTAATTTCGTCGTACATAACTGATAATCGCCTCGTCAAATCGATCACCACCTATGCGTACAGAAGAGGAATACACGATACCATTTAACGAAATAATGGCGACCTCAGAAGTGCCACCACCAATATCTAATACCATCGAACCTTGGGCTTGATCAACCGGCATACCGGCACCGATTGCTGCTGACATAGGTTCTTCAATTAAATACACTTCACGCGCTCCAGCCATCGCAGCAGATTCTCGGATCGCCCGACGTTCGACTTGAGTTGAACCACAAGGGACACAAATTAAAATGCGTGGACTGGGGCGAAAGAGTTTATTTTCATGAACTTTATCAATAAAAAATCGCAACATTCTTTCAGTGACAGCGAAATCAGCGATTACGCCATCTTTTAACGGACGAATCGCAGTGATATTACCCGGGGTACGACCTAACATTTTTTTAGCATCAATACCAACAGCTGCAATGGTTTTGGAACCGCGTACTCGATCTTCTTTAATCGCTACCACTGAAGGTTCATTGAGTACAATCCCTTGTCCGGGAATATAAATCAAGGTATTGGCGGTGCCTAAATCAATCGAAAGATCGTTAGAAAAAAGCCCGCGAAATCTTTTAAACATATTGATGGGTATCCTTAAAATGCTTGGAAAATAAATGTCAGATCAGCCATTGATTCAATGTTTGAGTGAATATCATTTATTATATTCCATTTGAACCGATATTTTTAACGCTAACTGAGGAAAATCAATGTCATTATCTGCGGATGAGATTAAAAAAATTGCACACTTAGCCCGTTTAAGCATTCAGACTGAAAATACTGCCGATTATGCGAAAGATTTATCCGGCTTATTGGATTTAGTCGCGCAAATGAACCAATTAAATACTGAATCTATATTACCAATGGCGCATCCTTTGGATCAAAAACAACGCTTACGAGCGGATGAAGTCACCGAAATCAATCAACGGGATCGTTTTCAAGCTATCGCTCCGGCAGTAGAAGCGGGTTTGTATTTAGTGCCTAAAGTGATCGATTAATCTCCCTGAATCTCTAACCTCTATTTTATGATATATCATCAAACTTTAACCGAATTGATTAAAGCGTTACGCAGTAAAAAAATTTCTAGCGTTGAATTGACTCGCTTGTATTTAGATCGAATTCACCAACATGCTGATTTAAATGCGTTTATTACCGTGACCGACACTCAAGCGTTAGCTGATGCGCAGCGTGCTGATCAGCAATTACATCAAGGAAACGCGCCTTTATTGACCGGCATTCCTTTAGCGCATAAAGATTTATTTTGTACTCAAGGGATTCGCACCAGTTGCGGCTCAAAAATGTTGGATAATTTTATCGCGCCTTATCAAGCCACCGTAGTCGATAAATTAGCCAATGCTGGTACCGTGTTACTCGGAAAATTAAATATGGATGAATTTGCAATGGGTTCATCCAATGAAAACAGTTTTTATGGCGCAGTCGCTAATCCTTGGGATCAAACCAAAGTAGCAGGTGGTTCTTCCGGTGGATCAGCCGCTGCGGTTGCTGCACGGCTCACTCCTGCCGCGACTGGCACTGACACCGGCGGCTCTATTCGTCAACCTGCTGCTTTTTGTGGGGTCAGTGGCTTAAAACCGACATATGGACGAGTATCACGTTATGGCATGGTGGCCTACGCTTCTAGTTTAGATCAAGGTGGATTATTTGCTCAAACTGCTGAAGATATTGCGATTTTATTATCCGTCATGGCTGGTTTTGATGCCAAAGATTCAACCAGCGTCGATTGTCCAGTGCCTGATTATCACGCGACTTTAGGCAATGATTTGCGTGGATTAAAAATTGGTTTACCTACCGTTTTTTTTAATGCCAATTTAAATCGTGATATTGGTGATTGTTTACAGCAAGCTTTGAATGAATATCAACGTGCTGGTGCCGAATTAATAGAAATTGCCATGCCGATGTTGGAATATGCTATTCCCGCTTATTATGTGATTGCTTGTGCTGAATGTTCGGCGAATTTAGCGCGATTTGATGGCGTACGTTACGGTTATCGTTGTCAACACCCACAAGATTTAACCGATTTATACAGTCGTTCTCGCGGTGAAGCTTTTGGTACTGAAGTGAAAAGGCGCATTTTAATGGGAACCTACGCGCTATCTTCAGGCTATTACGATGCTTATTATTTAAAAGCGCAAAAAGTCCGACGTTTAATTGCTGAGGATTTTAAACAAGCTTTTGAACAAGTCGATGTGATTATGGCTCCAGTCACACCGACCACAGCTTTTGGCATTGGTGAAAAAGTGCAAGACCCAATTCAAATGTATTTGGCAGATATTTATACCATTGCGGTTAATTTAGCCGGTTTACCCGCGATGTCGATTCCCGCAGGATTTGTCAATCAATTACCGGTTGGTTTACAGTTAATTGGTAATTATTTTGCCGAAAGTTCTTTATTGAATATCGCACACGCTTATCAACAACGTACGAATTGGCATCAACTGTGTCCACCCGCTTTTCGTTAAAGTGAATGACTGCCACTTTTTAGTCTAAAAAAGGGCAGTCATCCCTGTTTTTTAAGGGGTTAAACCTTCACCTAAAGTAACCACTTTCAACGCGTTAGTTCCACCTTGTAGTCCGGTCAAATCGCCTTTGGTAATAATAATTTTATCACCTTGTTCGGCTTGACCACGTTCTTTTAACAAAGCGACAATTTCACGATTAACCGCAGCGTGATCTTGGGCTTCATGAGAGAAATACAAAGGAAATACCCCGCGATATAAAGTGACTTTACCTAAAGTTTTTTCTTGACTGCTAAAAGCAAAAATCGGAATCCCCGAGCTGATCCGCGACATCCATAATGAAGTAGAACCTGATTCGGTTAAAGCGACAATCGCCCGCACTTTGGTATGATTCGCCATATACATGGCTGACATCGCAATTGCTTCATCGACTCGATCAAATTGCGAATCGACTCTATGATTAGAAGTACGGATTGAAACTTGTTTTTCTGTTTCTTTACACACTCTATCCATCGCTTCAATCGCCTCGACCGGATATTTTCCTGAAGCGGTTTCTGCGGAAAGCATAATCGCGTCAGTACCATCCAATACGGCATTAGCTACATCACACACTTCTGCACGGGTAGGAATTGGATTTTCGATCATCGATTCCATCATTTGAGTCGCGGTAATAACGGCACGATTTAAGGTTCTGGAACGGCGAATCAATTGTTTTTGTGCCGCAGGTAAATTAGCATCACCGATTTCTACTCCCAAATCTCCACGAGCAACCATTACCACATCTGAAGCTAAAATAATTTCATCCATAATTTCAGGAATCATCGCTTCAGCACGTTCAACTTTAGAAACAATCCCCGCGTAACAGCCTTCAGCTTCCAACAAACGACGGGCTTCATTCAAATCTTCCGCACAACGTGGAAAAGAAACCGCGACATAATCGGCATCAATTTGAGCGATGGTTTTAATATCTTGTTTGTCTTTTTCAGTCAAAGCCGCTGCGGATAATCCACCACCGAGTAAATTAATCCCTTTATTATCAGAGAGATAACCACCAACCACCACCACACAATTGACGCGCATATTTTCGACATTAATCACATCCATCACAATGCGACCATCATCTAATAACAAACGACTGCCGGGCTGCACTTCTTTGGCTAACGGTTCATAAGTGATGCCCACCTGAGTTTCATCACCCGCTTTAGGGTCTAAATGAATGTCTAACGCAAAAGCTTGATCTCTATGTAACCAAACTTTTTTATCTTTGAAACGGGCAATGCGAATTTTAGGACCTTGCAAATCTGCCAAAATACCTACTCTTCTACCGGTTTTTTTACTCAAACGCCGGACTTCTGCGGCACGATCAATATGATCTTGCGCATTTCCATGAGAAAAATTCAGCCTAACCGCATCTACTCCAGCGGCAAACATTTTTTCCAAAACCCCGGGTTGATCGGTGGCTGGCCCCAAAGTGGCCAAAATTTTGGTTCTACGTAATGACCACATGTTATCCATCCTTATTGGTTATTGAGCATTCATTAACGCAACAGTCGTATCTAACATCCGGTTAGAGAAACCCCATTCGTTATCGTACCAAGATAAAACTTTCACAAAATTACCGCCGGTCACTTTGGTCAATGAAGATTCATAAATAGAGGACGCTGGATTATGATTGAAATCCATAGACACTAAAGGTTCATCATTGATGTCTAAAATACCTTTTAACGAACCCGCTGCGGCTGTGCGTAAAATCTCAGTGACTTCTTCTTTAGTGGTATTACGCGAAGCTTGGAAACATAAATCCACTACTGAGACATTAATAGTCGGAACACGCATCGCAAAACCATCTAATTTTCCTTGCATCGCTGGCAACACTAAACCTACCGCAGCAGCAGCTCCGGTTTTGGTAGGAATCATAGACTGAGTGGCGGCACGAGCGCGGTGTAAATCGCTATGATAAACATCGGTCAATACTTGGTCATTAGTATAAGAATGAATCGTAGTCATCAAACCATGATCAACGCCAATACTATCGATTAAAGGTTTGACTAAAGGAGCTAAACAGTTGGTTGTACAAGAAGCGTTAGAAATCACGGTATCGCTTGCTTTTAAAGTATCGTGATTAACGCCATAAACAATGGTCGCATCAACATCATTTCCACCAGGCGCGGAGATGATCACTTTTTTCGCTCCAGCTTGTAAATGGGCTGAAGCTTTGGCTTTACTGGTAAAAAAACCAGTACACTCGTGGACAACATCAATTTCTAGTTCTGCCCAAGGCAATTTTGACGGATCACGCTCGGCTAAAACGCGAATTCTATCACCATTGATCACGATATAATCGCCATCGACCTCAACACTGAAAGGAAATTTGCCATGTACAGTGTCATATTTAGTTAAGTGAGCATTGGTTTTGGAATTGCCTAAATCGTTAATCGCTACAATTTGAATGTCGTTGGTACGACCTGTTTCATACAACGCACGCATGATATTACGACCAATACGACCATAACCGTTAATTGCAACTCTAATTGGCATAGTGTTCTCCAGAGGACTAAATAAAGATAAAAAGGAAATCGACAAAACAAAAATCGTCGATAAAGCCTTAGCAGTATAGCAAAATCAGCTAATTGATGCCATGTTACCTTTTTAGCAGACTAACGTCGTAATGGATGAAAACTCGGATCGGTAATTTCTTCAAATTCGCGCAATTCTATCGATAAATTTCGCGGAATTCCCAACATATTAATGGAAATAACATTAGGATAATCATTTTCTAAACAACCTGTATAATTATTCGGATTGAATAATTTAGGTTTATGCCAAAATAAACGATAATTTAAACTGAATATTAATTCAATTAAAGCTTGAGATTTATCCAATCGATCATTTTCAACATATAAAAAAGGTTTATGTAGCGTAATTAATTGTTTCGCGCCAGAAATGACGGAATGTTCCATTCCTTCGACATCAATTTTTAATAATTTTAAAGCAGGTAAAGTGAGGAATTCATCAAGCGAAACAATTTGAACTTTTTGTCCCTGAGTAAAGCGATTAATTTCTACACCACCAAAATTACCCTGTTGATGATAATTCATATCAGGCAGTAATAAATCACCGGCTTTTTCTCCCACAGCAAAGGGATAACATTCAACATTGGTAATACTATTAATTGCCATATTGGCACATAAAGTTTGAAACACAATTCGTTGAGGTTCAAATGCAATAATTCGCCCCCCCCCCGCAGAATTGCGCACCAATTGCGATAAAACTTGAGTATGTGTACCAATATTTGCTCCAACTTCGACTACAATATCGCCAGATTTACAAATTTGGCGAAATAAATCGACTTCAGCCTCAGAAAATTCGCCATACTTTTCAATGGCACGACCAATATAAATATCATTTTGATTATAAACGACATAACCATATTTGGCTTTTACCAATTGATTAAACCCTTGTGATTCAATTAAACGTGGTAACATTTTAATGATTCTCCGTAACTTTTTTAATAATAAAATGTAAAGATGAATTTTATCATTTATTTAAATCGTGGTGTACTTTTAAGTTTATTATTGGGTTTGATTTCCTGTGATTTAACGCCGATTAATAATCCTTATCTGAATATTGATCCTAAAGCGAATATTTTATATTCGGCTTTTGATGAACAACCTAAACATTTAGACCCAGCAAAAGCTTATAGCAGTGATGAATATGGTTTTATTAGTCAAATTTATGAACCGCCTTTACAATACAGTTATTTAAAACGTCCTTATCAATTAGAACCCTTAACTGCAACCCGATTGCCAATTGTTGAATATTTAGATAGTAATCAACAAAAATTATTACCCCCAATTCAATCAAATGCAATTGCTTATACGGATTATATTATTGAAATAAAACCGCAGATTTATTATCAACCGCATCCGGCTTTTGTTAAAAAATCGACTGGAGAATTTGTTTATCATCATTTAACTGAGACTGAATTAGCCGATATTGCTTATTTAACCGATTTTAAACAAAATGATACGCGCGAATTAATTGCCGCTGATTATGTGTATCAAATTAAACGATTGGCTGATCCAACTACTGAATCGCCGATTGCCGAAATTATGAAACAATATATTGTCGGGTTTGCTGAATTCGCTCAACAGCGGGAAAGAAATCCACAATTAATTTTATCACAACAGCCTTTATCCGGCGTTACGGAATTAGGTCGTTATCGTTATAAAATTCGGATTAAAGGTAAATATCCGCAATTTAAATATTGGTTGGCAATGCCTTTTTTCGCACCTATGCCAATTGAAGCCGATTTATTTTATGCACAACCTAAATTAAAAGCGAAAAATATCACTTTAGATTGGTTTCCAATTGGCACAGGTGCGTATTATTTAACTGAAAATAATCCAAATCGGCGTATGGTCTTAACGCGCAATCCTTATTTCCATCGAGAATATTATCCAATTAAGGGTGAAAAAGCCGATCGAAAATTAAATTTATTCAAAGATTCGGGCAAAATTTTACCTTTTATTGATCAAGCGATTTATAGTTTAGAAAAAGAAACGATTCCGTATTGGAATAAATTTTTACAAGGTTATTATGATGGCTCGGGAATTGGTTCAGATAATTTTGAACAAGCGATACAATTTTCTGATCACGGGGAAGCTGAAGTCAGTCCGCAATTAGCCCAACAAGGGATTCATTTAACTACAACGGTTTCTCCGTCAATTATGTTTTTAGGCTTTAATATGTTAGACCCAATTGTCGGTGGTTATACGGAATCGGCGCGAAAATTAAGATTAGCGATTTCAATTGCGATTGATTATGAAGAACATATTGCCATTTTTTTAAATGGTAGGGCAATTACTGCTCAAGGGGCTATACCGCCTGGAATTTTTGGGTTTGCTACTCAAAAACAAGATCGTTTTAATCCATATGTTTATCAAAATAATGGACAAAGATTATCGATCCAAAAGGCAAAACAATTATTAATTGAAGCCGGTTATGCTGGAGGAATTGATCCTAAAACCAAAGAAGCGTTAATTTTATATTTTGATACGACGGCAACGAATGCAGATGATCGCCCTATTATGAATTGGTATCGAAAACAATTTGAAAAATTAGGCATTAAATTAGTGATTCGTGGCAGTGATTATAATCGATTTCAAGAAAAAATCCGCACCGGAAATATGCAATTATTTATTAACGGTTGGAATGCCGATTATCCCGATCCAGAAAATTTTTTATTTTTGTTTTATAGTGGAAATGCTAAAGTCAAATTCGGTGGAGAAAATATGACCAATTATGTTAATCCGGAATTTGATCGTTTATTTGAACAAATGCGTGTTGAAGACAATAATATATATCGTTATCAATTAATTCAACAAATGCAACAAATTTTACGACACGATGCCCCTTGGGTTTTTGGCTTACATCCGAAAAAATTTATTTTAGCCCATGATTGGTATCAAAATTTAAAACCGAATGCGATGGCAAATAATCAGTTAAAATATTTACGCATTAATGCTGAAAAAAGACAACAACTACAACAACAATGGAATCGTCCAATTATTTTGCCATTATTGATTATAGGTTTAATTATTTTAGTGGCATTATTGCCGGCTGTTACTCATTATCGGCGAAAATTTCATCAAAAATTTACCGCTAAATAATTTAAATGACAACGTTTTTAATTCGCTTTAGTTTAATGCTCAAATTAATCCACTAACATGCGTGATAGCGGATTAGTTTTATCAATTTTCTGATCGCATTCTAATGATTCGCATTGATGAATATATCCGTTTAATTGCGTTAACCATAATTGTTGTTGCTGCCAATGAATTTGAATCATATTTTCAATTTGTTGCGATAAATGGGTTAATCCCATTCTCCAGCCTTTTTTTAATCCGCGTAAAGCCGTTTGTTCTAATGAAGGTTGTAGTTTTTGTTGTAAAAAATACGGCAATAAACCACTCATTACAATTAATAATAGACTATGAGTGACAAAATTTAATCCTAAATACGCTTGATTTCCGTGCGAACTTTGATAATAGCCATTAAAAACTTGATACGCCACCCATAATAAACTTAATAACGGTGCAATAATATTGGCAATATTAACAATTTTTAATCCCCAGCGTTGAAATACATTTCCGGGTTGATGTAAAGCTAAACGACATTGCCATTCTATTTCCTTTTGCATAATCATTTTCGCTTCAGAGCGTAATTCATTTAATCGCGCTTTTAACGGTAAAGTGGAAATATGTAACGGTTGCGCGATTAAAATCAATTCATCTAACGCGTCATTAAAACGGGTCTGAGTCCATTCATCCCAAATCGCAATCATTAACGGTTTACTATATAAAGCTAAATCCCAATTCGCATAATGTTGTGCTTGAATTGGTAAACTCCACGCAATTCCTTGAGTTAACAATTTTTCACTCATTAACCAATAGGTTTGCCATTGCGTTTGCCATTGTTCAAATTCATGTTCAGTTGCCCATAAACATAAACAATTTTGCAGTTTTTGTCGAAGCTGAATAATTTTATATTGTTGTTGATAACGTTGTAATTGCTGAATTTGCCGTTCAGTCGCTAAGGCAGTTAAGGTATTTTGTAAACTGATAAATTCATCGCTGGGATGTGTTTGCCCGCATACCGTGCGAAAAATAAACGCTTGTGAAAAACCGGCTTCGGTGAGTAATTGTTTAAAATCATGATATTGTGCAATATGGGCTTTATCCCATTGATTAAACACAAATAACCACGCATGATGCGCCGCTTCAGTTTGTAATAATTGCCAGGCTTTACGATCACGATAGCGTTCAGGACTAACCACATAAATCAGAACATCGATATAAGATAACCACTTTAACATCAATTGGTTATGTTCACGAGTGCTGCTGTCAAAATCGGGCATATCCAACCACAGAATATTTTTATGCAACGTTTGTTGATGTGCTGTCATTTTTAACGTTTCAGTGGTCAATTCTGCGGGCAAATGCGTCAAATCCACATCGATATGATGATATAAAGTCACTTCTGTAGAAGTCGGACGCTCAATGCCGGCTTGAGCAATGGTGGCGGCAGCTAAACGATTTAACAAACTACTTTTGCCTACGCCAGTACCGCCCATAAAAGCAACGACTAACGGATGTTGTTCAACATCATTAAGCCATAAGTGTGGAGATGATGAATGAGTAGGCAATAACTCGGCTATTTGAGTTGCGGTGAGCCATTGAGCCTCAACTACTTGAGTTGCCCACTGCTGAATTTGAGCGATGAATTCAGAATAAACGTAAGCCATGTCGGGGTTGTAAAAAAGAATGGATAGAAGCTAACTGTTCTTTGGAAATTGCAAACTGATGATAATCAGTCATTTGTTGAGATAATTGGATTAATTTTTCAGTCAAATTTTGGATGAGCAATTCATTTTTCACCAAAGTTAATTGTTGCTGTTTTAGGCGATTTTCTATCGTAGCCATATAACCACCAATCGCGCTTTCGGTTAATAAAGAAACCACCGCTAATAACGCTGGTGTAATCAATACGTCTTGTAAACCCACTCCTCCCGCTTGCACCGTCAATGCAACAATTGCCGCATCCGCAGTCAAACGAGTGGCGCGTAAACTGTTGAGTAGTGCCGGTTGTTGTTGTAATTTTTGATAAAGATGGCGTGCCGTTGCCTCGATATTTTGCTGAAAATTCAAATGATAAGTGAATGCTGCTTGGTTAAATTCAGCTAATAATTGATGATGTTGTTGTCGTAATTGTTGATACAACTCGCGCCACCAGGCTTGTAAATTGACATCGGTTTCAGCAATCGACAACAATTGTTCAGCGGTTTGCGTTAATAAATGTTCCGCCATCTGATTCAGTAACGCTAACTCTTGGGTTGGATAATGACCTTGTTGGGGAGATTTACGCCAGCGATAAAATTGTCGTAAAGGCCAAGTAAATCCTCGACGTAAAGGCGTTAATACCTTAGCTAGTCCGGGGATTTCTAATAAATATAATAGCTCCAATACCGCTTGTTGAAAGGTATGATAATGATGTGGATGATTTAAATAATCGCGTTGATACGCTTCTATAGCTTGATCAACCGATTCTTGCAGGCGTTGTTGCCAAAAAGCTAACGCGCGATGTTCGGCATAAACCGGTTCTAGCCAATCCTGCCAATGATGCTGAATTAAAGCGTGTTGACGTAAAGCGAATTGACTGTGATCGACTTTTTCCGCTAATTCAAACCACCAGTGAGTGTGTGATTTTGACCACAGTGGACGCTGGATACGCGCTTGATAATCAATGGTAACAATTGAAGCGATGCTATCTTTACGCGCGTGTCGCCATTTTTCAGTTAATGAATTGAATAACAATTGATTATGTTGCGGCTGAACTTTGTTTAAACAAATCAACGTCGGTTGTTGTAGCGGTTCTAGCATACTCATTAATTCCCAAACCGTTTGATCGGCATATTTTTCTGGGCTTAAAACCAACACAATTACATCCGCAAAACCAATCGTTTGTAACAAAACTGATTTATACTCTCCAGCAGTGATCGAATCAAAATCCGGCGTGTCCCAAACCACCGTATTAATCGGTAAATTTGCCGTAGGCGAGGTATGTTGTAATACGACTGTGTATTCAGCAGATAAATAATTGCTGTCAATCACTGAATGACGGAGTAATTCTTTTAACGCAGAATGGATATGCGGATCAAGTTGATGACAAAAACCTTGGGGTTGAACCGTATAACCTGCTAAAGGACTGACTTCGGCTAATTCTTGATTAAACAATAAGTTACAAATTGAACTTTTACCAACTTGGGTGGGACCAATAATCGCTATTTGTAGCGGCGGAATAGCTAGGCTGCTTAAAAACTGATTTTTATTCATCACAGCCTCTGTCAAAATCAATTGTTCAATGCGTTGCATATAACTATCAGCAATCGGACTGTGTGGACTTAAATGCAAATGAACGGTTTGATAACGTTGTCTTAATAAGCGGATAAAATCCAGCATACCTTTTTAAAAATAAAAAATTCAATGATTAACACGATTTAAAATCATCATGAAGCGAGTTTAACTGACAAATTTGCAAAAGCCATCATGACAGCTAAAAAACCGGTTGAGCTTGTGGACGCTTGGTTTACAATAGCACTGGTTTAGAAAAATTAAAGCACAGCGATGAATTATGTCATCATTGTCAACATTCATGCGAAACATCGTTACTATTATGATAGCCTTAAACCGATGTTTCGCTAAATTTGAAAATTTTTCAGACTACAAAAAATAACTCTTTGTCCAAGCTCGATTATTTTTAGGGGGTTTTATGAGCAACAAGTTAATCGGTGTACTGATCATTGCTGCTACGTTATTGTCTGGTTGTAATAACGGTGAAGAAATTAATGGGCGCAGTGTGCGCAGTATGTATAAATCGGTCGTTTTTATTAAAAATCATTTACCCGCAGATCAGCGAGTTGAATTTGAAGTGGCGTTTTGGACTTTGAGAAACGCAATCAAAGACGAAGATGATCTGCTCGATAAAGTCAGTGGGAAAACACCCGAAGAGCTAATTGAATTAGCTAAAGAAGTGTATCAAGAACGTAAAAATGCCGGTGCAAAAGAATACGCCGAATTTAATACTTGGGAACAAATGATCGCTAAATTTTCGCAAGAACGAATTGAACAAAATAAACGCAAAAAACCCGATCCGCGCGATCAAGCTAATAATGTTTTATACAAATTATAATCAATCAGTGAGCGGTTAATTTTAGCATTATTATCGACCATAAGCTGTACTTCCCCTATCTCCTGATTGCTGTTTGACTTGATGACAAATGGCAATCACCTTGGTTTTAAATCTTAGCTCCTACTTTGCAGAATTTATGAAAATATTAACCTTATATTGCAAAAATATTAATTCGTTGGAAGGCGATACTCGTGTGGATTTTCAACATGCGCCGTTAGCTTCTGCTGGTGTGTTTGCGATTGTAGGCCCAAATGGTTCTGGAAAATCGAGTTTATTAGATGCGATTAGTTTAGCGTTGTATGGTGAAACTTTACGCTTTGATCGTCCTGCCGAACAAGTGATGACGGTAAATAGTCAACAAAGTATTGCCGAAATTGAATTTTTAGTGGCTAATCAACGCTTTAAATCTCGTTGGCAGGTGCAACGACACTCCGAAACCGCTGTACATAGTCAACGTCAATTATTTTTATTAACCGATCAACAACCACAATTATTAGCCGATCAGCCGATATTAATAAATCATAAAATTCAGGAATTAATTGGCTTAGATTTTGATAATTTCAGTCGTTGTATTGTATTAGCTCAAGGAGAATTTTCCGCGTTTTTATTTGCATTAGACAGCGAAAGAATGCACATTTTAGAAAAAATGTGTAGTGCGGATTTATATCAACAACAGCAACAAGCATTAATCGAGGCAAAAAATCAAGCACAATTGGCGGTTGAGCAAATTCAACAGCAATTAGCGCAAATTGAATTACTTGATGAATCGCAATTAATTGCTTGTGAACAAGATGCGGAAGATTTTGCAATTCAAATTGATGAGTTTCAACAACAACAACAACAACTCAATCAGCAAATAGCTACGATTCAACAAATCAATCAATTAGAAAAAGATTATCGGCAGTTTCAACAACAACAACAACAATTATCTGCTCAATTAACCCAAAAACAACAGGTTATTGATAAAATAAATACGGTTCAAATTGCTACTCAATTTGAAACCGCTGTTTATGAATTGCAACAATTAAATCAGCAAGTTAAAGATAATCAACATCTTTGGCATAATCAACAACAGCAATTCAGCAAATTAAAACAACAATTAGCGCAATTAGGATTGACAGAATCTAGCGACTTTGAGCAAAATTTATTAATGCCTGTAGCCATTATTCAGGAATTGAATCAAAAACATCAGCAATTACATAGTGAATTACAATCTGAACGGCAATTCCAACAAACTTTAGAACGACAATTAACTGAAAAACAAGCGATTCAATCTGATACGATTATGTGGATTGATTTGCATCAAGCAGAAAAAACTTTATTAGAACAATTTCCCGATACTTCACAATTAACTCAATTAAGAGCTGCGGTTTTGGAATGGGAAACGCAACAGGTTAATTTAACTAAACGTTTAAAAGCTTCAGATCAATTACTGAAAAAAAATGCTACCGCTATTGAATTAGCCAAAAAACAATCCGCTCATTATCAACAAACGATCGAATTTGTTGAAAAACAATTAAACAATGAATTTCAGCAACATACTTTAATTGAAATGGAATTGTTATTAGCAGAACAACAACAATTAGTGCAGGATTATCGAGAATTTTATGCTTTGGCTGAAATTTATAAACGCGCCCATACTCCGAGTTTTTTCAATTTTTTTCAGAAAAAACAACAAGTTGTACATCAACGTTCATTAGCAGAATTAGAACAAGAAGCTGAAAATGTAGCCGAAGATTTGGCGCAAGCGCGAAATATTCAACTTATTTTAGAACAAGCGGTTGTCAATGAAGTGTTAATTCAACGCTTGCGTCATGAACGTCCGCATTTGGTCGAAGGCAAACCTTGTCCGTTATGCGGCGCGGTTAATCATCCTTATAGTAAATTGCCACCAAAACCTATTAATTCTAAACAAACTTTAACCAATCAAAAAATTAAAATTCAGGAATTAATTGCCAAATCTGAAGAATTAGCTAAACAAATTGCTTTGACTCAAAAACAAACTCAAGTTGAAGTTGATAAAGCCAATTATATTCAAAAAATTCAAGCCGAATTTCATTTATTGGCAAATAAACTAAATGTGGGGCAATTAAGAATTACCGATATTCAATTAATTAAACCTTTATTAAAACAACAGCAAGCTGAATTACACAGTTTAGAAAATTTATTAAAACGTTATCAACGTCAACAAACAAAATTAAGGGATGCTCAAAATCGATTAATCCTTACGCAACAACAATTAACCGATTTGGAATTAGAACAAAATCAATTGCATAAAGAGGTAGAAGGATTACCACAAGAATTACAAAAAGTGCAATTGGCCTTAACCGCTGCACAAATCGAAGAACAAAGTTTTGCTGAAAAGGTTTTAGCTCAATTAGCCTTATTAGGTGAATCAATGCCCGCTAAAGAACAGGAAGAAGCTTTATGGGCGAGATTGGATGCGAGACGTGATGAATATCATCTGCATTTATTGCGTCATAAAGCATTAACTGAAGAATTGGCAATATTAATGGATAAAGCCTCTTTAAATCACCAAAAAATGCAACATTATCAACAACAATTAGCAGAATTAGATCAACAATTAACTCAACAACAGAAATTAACTTTGCAATTTAATGCGATTGAACAGAAAAAAGCATTACACTTACAACAACAATTTTATCAACAACAACAGCAACAATTAGAAACCGCTGAAAAACAATTAAAGATTCAATTAGCACAAACGCCTTTTGCAAATACTCAGGAAGTAAAAGAGGCTTTACAATTAATTGCAAATAAAGATTCATTACAGCAAGAAATAACTCAATTAACTACTCAATTACAAACGGTTATTCAACAATCAGAAACGATAGCCATGCAATTGAAAATAGGAAAAGAGCAATTAAATACAACCGCGACTGTCATAGAATTAGAACAGCAACAAAAACAATTAGCGCGTCAATTGTCAATTGCTAAAGAGGAATTGCGTAGACTCACTCAACAAGGTGAACAACAACGACAATCTCAACAAAAAATTGCGCAATTACAACAACAATCTCAGCAATATTCCGAACGTTATCAGCAAGCAGAAAATAAATGGCAATTAAGTGTAGCTAATAGTGCGCAATTCCGTCGTCAAGTGCAATTGCAAATGATTCAGAGTTTATTAGATAAAACTAATAACATTTTGAATAAAATTAATGGGCGTTATTTAGTGCGTCAATATGCTAATCAACAAGGACTAGCTTTAGAAATTGAAGATTTACAACAACATCAACGTCGTACGCCGCAATCTTTATCCGGTGGAGAAAGTTTTGTGATTAGTTTGGCATTGGCTTTAGGATTAGCCGATATGGCAAATAATGGGCATTCTTTAGATTCGTTATTTTTAGATGAAGGCTTTGGACATTTAGATGCTGATTCGTTATATATGGTAATCAGTACATTACAAAATTTACCTACTCACGGAAAAACCGTTGGCGTTATTTCACATATTGAAGCAGTTAAAAAACGCATTAAAACCCGAATTGAAATGGTTAAAAAACCGAATGGTTTAAGTCAATTAAAAAAAGTATCTTGATAAATAAAAGTTCAATCATTTAATCCTAAATCCGCTATCTTTTTATAAAAATAGCGGATTTTGTTAAAGCATTGAGTTTATGGAATGGGAATCGGTGGATAAGGAGAAACAGACCCGGGCGGAACTAAGGGGTCTTTACCCCAATTCGGATAATCATCGGTTAACGTTTTCAAAAAAGCCACAATCGCTTTTTCTTCATCTGGCGTTAATCCTAAATTGCCAATTGTATTATCGATATTTTTTGGCACTTCTGGAGCTGCCCAACCATTAATGCCAAATCCCGAATCAGTATTATCAGCCACTGTGCCTAATTTATCGCGCGTATTATAAAAATGAACCACTTGTTCTAGCGTTTTTAATACCCCATTATGATAATAAGGCGGAGTCATTGCAACATTACGCAGTGAAATCACTTTATGTTTACCAATTTCTAAACCAAACGGGTCTATTTCACGAATATCATCACGAAATCCTAAACCTAAATCCGGATAAGGATTATTCGGAATAGTGACATTGCGTGGTGAACCGACATTATGATAACTAAAATCGCTAAAGAGCGGCGGTAATAACGGTTGACCTTTAGCATCGAATTTAAATAAATCGGTGTGACAAGTGGTGCAACGCGCTTTGCCCCTAAATAAATCCATTCCAAATTTTTCTTGTTGAGTTAAATTGGTTTTTTTCGCAAAAACATAATCTAATTTAGCAGTGAATTTATTAAATACAAAGCTTTTTTCAAATTCGCTAATTGCCTTTGCTAATTTATCATAAATCGGCGCAATCGTCGGCGGTTCTGGCTGATTATTAACGTAAGGTGGAATGGTATTAAGATCGATAGCATACAAATCTTTAAACGCTTTTATATATAATGAATTTTCTTGTAATCGAGTAATGACTGCCCAAGCATTTGGCATTGCCATTTCGGCTGGATTTAAAAAAGGCCCTTTAGCTTGTTCTTGTAAATTTTTGGCTCGACCATTCCAAAATTGTCCGCCTATATAGCCCTTTTTTTCTGCACTCCAATGAAATTCAGGACTAAATGCGGCATAACCCACAGTGGGGGCATTTAACGCGCCAAATTGTTTAGGTTGAGAACCTTTAGAAACCGCTGATCCAGTCAAAGCATTATTTGGATCAACAAATCCCGCCGCGATTTGATCACCTATTTGTAGTGCTTTCATTGCATGACAAGTTGCACAAGCTTGATTACGATTTAACGATAAATTACGGTCTTTATATAATAATCCACCTAATTGTTGTTCTGGAGTTAAACGAGCAGCTTGTAAAATTGAGCTAAATCCCAATCCAAGCACCATAATAATTTGATGTATTTTCATAAATAATTCCTTAATGAATAAAAAAGATTAAGGTTTTAAATAACTTTGAAAAGCTTTTAATGGACCTAAATTCATATCACGCCCATTTTTACCAATTGCCGGAAGAGTCATCCATATATCCTGTGCTTGTTGAAGATTATTTTTATCAGCAATTAAGCGATGCCCATGCGGAATTTTTAATTCAGGATGATCAAATGGCGCGCGCTCCCAACGCACTCGTTCATCGGTTAAAGATTTTAAAAACACCACTAAATCGGTTTTTTGTTGTGGCGTAATCGGTTGATGAAAAACTAAGGTAGAAAAATGGGCTGTATTTTTAAAATTTCCGCCGCGGAAATAAAAATCAACGACTTGTTCTAAAGTTAATAAACTGCCATTGTGCATATAGGGACCGGTTAATTCAACATTGCGTAAAGTAGGCACTTTAAACGCGCCTTTAACCGCCGCAAAAATACGTTCAGGTTTGGCTTTTTGTAATTCTTTTTCTAATACCGAAACTAAAGGAATTTTAGAATATAAATCACGCTCGCCACATTGACCTTTTAAATAAAGATCATCACGCAATTCATTCGATTTAAAATCTTCTAAGAAAGGATTATCCATATCACAAGCATTCACAGCTACCGGATCAATTAAGGCTTTTCCAGTTAATAATTGCTGTAAATATTGTTGACTAAAAGATAATGGATAACCAAAAGGATCGGTGCCTCCAACGCCTAAATCATTCTCTGAAGGTGAAACGCTGGTATTAAAATAACCTTCATCCATAATGCCTTGAATTACTCCAGCTCCAATAAAAGCCCCATTTAAAGTTTTACGATTAACCAATTGCAAAGAGGAAAAGCCACTGGCATTAAAAATAGCCGGATGAGCGGCTGAAGATAAAGTGGGTCCACGATGACAAACAGCACAATGTGCATTTAAAAAAACTTTTAATCCGCGAATTTGTTGTTGATTAAATGCTTGGGGAATTTCGGGATAAGTATTGGCAATTCTAGGACTATCAAAAGGCGTTTGATCCGAAATTAAAGTCTCTTGATAAAGTTGTAAAGCTAAACCAAAAAATAAAGAAAAATTCGCTTCAATTTGGCGATAATTTTGCTGATTAGCCAAAGGATTAACCATCGAATTCGCTGACCAATATCGCGGCGCAAAAGCCGATTTAATTAAATTTTCATATGTGGTATTTAATCCTAAACCAGAATGATTACGCAATCGCGCTAATACGCTATCTTGTGGATGAATTTGTTGTTGTTCTAAAGGAGATCGTGATAATAATTTACGTCCAACCTCTGGAAAAGAACGTTGACTACAAGACATTTCTGTATCACTAAGCACCGGCGCAACAGCTTGGGAAGCCAATGAAGCATTTTCCAATCGTAAAATTTCTTTTTTAACAGAACCATCAGTTTGTGTTACCCAAATACCCGCCTCATTATCTCTAGCTCCAAAAGGCGAAACGCCATTAAAAATATTATTGGCTCTTCCGTCCCAAAAATTACGGAAATTAAATGCTGCATTAATCACACTGGGAGCTTGACGATTTTGGACTTGGCGAATATTAAGAGTGCCGGTATGAAAAATATCGTCTTTAATTGCAACGCAATCATCGGTGGAATGATTAGTATCGGCAATTTGATTAAATTGACGTTTAAATACGCCGGATGAAGAAATCACATCATCGGTATTAAATAAGACTTTTGAATTTATATTTTTAGGATCGCTGAGTTGATATAAAGGAAAATCTTTTCGAGTCAGTTGATAATTAATTCCACCGGCTTTTCCAGAAATAGTGGCTTCAAAAGTTTTTCCAGTTGCAGATTGATGCAATCCTCCGGGAGATAATTGATTTTGAGTACGCGCATCAACACCGGCATGAAAATGACAGGATGCACAAGCCATTCCGTCGCTGCCAACATTCATATCCCAAAATAATGCTTTACCTAATTGAATCGCGGCTTGTTTATTCACCACAATCGGATTTACCCCATCAATTAAACCGGTGCTATTTGGAACATTAATTCCTTGTAATGAAGGCGGCGTATTTCCGTGTGCATAAACCGAAAAATGAAATAAACTCCCTGTAATAATTGCCAAAGCCGATAATGGTTTTATCGTTAAAGATAATAAAAAATATTTATTCATTATTCAATCTTAAATCATTTATTATTGAAAATAGATATTGGGTTTTATATCAATATAAAACCGCTTAATTTTTAATTTTTAATTTTACTTCAATTGAATATAATTTATCACTTTGAATACCGATATTTGGATTAAATCCTCCCACAACAAACATATAATCTCCGGTATAGGGCATTTTAATATTTAATACTAATCGCCCGGGAATTTTATCTAATTTGCCATTTAATTTTCGCACAATTGGATTGGTTTTATCAACTGTATTATTGTCCAAATCATATCCATGTCGAATATGCTCCATCACAATATTTCCTATTGGCTGTCCGGTACTTTCATCGGTCGCACCGAATTTAATAATATCTCCGTTTTGGGTATAAAAATGATCAACTACATATTTATTCGGCGCAGTATCTTTATCGCCGCGAAACCATAAACTCGCTCCGGGATGAATACCGTCTTCTTTTGCCTGAATAATTAGACTAACCATTTGTCCTTGTTTGGCATAAAAACTGCCCCAACCACTATTATGAGTCCAGCCAGCATTCCCAAATTCTGGATCGCTCCAGCCTGATTTGGTTACTGTAAAAGTTGTCGTATTATTTACAGCATCAAGCACTGCTATATCTTCTGGAAAAGTTGCGGCGTAACTCACTGATAATGAAGCTAAACCTAATAAAATTAAAAAATTACGAATATAATGATTAAAAAACATATTTTTTCTCCCCTTAAATCAAATAAATAATTAGTTTTTTCTTATCGATTAAATAATTAAATAAAAGCTTGCCAATAAAAATTATTAACAAGCTTTTTAACATAAAATTATTGTACGGTTTTAACCCTAACTTTCAAATCATATTTTTTAGTGGTATCCACAGTGCTATCAGGATTAAATGCCCCGACAACAAACATATAATCACCCGTATAAGGAATTCTGACATTTAACACTAAACGTCCGGCAATTTTATCTAATTTACCATTTAATTTTTTAATTGCCGCCGTATTATTGTCTAAATCGTAACCGTGAACAATATGCTCCATAACGATATTACCTAATTTTTCGCCGGTGCTTTCATTAGTTGCGCCCCATTTGAAAAAATCTGCATTTTGAATGTAAAAATGATCAGGAACGTAATTATCAGCCGCCGTATCATTTGCGCCACGATACCAAACTGTAGCCGCCGGATGAATACCAACATTGGTTGCGCGAATATTAATACTCACTATTTGCCCTTGTTCTGCATGAAAACTGCCCCATTTGCTACTATGCGTCCAACCAGCATTGCCAAATGCTGGATCGCTCCAACCTTTGCTGGTTACGTTAAACACGGCATCTGTGGTAGCTGCGTCGAAAGTAACAATCGGATTTGGAGTGGTCGCTGAATAAGCTGAAGAGCTGATAACACCAGCGATAATTAATAATAAAGCGTTTAAAGCCAAATTGAATTTCATATAAAATTTCCTGCGATATTTTGAGTTTGCAAAAATAGATCGATTAAATATTTTTATAAATAATCTTAAGTTTAAAATCAGCAGAAAATAGACCAAAAATAAATCTGAATAAAATGAATTAGTTGTTAATTAAAAAATAAATAGCTATGTTAAATCACCGATATTTGAGAGGTAATTTAGGGATATAACGCATTTTTTGATTTAAGGTTTTAGTTGACGCTGAAAAGCTTTTAATGGACCCAAACTTACATCTCGTCCATTCTGACCGATAGCTGGAATAGTGATCCACAAATCTTGCGCTTGCTGAGGCTGATTTTTATCCCCAATTAAACGATGTCCATGAGGAACTTTTAATTCAGGATGATCAAATGGCGCGCGCTCCCAACGCACACGTTCGTCGGTTAAAGATTTCAAAAACACCACTAAATCGGTTTTCTGTTGCGGTGTAATCGGTTGTTGAAATACAAAAGCGGCAAAATGCGCAAAATTATTGAAATTCCCTCCCCTAAAATAAAAATCAATCACTTGTTCTAAAGTCGCCAAACTACCATTGTGCATATAGGGTCCGGTTAATTCAATATTGCGTAAAGTTGGAATTTTAAAAGCCCCATTTACTGCAATTAAAGCTCTTTCTGGCGGATTTTTTGCTAATTCGGTTAATAATACTGAAGCGAATGGAATTTTGGCATAAAGTTGTCGATTCGCACAATTACCTTTAATATAAGGATCGGGTTTTAATTCATTCGGTAAATAATCCATGACAAATGAATTTGTCAAATCACAACTATTCATAATCACTGGATCAATGGGTTCTGTTCCATCAATAATTCGTTGAATAAATTGCTGACTAAAAGATAAGGGATAACCATAAATATCTTTACCGCCTACGCCACTATCATTTTCTGCTGGAACAACACTGGTACTAAAATAACCCTCATCTAATAAACCTTGAATTACGCCTTTACCTACAAATGAACCATTTAAAGTATGGCGATTAATTAAACGTAAAGAAGCAAAATTATTATTTTTAATAGTAAAAAGCTCAGGATGAGATGCTGCCGATAAATTCGGGCCTTTATGGCATAAATTACAACCTGCATCTAAAAAGACTTTTAATCCGCGAATTTGCTGGGCATTAAAACCTTTGGGAATTAAAGGATAAGTATTAGGAATTCGTGGTTGATCAAAAGGTGTTTGATCGGCAATTAAGGTTTGTTCATATAATTGAATCGCTAATCCTAAAAATAAAGCAAAATTGATTTCGATTTGGCGATAGTTTTTATTTTGAATTGAAATTAAATCATTTGCTGCCCAATAACGTGAAGCAAAAGCCGTTTTAATTAATTGTTCATAGGTAATATTTAAGCCTTGTCCTGAAATATCAATTAAATTGGCTAAAACACTATCTTGAAAATGAATTTTTTGCCATTCTAACGGACGACGCGTTAATAATTTTCGTGCAATATCTGAAAATTGACGACCTGAACAAGACATTTCCGAAGAATTGAGCGGAGGTGCCACCGCTTGTGAAGCTAACGAAGCATTTTCCAAACGTAAAATTTGAGCAGTTAAAGTTCCATTTGCTTGTAATTCCCAAACCCTAGCATCAGCATCACGCGCACCATATGGCGAAACCCCATTAAAAATATTGTTTGCTCGCCCATCCCAAAAATTGCGAAAATTGAATGCGGCATTAATAATTCCCGGGGTATGTCGTGGTTGTCCTTGTCGGGTATTTAGAGTTCCAGCATGAAAAATCGGATCAGCGATTAAATTACACTCATCTGTACCGCTACCTTGAGTCTTAGTTTGTTTAAATTGGCGATTAAATACGCCGGCTGAAGAAACAATATCATCCGAATAAAATAAAACTTTAGACTTTTTATCTTTAGGATCAGTGAGTTGATAAGTCGGAAAATCACGACGATTTAAGCTGTAATTAACTCCGCCTTGTTGCCCCGAAGCGGTGGATTCAAAAGTTTTGCCGCTGGCTTGAGGATGGAAACTGCCAGGAGAAAGTTGGTTGATTACACGATTATCCACGCCTGCATGAAAATGACAGGAAGCACAAGCCATACCATCACTGCCTAAATTCGTATCCCAAAATAAGGCTTTACCTAATTGAATCGCCGCCGTTTTATTCACCACAATCGGTTTATCGCCGTCTAATAATCCTGGCGTAGGTGGAATCGCAACTCCGGTTAACGGTGGTGGCGTTTCGCCATTCGCAAAGCTGTAAGAAGCGATAGACAATGTTAAACAAAGACTTAAGCATTGAATTGAGCGACGTTTCATAAAAAGTTTGTTTTGAATCTAAATAATAAAAAAATCCCTCGTTAGCCGAACAAAAAAACCAACGAGGGACACTCGGGGAGAGTTTCTAGTGACTTCGGAGAAGTCGTTATTTCACGCAATTAGCCGGAGCGGCAACCACTTTACGTTCGGCTTTTAATCCTTCGTAATCTATGGTGACACTACAAGGAGCTTGAGTCGAGCTAAGGGTTTGAGACCAATTACCAGCCGCATCAATCGTTAACGCGCTAGGCAAGCCAATCACAATTCCTGTTTGACTGCTGGCTGCATTTAAACGTAAATTGGCTAAAGCGGCGGCTTTTTGAGCTGCTGTGATTCCATTTTTAAAAGTGATTTGACCATCGAGTTTCAAACTCGATCCTTGCCATTTTGCCGCAATTAAAGCCAATTGACTGATTTGCGCAGTGGCAGCATTCGCTCGAGCGGGCCAAACTTTAATTCTTGCAGTGACTGGATCAGAAGCTAAAATTCGCCCCGCAGAACGTTGCGTTTCTTTCACAAAAACGTTGATTGGATAGGTTTGTCCAGCTTGCGAAGCAGTGGTATTCCAAGTCAAGGTAAATTTAGGTAATTTGGTTGCGGGATCAATACTGATTGGTGATTGCACCATACCCGTTCCTTTAACCTCAAACGCATCGTTCTCAGCATCTGACACATAAAAAGGAATAACCAACGGGTCTTCACCGACCGTAATATCCCATTTAGTGTTAATTCTTTGAATAACGGGCTTGGTATCAACAGAAGTAGCTGGTGGATTCAGCATAATTTTAATCGCGGCTAAAGCGGGGGCGCGTTGTTCATTAGTTAACGCATGAATGGCTTTAATTTTTTCAATCACCGACAAAGTTTGGTCAATTGGAAAAGCCTCCAAAATTCCGTTGACAAACTGTTTACTGCCTGTACCGCCAATATGACAATCGGCACAGCCTAAAGCTCCAGCCGGAGCGACATATGCCGCTTGCGCCCATACTTGCGAAACACTGCCTATACCTGAAACAATGCCTAATACACCTAATAATAATTTTTGATTCATTTTTTAATTATCCTGAACTTGCGACCGTTTCTCTGTGTCAATCCACAAAATAGCTTTAGTTAACAGTGATGGTAACATCAACGTCGTGACCTACAGTCGCGTCAATATTTGGATCAGGATTAAATCCACCAATCACCAACATATAATTGCCGGTATAAGGTGCGGTAAAATTCAACACCAATTTGCCATTTACGCCATCCATTTTAGGATGTAAGGTGCGATCGATAACCGAATTGGCATCTGCATCGTAGCCGTAAACAACATTTTTCATGACTACATCGCCTAAATTAGCACCGGTATCATTATCGGTAATAGCATATTTCACTAAATTAGCATTTTGCGGGAAAAAAGTATCCACAACATAGTCATCTGGCGCAGTGTCTTTGTCGCCGCGATACCATACGGTTATCCCCGGATGTATGCCTCTTTCCGTAGCTCGAATCACGATACGCACTTTTTGTCCGGCTTGAGCTTGAAAATGTCCCCATTTACAGCTATGAGTCCACCCCATATCACCGAAAGCCGGATCGCTCCATCCTCTGGCTCTAACGCTAAACTTAGCTGAATTAACCGCAGGAGTAAATTCAAAATTGCTAGAGGGTTTGCTGGCAGCATAACTATGACCGCTAATCATCATGGCAGCGGCAAGTAAAGCTAGATTAAATTTAGTATGATGAAATTTCATAATCGATAACTTCCTTAAAAAACAATTAAAATGGGCAAAAAACGCAAATATGACAGAATCACCGAATATTTGTGACTAGCGTTTGATTAGTTCATGCAGTATATATGCCAAATAAACTATTTTTTATAATCAATAGGTTATAGGATATTTTATAAATAACTATGTTAAATTTCCTTATTTTCAGTAACAATCACTCATTTATCACCTTATTAATCTAGATTATTGATAAGAAATTGATTTCTTATTGATAATAAACAATCTTTTTTGAATTAATGAACTAGACAAAAAATTGATTTATCGTTAAATTATTTAAGATAATTTTGATTCGATACTATAAAATAGTTTAATTCTTTTTTAACAGGTATTTAGTTATGATTCACAAACATCTATCGTATTATTTACATCATCTTCAAGATGATATTTCAGCAGGATTGGTCGTTTTTCTCGTTGCATTACCTTTATGTTTAGGCGTTGCTTTAGCTTCAGGCGCGCCGCTTTTTTCTGGATTAATTGCCGGTATGGTGGGGGGATTAATTGTTTCTTGGTTAAGCGGATCACAATTAAGTGTTTCTGGTCCTGCCGCCGGATTAACCGTAATTGTTTTTAATGCGATTGAAAATTTAGGCAGTTTTCAAGGATTTTTAGTTTCAGGAATGCTTGCCGGTGTTTTACAATTAGGATTAGGATTTTTACGCGCGGGAATTATTGGCGCATTTTTTCCAGCAGCGGTTATTAAAGGCATGTTAGCCGCGATTGGTTTAATTTTAATTATTAAACAAATTCCTCATGCGACCGGTTATGATACCAGTTATGAAGGTGATGAAAGTTATATGCAAGAAACGGCAGAATCGAGTTTTAGTGAATTATGGATGGCTTTACATGCTTTTTCACCCGGAGCAGTGATTATTAGTATTGTTTCTTTACTCATTTTAATATTGTGGGAAACCGCATGGATTAAACGTCAATTATGGCTTAAATTCATTCCCGCGCCTTTAGTTGCTGTCATTTTAGCGATTATTTATAATCATTGGATTCCACAATGGAATAGTCAATTAGCGTTAAGTGCAAAACATTTAGTTAATTTACCGATTACGACACACAATCAACCGATTATTTTTGATTGGCATTTCCCCAAACTATTCAATCTAAAGGATTCATTAAATATTCATTATGTTCTGCCGAATATTTTTAGTGATTTCATTCATCATTTCAGTTTTCCCGATTTTAATTATTTAACTCATCCTCAAACTTATTCAGTTGCAGTGACTATAGCAATTGTTGCAAGCTTAGAAACGTTATTGAGTTTAGAAGCGACAGATAAACTCGATCCTTTAAAACGTTTAGCACCCACCAATAGAGAATTAAAAGCTCAAGGAGTAGGTAATATTTTGAGTAGCTTATTAGGTGGTTTACCCATTACTGCAGTTATTGTTAGAAGTTCTGCAAATATTAACGCAGGCGGTAAAACCAGTTTATCTTGTTTTATTCATGGTTTGTTATTATTGATCAGCGTATTATTGTTTTCTAATTATCTCAATCAAATTCCATTAGCGTGTTTATCGGCAATTTTATTACATACTGGATATAAATTAGCTAAACCTGAACTTTTTAAACTCTATTTTCGTAAAGGTTATAGCCAATTTCTGCCTTTTATTATAACCATATTTGCGATATTATTAACCGATTTATTACTAGGAATTATTATTGGAATTAGTATAGGGTTATTTTTTGTGATTCGGGCGAATTATCATGCTTCAATTAGTTTATCGAAACAAGATTCTGTTTATAAATTATCTTTTAATAAAGACGTTTCTTTTTTAAATAAAGCTTTATTAAGAAAATTTATTTTATTAATTGAAGAAGATAGTCATGTGATTATTGATGCGAGTAAAGCGCATTTTATTGATCATGACATTTTGGAAACCATTGAAGATTTTATTAGCACAGCGAAAGATGATAATATTTATGTTGAATGTATTGATTTATACGGTAAAGAAAACATTCCGAAAGCCGAAAATTTATCGATTCACACTTCCTCTTCACTCATTAAATCATAGATAATAATATGAACAATGAAGCGATTACTCATTTGAAATATGATTTACCAGCAGCCGTTGTCGTTTTTTTAGTTTCTATTCCCATGTCTTTAGGAATAGCCTTAGCTTCAGGCGCGCCTTTATTTTCCGGATTAATTACGGCAATTATTGGTGGAATTTTAGTCTCAATTTTAAGTCAATCGGCGGTTGGAATTAGCGGTACTTCTGCTGGAATGTCGATTCTGGTTTTTTCGGTAATTCAAGAATTAGGCTTTCAAGGATTTTTATTAACTTTAGTCATAGCCGGAATCGTACAAATTTTATTAGGCAGTTTACGAGCAGGCATTATTGCGTATTATTTTCCATCTTCAGTAATTAATGGCATGTTAGCCGGAATTGGCGCGATTTTATTTTTAAAACAAATTCCTCATGCCATTGGCTATGATCGTGATTATGAAGGGGATTTTAGTTTTTTACAAGCCGATCATTATTCATCTTTTACTGAATTATTTCATGCCATTCATTTAATTTCACCCACTGCGATCATTATTGCCTGTATTTCTTTAACGATTTTAATTTTATGGGAAAAAGCCTGCGAACATAAATTACCTTATTTTCAATTATATCAGGGCATATTATTAACTGTAGGATTAGGAATCATTATTAATCAAAGCTTAAATCGTTTTTATCCACAATTTGCTTTAAAAAGCAGTCATTTGGTGAGTTTACCCGCTTTTAGTACGCTGAGTGATTTTGAACATCATTTTCAATTTCCTGATTTTAATTTAATTCAGCATAGCACTATTTATTTATCTGCATTAACGATCGCATTAGTTGCAAGTTTAGAAACTTTATTATGCGTTGAGGCAGTTGATAAATTAGATATTTATCGGCGAGTTACCCCAAAAAATCGTGAATTAATTGCTCAAGGTATAGCGAATATTTGTTCAGGACTATTAGGCGGATTACCTTTAACACAATTAATTGTGCGTAGTTCAATTAATGTTCAATCTGGCGCAAAAACAAAACTCGCGAATTTTTTACAAGGTTTATTAATGTTAATTACGATTTTATGGCTTCCTCAGTTATTAAATCAAATTCCATTAGCCACTTTAGCCAGCGTATTATTAGTGGTTAGTTATAAAATGATTAATCCAAGTGTTTTTAAAAAAATGTATCAAGCGAGTTATTATCATTTTATTCCTTTTTGTGCAACTGTTTTGGGATTAATTTTTACCGATTTATTAACTGGATTAGTGATTGGATTAACAATCGCTTCATTTGCTATTTTACTAGAAAATTATAAAAGCACTTTTTATTTTCGTGAAGCTGTGATTGGCAATAAAACTTTTTTTCGATTATCGGAACAAGTGTCTTTTTTAAATAAAGCCAATATTAAACGAACTTTAGATCATGTCCCTGCTTATACAGAAGTAGTTATTGATGCCACACGTTGTAAATTTATGGATTATGATGTTTATGAAATTATTGAAGATTTCAAAAAAGAAGCCGCTTTTAAACACATTCAATTAACTTTAGAAAATATGCGCGGTTTCGGTGTATTAAAACCGGTACAAAGCGTTCGTAGTCATACGCATATCACTCAAAAATTATTAACGCCGTTTGAAGTATTAACTATTTTGCGTTTAGGCAATCAGCATTTTATTAATAATTTGCAAGCTAATCGCAATTTTTTAGAACAAGTTAATGATACTCGCCAAGGACAATTTCCGATTGCGATTATTTTAAGTTGTATGGATTCGCGCACTTCGGTTGAATTAATTTTTGATCAAGGATTAGGCGACATATTTAGTGTCAGAATTGCAGGAAATGTGATTAATGACGATATTTTAGGCAGTATGGAATACGCATGTAAAATGGCTGGTTCAAAATTAATTGTGGTTTTAGGACATTCTCATTGTGGCGCAATTAAAGGTGCATATGCTAATGTACAACTGTCCTATTTAAGTGGTTTATTAAATAAAATTCAGCCAGCAATTGTTAAAATTAATCAATTATCTTTAATCGATGAAGAGCAAATTATTCAAAAAATTGCCGAAGAAAATGTCAGATTAACAGCCGCTGAAATTACCCAACGTAGTTCAGTTTTAGCGGAATTGGTTGATACGGGTGATATTGCAATTGTGGGTGGAATGTATGATATTGAAACCGGAAAAGTGACTTTTTTTGAAGCGGGTTATTAATTAAAATAATGCTTAATTTAAATTAATGGAATGTAAAAAATAAATTTTACATTCCATCTTTTATTTAAGCAGAAAACGAAGAACCACAGCCACAAGTTGTGGTTGCATTAGGATTCCGAATAACAAATTGCGCACCGGATAAATCTTCTTTATAATCAATTTCTGCGCCGGTTAAATATTGAATACTCATAGAATCAATTAATACCGTAATACCGTTTTTTTCAATACAAGTATCATCCTCATTAATTTCTTCATCAAAAGTAAAACCATATTTAAAACCAGAACATCCACCGCCGCTGACATAAACGCGCAGTTTTAATTGATCATTTCCCTCTTCAGCAATTAATTCACTGACTTTTTGCGCTGCATTATCAGAAAAAATAATTGGATTTTGCATAATGACTCCCCTCAATCACAGTGAGAAGTTCATTATGACTATTCCTAGTTTTTTAGTCAAGAATTGTCAGCGAATAATTCAAAGGATTTATTAGCAATAATCTTACCATTAATACGGATTAATAATTGATGAATGCCGGTATAATATTTTCGCGTTGAAATCGGTTTAAAAGAATAGCTTTTATGAATTGATTTTTGGGTTTGAGCATAATAAGCCTCGGAAATTTTAAAAAATTTGCGGGCTAATTTTTGATGGGCTTTGACAAATTCAATACCATATTCAATACGCAATTTTCCTAATGCTTTATTAATGGTTTTTAAGGTAAAAGAAAATGATAATTGATGATTTAATTTAACTTGTGGATCACAATAAAAATCGGTTATTTGAATATTAATCGGCGCAGCTAAATTAAATAATGCCAAAACTTGTGGATGAGAATGTTTTAATAAATGACGACAGCCCTGTTTAATAATCCAATCGGTATAAGGATGTTGTCCTTTCCAAGAATAAGCTAAAGCTATCATTTGTTCAGGATGATCTTTTGCAATATCATTTAAATTATTCGCCACACTTTTACGCACATATTCGCTATTATCGGTTTTTAATAAGGTTAAAATTGGCAAAATCGGACTAGGATCGCGTTTAAATTCAATTAATGGTGTTGCCCAAGGTAATCGCGGCCGACAACCTTCGCTGGCTAATCGGCGATGATGCGGATTTGTGGATTGTGTCCATTGAATTAATTGCAATAAAGTGGCTTGCGGATATTGACGAATAAAAGCACGAATAGCAAATTCAGCACTGGCAAATTCGGTAATCTTTTCTAACGTTTTAATAGACAATTCATATTCAGTTAAACCGTAATTTTCAATATAATGCGGAAAAATAAGTCCCAATAATCCGCTAAATTTCGGCGCAATTTCAATAAAACAATGCGTAATTTGCGAATAATTTAAACTAAAATTCTGATGCAAAGCGTGAGTAATGATTTCAATTCTTTGTTTTAAAGCTTGATATTGCCAATCAGTCGTCAATATTTGAGAATTGAATTGAATACAATCAAATTTTTGATCATATTGTTTAATCTCATTTGCTATTTAGTTAATGAATTGCGCATTAAAACCATTTTTTAATAATTCAGCCATAATTATTACGGTTCAATTGCTTGAGTTTTGGGTAAATAATTCACATAAACATAAATTGGAATCGATAAATCGGCGAATTCCTGTTGAATAATCTCCCAAGTTTGAGACCATTCTAAATCACAAATGCCCGTGGCTAAACGCGGTAAAGCAATAGATTGCCAATGTTGTTTAATTGCCATTTTTTTTAAATCGTGTAAAGCATGGCGAATATAACTCGGAGAGCTTTTTCTTGTGGTCGATTCATGACAATATCCACCTTGTTGAATAATTAAATTCACAATTAATTTTGTTTTTAATCCATCCCATAACCAAATTTCACCCGCTTTAGGATGATGTTGATGACACCATTGATGAAAAGCTCGGTGCATTTCCGGAAAATGTTCGCGTAAAGTTTTGGCTAATCCCTGAATCATTGGGTCGTTAGCCGCCACGCCGTGTGCAATAACTTGCGCGCGAGTTAATAAAATATCGCCTTCGACAGCATAAATCATAATTATCTCCTTATTAAAAGATGAATAGATAAAAAATAAGCATAATTTATTATAGTCTATTTCATAACCATTAAAGCCTGAATAATTTTCACTGTTTCTATAGAGACCGTAGTCACTCGCATTAATAAATCAATGACAAATTCTTTATAATCAGCAAAACGATAACTATTAAATTGTTCGGCAATGGTTTTATCTTTAGGTGTTTTTTCTTTATATTGATCTAATATCCATTCTAATGCAGAACGATTACCGAGTTTATATTTCCAAGCCAATTCAGGAATCTCGCTTAAAATTGTATTATCATCTAAAATAATTAAGCTCTTTATTTTATCGGCTTTGAGTTTTGCTTTAGGAGTTTTTGCCGATTCTAAATCTATTCGTTTTAAGGGATATTTTTCAATCGTTTCATAATTCAAATGTAAATCCATTAATTGTTGACCATAATTAACCCATTGCCAAAAATTTTTATAAAAAGGAATACGGGGAAAATCGCGTTTTAAATTGAGTTCGTATTTGGTGCGGTAGTGTGGATTGTGCAGTACGGCGTAAACATAATGAAATATATCTATTTTCTGGATTACAGACTTAAGTCTGTACTCCGAAT
>JBEEJU010000020.1:0-13412 GCA_041169045.1 Pseudomonadota bacterium
CGGCGCAGCGACTAAACCACCGTAATATTGTGATTCACTGGGTTCATCAACCATGACAACCATTACAAAACGTGGATGACTGGCTGGAGCCATACCGGCGAAAACCGCAAAATATTTATTATCAGAATATCCCCAACCGGTAGATTTACGAACCGTACCTGTTTTACCCGCAACGCGATAACCATCAATCCGAGCTTCATAGCCAGTACCGCTAGGTTCGATCACTTGTTCCATCATTTTACGCACTTTAATGGCGGTATTTGCTTGAAAAACTCTAGTTGCTTGCGAATCACGTTCCCGTTTTAATAAACTGACAGAATGTAAAATACCGTCATCAGCTAAAGCAGTATAAGCTCTAGCTAATTGTAAAACCGATACCGATAAACCATAGCCAAAAGATAAAGCAGCTTGAGAAAAGCCATGAACTCGGCTACGTCCGATTAAATAACCACTTGCTTCAGCAGGAAAACCCACGGCGGCGGATTGTCCAAAACCTAATTGTCGATAAACATTCCAAAAATAATGTCCGGGCATTTTTAAAGCAATTTGACTCGCACCAATATTGCTGGATTTTTTTAACACACCCGCCAAATCCAACGTGCCATAATCATGTCCGTCACGCACCACATTCCGCCCAATCATAACGCTGCCATGAGTAGTAAAGCTTGTCCATTCATTGACATAGTGTGCATCTAAAGCCGCCGCCACTACAAATGGTTTCACTGATGAGCCGGGTTCAAAAACATCAGTAATGGCTCGGTTGCGATATAAACTCTGAGTTAAATTTTTGCGACTGTTAGGATTGAAAGCGGGTTGAGTCACTGCTGCTAACACTTCACCAGTTTTGGCATTTAACAATACTAATGAAGCCGATTTCGCATGATGTTCTAAAAAAGCGGTTTGTAATTCACGATAAGCTAAATATTGTAAGCGTCGATCAATGCTTAAAGTTAAATCTTGTCCGGGAATCGGATTTTTCAGATTTTCTACATCTTCAATAATTCGTCGCGCTCCATCACGAATGACCCGTTTACTGCCCGAAGTTCCCGCTAAACTTTGTTCATATGCCCGTTCAATTCCTTCTTGTCCCTGATCTTCGCTATTGGTAAAACCCACAATATGCGCTGCCATAGGACCTGCTGGATAAAAGCGTTTAAATTCGCGTTCAAAATAAACGCCATGAATTTGTAATTTTTTAATTTGTTCAGCAATATCCGGATTAATTCGCCGTTTTAAATAAGCAAAGCGTTGTTTCGCATGAGCATTCGCAATCGCTTTAATTTTGTTATTCGGTAAAGCTAATAAACGCATCATTTGTTGAATTTGTTGCGTTTGGGACAATTCCAATTCTTGAGGATTCACCCATACGGATTGTACCGGTGAACTAATCGCCATTAATTCGCCATCGCGATCAAAAATTTTACCGCGATAAGTAGCGACTGGAACCATACTAATATGTCTTTTCGCGCCTTCTGATTGTAAAAAATTTTTATCAATGATTTGTAAATTAACCGCTCTTACCATTAATAAACACATGCCTACCATCATGACTGTTAATAATAAAATGCGTCGCCAAATAAAATTTTTATTTGAGGATGATTTTTTAGAAGAATGAATTAAAGAGGCCATTACGATTAAAAGATAGAAGATAAATTCGGATTTGCCAATTGACGATCAAAAATTAAAAACCAATCGCTGGATAAACGCCATTCAGATTGTAAATAAGCCAGCGGCGTTAATGGAGGCGGCAAAGCTTGTACTTCAAACACTAAACGAATTTGACAACGGTAATATTTATTTGCCCGAATTTGTTGTTTAGGAATAATTTTTAACTCTCGAATATGTGAAAGAGATTCTAAAGCTTCAGTTAATGAAGCATATTTTTTAATCTGACCTAAGGTTTCATTTTTAACACTATAACTATTCAATAACGCATGATAACGAATTCGATAACGATATTCGCTATCTACAATTAATCGATTATTTAATAAACGTAATTGTGCTAGTTGAATTTGTAATCGCCAAAATAACGGAATACTATTTTCAATTGCCGCTTTTGCGGTAGCGGTTAATTGATAATCAATATTTGCATTTAAAACATACCAATCACCTTGTAAATTCAGATCGGCATTTTTAATTAAAATGTCCGCTGAATTATTAACGCTAAAAATACCTAGCAAAAAGGCAATCACTATTCGATAATTAGTCACGTTTTTTTAACCGCGCATAATAAAAACCGTCCATATTGAATTGTCCAGTTAAAATTTGTCGTCCAACAGAAGTGGCTATTCCCCATTCTGCGATAATTGGTAATTCAATTGCATTACTTTGTTGGATTAAAAAGCTTTGAATAAGCTTTTCATTTTCGGCTTTATGAATTGAACAAGTGGCATAAACGAATTCTCCGCCGATTTTTAATAATGACCAAGCTTTGGTTAATAATTGCCATTGTAATTGTTGAATAGCGATTAAATCATTAGGACGACGTAACCATTTAATATCCGGATGACGGCGAATTACGCCTAATGCTGAACAAGGCGCGTCTAATAAAATCCGATCAAAAAGCTGTCCATCCCACCATTCTTCTGGACGTAAACCATCACCTACTTTAGCATCAACAGTTAATTGCAATCGCTGACAATTTTGATAAATACGTGCTAAACGTAAAGGATCGTGATCAATCGCGGTTAATTTTATCGAGGGAAATGCCTCCAAAATCGCTGCACTTTTACCACCGGGAGCGGCGCATAAATCCAATACGCGCTGATTGGGTTGTAAATTTAATAACGCAACCGCTAATTGAGCGGCAGTATCTTGCACCGATACCCAGCCTTCAGCAAAATTCGGCAATTGTTCAACCGCTACCGGAGTGTGTAATTCAATTGCCGTGTCACAAATGGGACTTAAATAATAAGCTAATGAATGTTGATCTAAGAGTTGAGCATATTGCGCTCGATCACAACGTAGTCGATTAACTCGCAAACTCATGGGCGGAGGGAGTTGATTATGACGAATTAACTCAGTTGCTTGTTCTGCCCAATTTTGCTGAATTAATGTTAATAACCATTGAGGATGATTAGAAATGACAACCGTATGAGAGGTTAAATTTTGTTCAATAGTGGATTGTTGACGCAGATATTGCCTGAGTACCGCATTCACTACAGCTTTAGCCCAAGATTTATGATCTGCTGCCGCGACGGTTTCAGCGACTGCCGCATGAGTTTGTACTCGCGTTGAACGTAATTGATATAAACCTACTAATATGAGCAATTGAATATCAAAATCTTTATTTCTCAAAGGTTTAGCTAATAATTGTTCGCTGATCCAAGTTAGTACCGAATAATCACGCAAGATGCCATAACTTAAGGCTTGAATAAAAGCTCGATCTTTAGTTTCACTGATGGTGGGCTGAATTTGAGCCAACGCGCTGGTTAAGGAAAATCCCTGTTGTAACACTTGTTGTAAAACTTTGGCTGTGAGTTGACGTGAATTTTTCATCCTAGATAACTACCGTGTACGGAGTGGGCTTGTAAAAATGCTTGAATCGGTAAACGTTTCGCATTGGGTAATTGCACTTCTAATAAACGTAATATACCGTCACCACAACCGACCTCCATCACTTTACCGTCGCTATACACTTCACCTATGGCTAATGATCGATGATGATTGCTCACTTCTGCTTGCCAAATGCGTAAAACTTGTTGTTGATAATAGGTTTGAGCCACCGGCCAAGGATTCAATCCGCGAATTTTTCGTTGTAAAACCACAGCCGATTCAGACCATTGTAAAATCGCTTCGGATTTATTCAATTTTGCCGCATAAGTCACTAAAGATTCTAATTGTTTTTCTGGTGTTAAGCAGTGAATCGCCAATTTTTCTAAAGTGGATAATAAAGTTTCCGCGCCTAAATCGGCTAAAACCGCAAATAAATCCGCAGATGTCTCTAAATTTCCAATTCGGTAACGTTGTTGTTGCAAAATGTCACCCGCATCTAATTTTTCCACAATGTGCATAATCGTCACTCCGGTGTATTCATCACCCGCGATTAAAGCCCGTTGAATCGGTGCTGCGCCGCGCCATCTAGGCAGTAAGGACGCATGAATATTCAAACAACCGTAACGTGGCGTATCGAGAATAATTTTCGGTAAAATCATGCCATATGCAACCACAATCATCACGTCCGCATTAAATTGTTGAAATAAATGGATATTTTCAGCATCTTTAAAATGCAGTGGCTGATAAACCGGTATTCCCGCAGACAAAGCCAAGGTTTTGACTGGACTAGGGGTTAATTTTTGTCCTCTACCGACCGGACGATCAGGTTGAGTGTAAACTGCACAAACCTCATAGTGAGCAGTTAATAAAGCTTGTAATGCAGGACAGGCAAATTCTGGAGTACCGGCAAAAATAATGCGTAAATTTGTGTTCAAAATTCTATCCCCTGTTCAGCATAAATGCCTTGATCAAACGCATGTTTTAACGGATTCATCACGGTGACGGTATCAGCTAAAGTGATTAAGGCTTGATCCGCGTTACGTCCGGTTAAGACTAAGTGCATCCAATTGGGTTTATGTTGTTGAATAAACTGTGCAATTTCTTCGCCGCTTATCCAACCGTAGCCACAACAATAATTAATTTCATCTAAAACCACCAGATCGAATTGTTGCGATAAAATTTTTTGTTGACTGAATTGCCAAATATCACGACTGGTTTGAATATCTTGCGCTGGATTTTGCGTATCCCAAGTGAAGCCATCGCCCAAAGCGTGCCACTCAATGTGCGGAAAATGAGTAGCGGCTTTTTGTTCGCCCGTTTGCCATTGACCCTTGATATATTGAATGACACACACTTTCATTCCCCACGCTGCCGCACGGAAAACCATCCCAAATGCACTGGAGGATTTTCCTTTACCCTCGCCAGTTAACACAATCACTCGTCCGTGACGACGTTCTCTAGTTTTCATAATGATTTATTTACGATTGAATCTATGGATTTTTTCTAATTTAGTTTTAATGCGTTGACGTTTGAGCGGGGATAAATAATCTACAAACAATTTACCTTCCAGATGATCCATTTCATGTTGAATACACACAGCTAATAAACCATTAGCAGTCAGCTCAATTTTTTCGCCTTGCTGATTATAAGCTTCTAAGGTAATGTTGGTGGCACGATTCAATTTTTCAAAAAAACCCGGAACCGATAAACAACCCTCTTCAGAATTTGCTGTACCTTGCTTGCTGATCAGTTGAGGATTAATCAAACATAACGGTTGATTTTTTTCATCACTAATATCAATCACAATAATTTGTTGTTGAATATTGACTTGTGTTGCTGCTAAACCAATGCCTTTGGCTTCGTACATGGTTTCAATCATATCCGCAACTATTTTCCGAATTGAATCATCAATATGATTGACCGGTTGTGCTTTTTTGCGCAACCGTTCATCAGGAAATTCTAAAATAGTTAAAATCGCCACACTGCCTCCGTTAATTGATAGAAATACTGAAATTCTAGCTGAATTCGACTACACTGTGCATTTGATTTAACTGGAAAAGTGATTTTGCCTCGCATTTAGATATGAAAAAAACCTGTCATTTAGTAACAATATTAGGCTTATTATTCAGCTTAAATGTAGCAGCGGGAACTTTGGCTCTCAATTTGCGACATCCTGATCGCTATACGGTTAAATCACAAGATACTTTGTGGGATATTTCGGCAAAATTTTTGAAAAGCCCCTGGCAGTGGCATCGATTATGGCGGGATAATCCTCAAGTGAAAAATCCCAATTTAATTTATCCCGGTGATGAATTAATTTTGGAACAAGATTTACAAGGTCAACCGCGACTCCGTTTAAAACGTGGACGTTACAATGATGATGGTCGTTATGAACAAAAATTGCATCCGCACATTCGGCAGGAAGAATCAGCTCAAGCCATCAAAACCATTCCTACCGATGCGATAGCGCAATTTTTAGGGTCGCCGAAAGTCGTTGATAAACAAGAATTAACTCAAGCTCCCTATATTGTCGGCTTTGCCGGAGAACATATTGTGGGTGGAGCAAATGATCGAATTTATGTTCGTTCAATTACTCAACCTTCAACATTAAATTATTTAATTTATCGCCAAGGGCAAGCTTATTTAGACCCTATAAGTAACAATGTTTTGGGATATGAAGCTGTATATATCGGTGCGGCTGGATTACAAACTGAAGGCGATCCCGCGACCTTAATGGTACAAAGTTCTGCGCAAGAAATTCGTTTAGGGGATCGGATTATGGTCAACGAGGAAATTCCTATGACCTTAAATTATTTTCCAAAACCGCCGAATAGTTTAATTCAAGCGCATATCATTAGTGTTTTAAATGGAGTTTCACAAATCGGTCGTTACAATGTAGTGGTGATTAATAAGGGTTTACACGACGGTATTCAAGTTGGACATTTATTTGATATTTATCATCAAGGACAAGTGGTTAGAGACCCTTTTCAAATGCAAGAGGGGGAGCATATTGTGAAATTACCTGATGAAATTTCCGGGCGATTAATGGTATTTCGCCCGTTTGAACGGGTAAGTTATGCTTTGGTGATGGAGGCAAATCAAGCGATTCATATTTTGGATCGGATTCAGACGCCTGTTGAACAATTTTAGTTTGTAGAAGATTTTGGATACTCTCTGTTACTGGTTAGCGTTGTTGCGGGTACATGGATTTGGTTGTCGTAGTTTCCATAAAAGTTTGTTGACCCACACGCCAGAGCAATTGTTTAATGAATCTTTATCTGCATTAAGGGCATTGGGAATTCGTGAAGCCGTTGCTCAAGCGATTAAAAATTTTGATTGGCAACAAATTGAAACTGATTTATTGTGGTTACAACAGCCTGAACATCAGGTTATTGTATTCACCGATTCAGCTTATCCTAATCAATTAAAACAAATTGCCGATCCACCGCCCTTGTTGTTTGTGCGCGGTAAACTGGCTTTATTATCTCAACCGCAAATTGCAATTGTCGGTAGTCGTAATCCTTCGTTAGCTGGACGACAAACGGCTTTTGAATTTGCGTATTATTTGGCAAAAGCTGGGTTTACCATTACTAGCGGTTTAGCTTTTGGCATTGATGCTGCGGGTCATGAAGGAGCTTTAAAAGCGACCGGTCATACGGTTGCAGTATCGGGTACCGGTTTAGATCGCGTGTATCCTGCGGCACACAAAACACTAGCGACTGAAATCGTGACTCATGGTACGATGATTTCTGAATTTCCGATTGGCACGGTTGCCAAGGCGAATCATTTCCCTCAACGAAATCGAATCATTAGTGGATTAGCTCGGGGATTATTGGTTGTCGAAGCTTCTTTACAGAGTGGATCGTTGATTACCGCAAAAGCTGCACTTGAACAAAACCGTGAAATTTTTGCGGTTCCCGGAGCTATCCAGAATCCATTAGCCAAAGGCTGTCATGCGTTAATTAAAGAGGGGGCAAAATTGGTTGAATCTTATCAAGATATTTTGCAAGAGTTTAACCATTATTATCAATATCACAGTCCATCACCTCCGACTACTGTACAGCCAGAGCTTGACCTAATTCAACAAAAGCTATTGAATTTGATGATGTATAGTCCGATCTCGATCGATGCTTTGGTAGAGGAATCTGGTTATCCAGTTGAAACCATAACTGCCTCGTTATCCATGTTGGAGTTACAAGGATACATTTGTGCTACTGTTGAAGGTGGCTATTTACGAATTTGAATAAATGTATGAAAGAAAATGTTTTTGATGTTTTAATGTATCTTTTTGAAAATTATTTGAACGATGATACTTATATCCCCAATAGTGATCAGATTCATTCTGAGCTGCTCGAACTTGGTTTTGAGCAACCCAATATTTATAAAGCTTTCAATTGGTTAGAATCACTGAATATGGAGCCAACAATGTTTGCAATGTCCCCCACTTTTCGGATTTTTTCAGATAAAGAACGGGCTAAACTCGATTTAGATTGTCAAGATTTATTATTATTTTTAGAACGTAATGGCGTGTTATCAGCCGCTCACCGTGAATTAGTCATTGATAGAGCGATGGCATTAGATATGGATATTTCTTTGGAAGAATTAAAATGGATCATTTTAATGGTGTTGTTGACGCAATCCAATGATGATGAAGCTTTTTCGCGCATGGAAGATTTGGCATATGAATTGTCGCCGACTTCTTTACACTAACCTAAATTATTGATTGTGCATGAGTAAACATCTGGTTATTGTTGAATCACCTGCTAAAGCCAAAACCATTGAAAAATATTTAGGGGCGACTTTTAAAGTTTTAGCATCATATGGACATGTACGCGACCTGATCCCTAAAGAAGGTGCTGTTGATCCGGAGCAGCATTTCGCTATGCGTTATCAAGTGATTGAGCGCAATCAACGTCATGTGAATGAGATTGTCGCTGCTCTGAAATCTGCTGAATTTTTATATCTAGCCACCGATCCAGATCGTGAAGGCGAGGCAATTTCTTGGCATTTATTGGAATTGTTAAAAGAAAAAAAGGCGTTAAAAAATAAAACGGTTTACCGGGTGGTTTTTTACGAAATTACCCAAAAAGCTGTCACCGAAGCGATTGCTCATCCCGGTGAACTATCACTGACTTTGGTGAATGCTCAACAAGCACGCCGCGCGTTAGATTATTTAGTTGGTTTTAAGTTATCACCTTTATTGTGGAAAAAAATTCGCCGAGGTTTATCCGCTGGACGAGTACAAAGCCCCGCATTACGAATGATTGTAGAGCGCACTTTAGAAATTGAAGCGTTTATTAGTCGAGAATATTGGACTATTAGTGCTGAGTTAATGGCTGAAGATTATCAATTTATTGCGAAATTAACCCATGTAGATCAAGAAAAACTTAGCCAATTTAGTCTTGAAACCGCAACGGTAGCAACTACGATACAACAGCAATTGTTAGCCGCCAGCGATGGCTTATTCAGAGTGGCTGCTATTGATAAAAAACAACGTAAACGTTATCCTTCGCCACCGTTTACCACCTCTACTTTGCAACAAGAAGCCTCGCGTAAATTAGGTTTTGCGGCTAAACGTACCATGACTGTGGCGCAACAGTTGTACGAAGGTATGGATATGGGCGGTGAGACTACTGGCTTGATTAGTTACATGCGCACAGATTCGGTCAATTTAGCCGAAGAGGCGATTGCAGAAATTCGCCAACTGATTGTGGATAAATATGGTAATGCTTGTTTGCCGGATGAAGCGCAACATTACAAAACGAAATCTAAAAATGCTCAAGAAGCTCACGAGGCGATTCGTCCAACTTCTGCGTGGCGACTGCCGGCTGAGATAAAACCCTACTTAACTGATGAGCAATTCAAATTGTATGATTTGATTTGGAAACGCACGATTGCTTGTCAAATGAATCATGCAACGATGGATTTAACCAGTATTGATTTTGTGGTGGGTCAATCTGAACATCGATTCCGTGCGAGTGGTTCGGTCGTGGTCGAACAAGGATTTATGTCAGTTTATTTGGAAGGACAAGATGATACCAACGACGGTGAGGATCATGAAGCGTTATTACCAGCCTTAAAGGTAGGACAAACCGTTATTGTCTCTGCTATTAAAACACATCAGCATTTTACCGAACCTCCGCCGCGTTACTCAGAATCTAGTTTGGTTAAATCTTTAGAGGAACACGGAATTGGTCGACCTTCGACTTACGCAACGATTATTTCTACCTTACAAAATCGTGATTATGTAACGTTAGAAGCGAAACGTTTTTATCCTACCGATGTGGGGCGAATTGTTAATAAATTTCTCACAGAACATTTTACTAAATATGTCGATTATCATTTTACCGCTGATTTAGAAGATAATTTGGATGCGGTCGCTAGAGGCGAAAAAGATTGGATTCCGCTGATGGCAGAATTTTGGCAGCCGTTTAAACAATTGATTGAAGTCAAAGATACTCAGGTTCAGCGTAAAGATGTAACTCAGGAGGCGTTGGATGAAGCTTGTCCTGAATGTCAACATCGGCTGTCAATTCGTTTAGGCAAAAATGGACGGTTTATTGGCTGTACCAATTACCCTAATTGTTCATACACGCGCAATTTAGAAGAAAATCTCGAAGTTGTAGAACCTGAAATTGTTAAAGGTCGTAGCTGTCCTCAATGTGAGTCGGATTTAGTTATCAAATTGGGTAAATATGGCAAGTTTATTGGCTGTAGTGCTTATCCCAAATGTAAACATATCGAACCTTTAGATAAACCTAGTGAGACCGGTATCGAATGTCCGGCGTGTAAACAGGGCGTGATTTTAAAACGTAAATCTCGGAATAATAAGATATTTTATTCTTGTTCGACCTATCCAAAATGCGATTACGCGCTGTGGAATGAGCCAATTAATCAGTCTTGTCCTGAATGTCACTGGCCAGTGTTAATGCTCAAATCGACACAGCGTCGAGGTTTAGAAAAAGTTTGTCCCCAAAAAAATTGTCATTACAAAATCGCGATCGAAAACGAAGCGGTTGCTGAAGTAGAATGACAATCTAAATTCAAGATTTTAATTCATTTTTGACATTTTTAAGAGGTTATATAATGACTACATCCACTGCTTTTGTTGCTGTTTTAATGGGATCAGATTCCGATTTACCTGTAATGCAAGCAACGTTAGAGGTTTTTAAGCAACTGAATATTCTGTATGAAGTACAAATCACTTCAGCGCATCGTACGCCTGAACAAACTCGTAATTATGTTGCGGATGCAGAACAACGTGGTTGTGCGGTATTTATTGCTGCCGCAGGATTAGCAGCCCATTTGGCGGGAACGGTGGCAGCTCATACTTTGAAACCGGTATTAGGTGTACCGTTAGATGCCGGATCATTAAAAGGTTTAGATGCTTTATTGTCAACGGTGCAAATGCCCGGTGGGATTCCGGTAGCTTGTTTGGCGATTGGTAAACCCGGAGCAAAAAATGCCGCTTATTTAGCCGCTCAAATTTTAGCCTTAAGTAATCCTGAGCTTGCGAGCAAAATTCGTGCTGAAAGAGAACAAAATGCTGCTGATGTCATAGCTAAAAATCAACAATTACAAGCGAAATTGAATGCGTAATTGGTAAAATGTCGCGACTTGTGAATATGATAACAAGTTGTTGATAACTATGACTATTTGTACTGACATATTACTGTTTAGTGCTTGCCTAACGGAGCGTCAAAAATTATTAAGGGTTATCAGTCAATTGTCTGAAGTCCATTGCTTAGGAACAGCAACCACTGCTACTTTAGCGTTGCGCAAAGTCGAGTTATTAAAACCAGATGTGGTACTGATTGATGAGGATATGTTGACTGAGACAACGGTGCCTTTGTTGACAGAATTAAAACAACAGTATCCACATCTGAATTTGATCTTGTTGGCTTATCCTTCGCCACAACAAATCACTATCGCGGTTCAAACGCAACAATTGGGGATATTGGATGTCATTGTTAAGCCACAACTCGATGATAATGAAGCTGAAATTAAAGTTTTGATCAATCAATTACAACCATTGATTGATTTAGTACAACTGAAAAAACAAGCTCGTTTGAGTCAATCTCCGCCGCTGATTCGTTATTCGCACCCTATCATTTCGGGTTGTTCTAATCATCTATCTGCTTTTGCTAGACGCAAATTTTCTGCCATTGAATTAATTGTGATTGGCTTGTCAACGGGAGGGCCTAAAGCATTGCATCGATTTATTCCCGAATTAGACAGCTCATTACCTTGTCCGTTACTCATCGTGCAACATATGCCACCGGTATTTACTGAAGCTTTAGCCGATAAATTAAATGACGAAACGGCGTTGTCTGTCTGTGAAGTTAAAGGTGGAGAAGAGATTCAGCCCGGACATATTTATTTAGCTCAAGGTGGAAAACATTTGGTATTAACTAAAAGTGCGCAAGGAAAGTTGATTTTAGAATTAAATGAATTAGCACCAGTGAATTATTGCCGTCCTTCAGTGGATGTATTATTTGAATCAGTGGCGAATATTTTTTCTGGACAAGTATTGGCGATTGTCATGACCGGTATGGGACACGATGGTACAGAAGGAGTGCGTTGTTTAAAACGTCGTGGGGCTTTGTGTTGGATTCAAGATCAAGCTTCATCAGTAGTATGGGGAATGCCTGGGAGTGTACATGCCGCAGGACTGGCTGACGAAGTGTTAGCTTTAGAGGATTTTGCGCAACGAATTAATCAAGTTATGTTTGAATCTGGTTTATGCAAAGCATTACTCCGCTAGAATTTGAACAGCTTAGTACTTTACTTTATCAACAAACTGGGGTTTATTTACAACCCACTCAAACTTATCTGATCGAAACACGTTTAAGCCGTTTAATTTTACAATTGGGATTAAATAGTGTCAGTCAATTATTAAATCGATTACATTCTGATCCTAAATTATTACCGCGATTAATTAGTTTAATGACGACTCACGAAACTTTATGGTTCCGCGATTTTTCTTGTTGGAACGCTTTAGAAAAAGCCATTTTACCGACATTTCTTCAGCAAATTGCGCACCGTAAACAATTAATTAAAATATGGTGCGCGGGATGTTCTACCGGACAGGAAGCGTATTCATTAGCGATTTTAATTGATGAATTATGTCGTAAACAACAACGAATCGATTGGGTACATTATTTTTCAATTCGTGCAATGGATATTTGTGAAAATGTTTTAGAAACGGCAAAACAAGCGCAATATAATCGTTTTGAAATGGAGCGCGGATTATCTATGCAAAGACGATTACAATATTTTCAAAATCACGCGCATGGACATTGGCAATTAATTCCCGAAATTCGTCATCGTGTTTTTTTTGAATCGATTAATTTAATTCATGACTTTTCGCATTTGGGAGAATTTGATTTAATTTTATGTCGAAACGTAACTATTTATTTTAAACCTGAAGTTCGACAATATATTTTAATGAAAATGGCAACTATGCTTAAATCTAAGGGGGCTTTATTCATTGGAGCCACTGAATCATTAGCAAAATCTATTGGCGAAGTTAATCTAATGGAATTTGAAAATTGTGTTTATATTCAGTCAAAAAATTAGGCTATTTATAAAAAAATGATTAATTTAGCAATACAATACTTTTTTCAGATAATTGTTGAATAATTCGTAATCCACTTTGTAAAATAATTTCTGAATGAACCGGTTGTATTTGTTGTGCCATTTCCCTTAAACATTTTTCGAGTTCCCATTCTGAATGTTGTTCAATAAATTGTAATAATTGAAAAGTCATGGCGTTAATTTGTATAAATCCGACTTCATCCTCCCAATCTCGATAAACAATTAAATAAGTCGGATCATTCGGCGTAATAAGCGGCAAATAATGCGGCGACAATTGATGTACCGGATAATGATAAGCTAAGGGCCAAGCTAAAGGCGAA
>JBEEJU010000021.1:0-3107 GCA_041169045.1 Pseudomonadota bacterium
ACTAAATTATCAAAACGATATAACGTTAATAATATGCCACACGCGGCATTATTTTGTGTCATTGTACCGAATAAATCACGAATCACTGTCGGCGATAATTTTTTATCGGATTTGACTTGAAAAATGACTTTTTGATTGTCAATATCGCCGGTTTCATTTCTATCGGCAATATACATCATCCCATCAATGCCCTTATCGCCGCCTTTTTTATCATTAATAATGGCGCGATTTTTGGAATACGTTAAGATAATCCATTTTTCAAATTCTTTGCGCGTTCTATCATCCGGTTTATTAGCTAACATTTCCGCACTTTCAAAATCTTTAGGCAAGCCATTGATTTCAATATTATTTAATGATGCTTTATTATGTTCGCCTAAACGCTTTAAAATTAACGAAATACTTTGGTAGGTTATATCAATGCCAATCCAGTTTCTATTTAATTTTTCAGCGACTGCAACTGTTGTTCCACAACCGCAATACGCATCTAATATAATATCGCCTTCATTACTACTCGCTTTAATAATCCGTTCTAATAACGCTTCGGGTTTTTGAGTAGGATAACCTAAACGCTCAGCCGCTTGAGAATTAAGCATATCAATATCTTCCCAAATATTAGTGACAGGGATACCTTTTAATTCATGTAAATATTGCTTAAACTCAGGATATTTTGCATCTTTTGAAATGCGTATTTTATTTTCTGATTTAAGTTTTTCTAAACGTTCTTGAGAATAAGTAGCCATCGTTTGCCATCTATACTTTCCATAATCATCTAAATACTTAAACCGTTTTAGATATTCTTGTGGATAATCATCATACTGAATTGAAAAATTATATTTTTTTGATTTACTATAAAAAAATATAATGTCTGTAATAGTAGAAAATGATTTAGTAACAGCTTTAACAGTATTTGTTCTACGTTTCCAGACTATTTCATTAATATAATCACCACCTTTTGCACAAAATACCGCATCTAATACTAGTTTTAAATAATGACTTGCCGTTGGGTCGCAATGTAAATAAAAACTCCCCGTAGGTTTTAATACCCGATGAATTTCAGCAATACGCAATGTCATACTGACTAAATAAGCGAGTAATGAACCTTTTTTTAAAACTTTTTCTAATCCTGTTATTAAATCAATACTTTGTTCGGTGAATACGCCATGATAATTCGTTTTAATTTCCATTAAACCTAATTCAGCGTATTTATCCCATTCCCAAGTATCCATAAAGGCTTGGGCTTGGGCTTTATCTTCTTTACCGAGATTATTGTAAATTTGATTGTAATTGCGTTTAGAATTAAACGGCGGGTCGATATAACATAAATCTACTGTTTCATCTTTAATATAACGCCGTAAAACATCTAAATTGTCGCCGTAATAAATTTTATTGTTCATAAATTAAATCTTTGCTAATTCTTCAGCTAATATTTTTACCGTTTCGATAATTTGATCTTGACTATGCGCACAACTGATAAAAAATCGCAATCGCGCTGATTTTTCCTCAACCGCCGGATAAAAAATCGGTTGTACATTAATTCCACGATTAAACATTGCTTGTGCAAGGCGACCGGCTTTAATTGAACTGCCGACAATCACCGGAATCACTGAATACCCTTGACTTAATCCGGTATTAATGCCGTGGCTTCGCGCCGTTTGTAAAAATAAATTGCCATTTTCATGTAATTGCGCCACTCGTTCAGGATGTTGTTGTAATAAAGTCAAAGCGGCTAAAGCAGCGGCTGCAACGGGTGGCGAAATGCCTACGCTGTATAAAAATCCCGGGGCATAACTGCGTAATAATTCGATCAACGCCGATTCACCGGCAATGTAACCTCCGGCAGCGGCTAACGTTTTGCTCAATGTTCCCATACAAATATCAATGTCTTTGGGATTGACTCCACAGTGTGCCGCCAGTCCTTGTCCGCGATCGCCGAGTACCCCTAAAGAGTGGGCTTCATCAACCATTAATATCGCTTGATAATGTTGTTTGATGCGGATAAATTCGGCTAAATCCGGCATATCTCCATCCATGCTATAAATACCTTCAATCACGATCAACACCCGTTGATAATTTAAGCGTTCTTCAGCCAAAATCTTTTCTACCGTTTGCCAATCATTATGCGGAAAGACTCGCCGTTGCGCGGAAGATAAAATAGCCCCTTGAACAATACTGTTATGGCTGAATGCATCGTATAAAACTAAGTCATTGATTCCAAACAAATAACCAATCGTACTGACATTGGTTGCATGACCGCTAACAAATACCACACAATCCTCAACACCATGCCAGGCGGCTAAAGCTTGCTCTAATTGGCGATGAATTAATCGTTCGCCAGATACTAAACGGCTTGCTGAAACTGAAGTGCCATACTCATCAATCGCGGCTTTTGCGGCGGCTGATACTTGAGGATGTCCGTTGAAATTCAAATAGTTATAGCTGGCAAAATTCCAATAATGCTGTCCATCAATTTCACAATTCTCGCCTGCGATTCCGCTTTGCACTCGAAAAAACGGATTGCTAATACCCAATTCTTTACCGGCAGCTTTTTGCAATTGAATTTGTTGATAGCCGGAATGATGTTTAAACGAATACCATTCGGGCAATATTTTTTGATAGCGTTGATTAACCTCAGCTTTTTTGATCGGCACACCGACTTCATCATCCAATAATGGACGCTTGGCTAAACTGCGTTGAATCAATTTTTCTTTTAACATTGATGACAAAGCTAACGATTTTTTAGGCGTATCATTCATGTTTCACTCCGTCGCTTTCCATTGTTTTTAACAATTGGGTTAAAGTTTGTTGTTGTTGTACAGACAATTGCCCTTCATGACGAGTGGCAAAAGCTTGCATAGAATCTCTTTGACTATCAAATACTTCAGCCTCGTCACCTTTCACCAATTCGACAATTTTGACCGCTAATTGATCGATATTCACACCTTCTGCCAAAGCCATTAACGGCAATTTCACTGCAAAATGTTCTTCTACCGCAATCGCTAATTCCATGCCCATTAACGAATCCATACCTAATTCAAATACCGATTTTTGATGATCAATTTTTTCAGCAGGCAATCGTAAAATTTGTCCAATTTCTTGCGCCAATAATT
>JBEEJU010000022.1:0-5185 GCA_041169045.1 Pseudomonadota bacterium
CACTTTCGGCGAGACTCGTCTAGCCTCAGCAAAGCCATTCTTGAGCATTAAATCAAAAATATTCCTATCCTTGCCTTTATCGTAATCTTGCAAACATTCATGCGTTTGCAACTCTTTGATAAGCAAATCGGCGGGTGAATATTTTCCCGCCGCAGCGTAAGGCTTACGGCAATAGCCAAAATGCAGCAATAACCAAAACTCAAAACAAGGATAGGAAATAATCAGTTCAACTTTTTTAGAGGTTTTGACCAAAGCCTGTGCCTCATCAAAGTTTTTATGGGTATCTCTGTCTATCGCACAAAAAACACGGTCAAATTTTCCTTGCCGTTTAATCGCTTCCGCAACAATGCCTTTCGGGTCAGTATTGCCGCAATGCGTAATTTCGACTTGCACTTTGACGCGAAAATGTACACTCGCATCTTCTAAATAACGTTTGCCGGATTTAGAATCCTCACAAATCACCAAAACGGTGGGTTGCGGTTTATATTTTGGCTTTGAACGATTAAATCCCGCCATTTTCAACCTCGGCGAATAATCGGTAAACCGCGATAACGCCCTTCATAATAACGTTTTTCTAAATCTTCGCTTTCGCGTCCTTCAAAATCGTGGATAGAACGTAATTGCGTTGCGCCGTTGGCATCGCGTTCTGTGAGCCAAAATTGGTCGCGGCGTAATATTTTGGCATCCATTAAATGGGTGTCGTGGGTTGTGAAAATCAGTTGTTTTGGTTCTTCATTCGCAATGTGTTTTCTGACTAAAGAAATAACAATTTCAGGATGAAGGCGGCTATCTAATTCATCAACAATTAAACTTCCGAATTCTTCAAAAAGTCCATGTATTTTCAAAAGAAACCAAAATCCGATAAGATTTTTAGTGCCTTCGGATTCCTCCTCTATATCAAAGTTTGCACTACCTAATGCTGTTTCGTGTGTCAGAATGGTTTTTTCTTTCTCCTCAATACGAATATTAGTAATCGGTACATCAATCGCTTGTAAAAAAGTGGAAAGTTCGTCTGCAAAAACAGGAGGCAGTTTTTCTATAAGTTTTTGACTAACCTCTGCAAGATTACTGATAGCTCTATGGATATTCAAAAATCCTTTTTGCAACCACTTAAAAGGTGTACGCAATTGTGTTAATTCTTCACTACTATTAGCCACAGCTTGAGCGATAAATAACGCTTGCGCTCCAGTCACTTTTTTCCAAAACTCATGTAAATCCTCCCCGCCTTCTAATTTTCCAAAAGTATATTCATCCATCGAATCAGTATGTTGACGCTCGTACAGTAAAGTTTCTTTACCTTTAGGAAAGGCGATTAAACGCTCTTCCACAATTCGCTCTTGTGTTAAAGCTAAATCAAACTGGTAACGTTGCTGCGCATGAACAAAATGCAATTCAATACGAGTCGGTTGATTAGCAAGTTCAGGGTCAAAACGAAAAGGCGCAACCGGAAACGGTGAAAAAGTCGCGCTCGGTTGCCGATTCGCAATGTTTCTCACAATATCAAACGCTTTAATTAAATTACTTTTGCCCGATGCGTTTGGCCCATAAATCGCCGCCACTTTTAACAAGTCTGGAAAGTTTTTTTCACCCTGTACTACCGGTTTAAACACATTCTCTTTTTTTCGCAAACGCGGCGCGGCCACCATCGAAAAGGTTTGTTTTTCACGGAATGAACGAAAATTACTAATCGAAAATTCAATTAACATGCAGAAATCTCGCAGTTAGTTAGTTTATTTTAGGCTTTAATATAGCTTATTTTGATCTTATCTGTATATTTTCTGTATTATAATCAGATAATACTTTCATCCAGCGAAAAAACACTCCATCGCACAATGAAAGTTGGGGGTGGGCTGTTTTTTGAACAGGATTTTCAGGATTAAAAGATGAACAGGATGATGATACGGCGCGTTTGTTTTATCCTGTTTGTCCTAAAATCGTGTGAATTCTGATTTAGACAATAAAAACCCTCCTTCATCTTGCCATTTTCTTAAATTAGGTATATTTTCTATACCATGATGACATTTGAATTTGACGAAAACAAAAGCCAAACCAATCTCCAAAAACACGGCATTAATTTTGTTGATGCGCAACAACTTTGGAATGACCCCGACTTGCTTGAAATTCCCGCCAAAACCGAAGACGAACCGCGTTTTTTAATCATCGGTGTCATTGCCGGAAAATATTGGTCTGGCGTAATCACTTACCGAGAACAAAATATCCGAATCATCTCGGTGCGTCGCTCACGAAAAGAAGAGGTAGCCTTATATGAAAGCACAGGAATTTGATGAAAAATTTGATGACGGTGATGATATTTTAGTGGATTTAGATTTATCCCAAGCCAAACGAGTGATGTATGAACAAAAGCGTGTGAATGTGGATTTTCCGGTGTGGATGATTGAATCATTAGACAGGGAAGCCAGCAAAATTGGCGTAACGCGGCAATCTATTATCAAAGTTTGGTTAGCTGAACGGCTTGAAACATTAGCTGTGAATAAAACACCCTCACCCTCGCACAATGAAAGTTGAGGGTGGGCTGTTTTTTGAGCAGGATTTTTAGGATTAAAAGATAAACAGGACGATGACACGGCGCGTTTGTTTTGTTCTGTTTATCCTATGGTGTGTCTATTGATCTAATCATATTAAATGGTAATATATCGCCTTCAAATAGCCATAAACTAAATTAGACTTTTCAGACTAAAAATACATATAAAAATCATATTGTTATAAATAACATCGTATTAAAACCAAAAACTTTATATGTAGCCTTCTATCGATTGCTTTATCCGTTATTAGCGGGGATGTGGTTTAGACGGACTATAACGCGGCACTGAATATCCTTGAGCAAGATAAAAACAAGGAAATCAATAGGTTCAAGCCTTATTTGAAGGTGAAAGAAATCCTGTTTAAGCTCGGTGGCGGAGTACCCATCGAAGGTTTAGCGTAGCATTTGGACGAAAACCGTAAAACTAGGCGATTAGTGGCGATATGTCTTAAATATTACCGCTTACTGTTACTCACTGAATTCATTTTAATAACATCAAATGGGGAAAATCAATGAAACAATTTACACGTCATTCATTAGCTACTTTAATCAGCGCAACGGTGGTTTCTGGTTTTAGTGTCGCTCATGCGGAAACCAATCCGTTTGCATTCACCGAATTAAATAATGGCTATATGCAAGTAGCAACCGCTGAAACTCAATCTGCACCTGTTGCTGCTCCGGCAAAAACTACCGAAACACCTGCTCCAGCAGCTAAATCTGCTGGCCATTGTCCAGAAGGTAAATGTGGTGAAATGATGAAGCCGCAAGCGGCGGCGGCAAAAACCACCGAAGCCAAATGCGGTGAAAGTAAGTGCGGCGCGATGATGCAGGATGGCAAAATGAAACCCGGCATGGAAGCCAGTTGCGGGGGCATGATGAAAGGTAAAGAGGGTAGTTGTGGCATGATGGGCAATATGTCTCAAATGGATCATGGAAACGCTGCGGCTGCGACTGCACCGAAAACTGCTGAAGCCAAATGCGGTGAAAGCAAATGTGGCGCGATGATGCAAGATGGCAAAATGAAATCCGGTATGGAGGCCAGTTGCGGGGCGATGATGAAAGGTAAAGAAGCCGCTTGTGGAAATGTTAAACCTGCAACGGCGGAAAAAGCCGCTGCTACAGAAACAAAACCTGCTGCTCCTGTAGCAAAAGCTGCACCTTCTACTGCAACGCCAGCGGCGGCACCTAGAGCTACCGCTAATAAAACGACCGAGGGACAATGCGCTGCTGTGATTGAGCAAACTCATGATAAACCTCATGAATTAAGTACACAATTAGATAAACGTCCTTGGGGAAATCGTAAAGCAGTGGTCAATCCTTAATTCTTTTTCGCTTGTAAAGACGTTGTTCTCAACGTCTTTACGCATTCAAATTGGGAATTTCTATTCATGCGTAGCACATTAAATCAAGTTCAAGGCGCGGGTTTAGGGTTGCGTCGAGCTTTTGTCACTGACATTTTGGACAATCCTCCAACAGAAATCGATTTCTATGAAATTGCTCCAGAAAATTGGATGTTAATGGGTGGTAAATTAGGTAAACAATTTCGCCGCTTAACCGAACAACATACTTTTATCGCACACGGTTTATCGCTATCAATTGGAAGTTCTGATTCGTTGGATGAATCTTTCATTTTGGCAATTAAAGCCTTTTTAGCTAAACATCAAATTAAATTTTATAGTGAACATTTAAGTTATTGCAGTCATCAAGGACATTTATACGATTTAATGCCGATTCCGTTTACTAGTGAAGCCGTGATTCATGTCGCTCAACGAATTCGGCGAGTCCAAGAATTATTAGAACAAAAAATCGCTTTAGAAAATATTTCTTATTATGCAGCTCCCGGACAGGAAATGAATGAGATTGATTTTTTTAATGCAATTGTTGAAGAAGCCGATTGCGATATTTTATTAGATATTAATAATATTTATGTCAATAGCATTAATCATGGATATAATCCGTTAAATTTTTTACAAGCAATTCCAGCAAAACGAATTGCATATGCTCATATTGCTGGTCATTATTGTCAAGCTGAAGATTTTTTAATTGATACGCATGGATCAAGCGTTATTGAACCGGTATGGAAGTTATTAGCCACCGCATATGAATTGTATGGTTCATTTCCAACCTTATTAGAACGTGATTTTAATCTTCCTAGCGTTAATGAATTAATCAATGAAGTTCAATTAATTCGACAATTGCAAACTAAAAAGGTAGTCGCATGAAATCTTGTTCCAATCTCGATCCGAATTTCCGTCAAATTCAACAACAATTTACCGATTATATTCGCTATCCAAATGGCTCTGTTCCGCCTATTCAAGTTCCCGAACAACGAATAGCAATTTATCGAGAGTTATTATTAAATAATGTGAATAGTTTTTTAACTGCTGGATTTCCAGTATTACATCAAATTTTAACTGCTGAACAATGGTCAGAATTAACTTCTGATTTTTTTGCTCGCCATCGTTGTGAAAGTCCTTATTTTTGTGAAATTGCTGAAGAATTTTTAACTTATTTACAACAAGAGCGAAATCAAATTCCAGCGGCAATTGATGATTATCCTTTTTTATTAGAATTAGCTCATTATGAATGGGTAGAAATGGCATTGTCGATTGCGCAAATTGAATTGCCACCTTTCACCGAATA
>JBEEJU010000023.1:0-18865 GCA_041169045.1 Pseudomonadota bacterium
CCGATAATCGTTCAAGCCGTGACTGAAGTGGAACGGCAACTTGGGGATCAAGGGCGAGTTTTATTGAGAGCTTCTGGAACTGAGCCATTAGTTCGGATTATGGTTGAAGGAGCAGAAGCCAATTTGGTGTCTCAGTTAGCCGAACAATTGGCACAAATTATTAAAAAGCTAATGAGTGCTTGAATTACAACATTTTAATCGATATGATAGAATGTTTGTTTGATTCGGAGTTCAGTAATGCGACAATCATTAGTAATCGGAAATTGGAAAATGAATGGCTCTCGTCAGAGCAGCCGCGCTTTAGCTACAGCAATTATCTCTGGTATCGATCCTAACGCACAAGGAATAGCGATTTGTGTACCCGCAGTTTATTTAGCTGATTTGCAAACTTTAACAGAAAATACACCTTTATTATTAGGCGCGCAGAATGTTGCTGATCAGGCAGCCGGTGCCTATACTGGAGAAGTTTCTGCGACAATGTTATTAGAATTCAATTGTCGATATGTGCTGGTTGGACATTCTGAACGTCGTAGTTATTACGCAGATACTGATCAATCGGTTGCTGCGCGTTTTTGCCAAGCTCAAGCCCAAGGTTTAATCCCCGTTTTATGTATTGGTGAAACCTTAACCGAACGCGAACAAGGCGAGACTTTTAACGTGGTCAATCGTCAATTAGACGTTGTGATTGAAAAAGCCGGTATTGCGGCTTTTGCTAAAGCAGTGATTGCTTACGAACCCGTATGGGCAATTGGCACAGGTAAAACCGCTACCGATGAACAAGCGCAAGAAGTACATTTGGCGATTCGTCAAAAAATTGCCGGTTTAGATGCAACGATTGCTGAAAATTTACAAATTTTGTACGGCGGCAGTGTTAAAGCCGAGAATGCTCAGGCTTTATTTGCTATGCCTGATATTGATGGTGGATTAATTGGTGGTGCTTCTTTGGATGCACAATCCTTTTTGAAAATTTATCATTCTGTTAAAAAATAATTACAATAACTCTTTGAAATTTTATGTATCAGCTTATGATTGTTGTGCATGTATTACTAGGCGTAGGTATTATCGGCTTAGTATTGATGCAACAAGGAAAAGGAGCAGATGCCGGTGCAGCTTTTGGCAGTGGAACTTCGGGATCGGTTTTTGGCGCACAAGGTGCTGCTTCATTTTTGTCTCGAACAACAGCAATCTTAGCGACGTTGTTTTTTACAACCAGTTTGGGATTAGCCGTAGTTAATGGTCAACAAAGTAAAGCGGCTAAAGCGGATGATTTAATGACTACACCCGATGTTCAGCAAAAGGCTGCGGATGTTCCCTTAAATTCAACGCCAGCGGTTGTTCCAAGTAGTCTTTCAGCTCCACCTGCTAGTGATTTACCACCAAATCATTCTGAGGTAAATGCTCAACCATCAGTAGCATTACCTGCTGTCATTGACACGCATAGTTCAACAACAGATAATGGCTTACCGCCACCAGCATTAGCTGATAAACCTGTTGAAACTAAAAGTCCTGAGTTTCAAGCTATAAAAGAAAAAACCGAAGCTGCTCATGATAAAGCTTCAAAAACAGAAGCACACTCTAAACATGAGCATAAATCTGAGGACAAAGCTTCAGATTCGGCTTCTGAGCATCATGATAAACACGATAAAAAACATCAGCACGAGCATGATGTAGATAAAAAGCATGATACTGACAAGAAACATGATGCTGACAAAAAGCATGATGATAAAAAACATTCAACCAAACATTCAGATCAAGATGAAGAAAAACCTCATAAAAAATCTCATAAAGATGAATCTGAATAATGATTTCAATAATGCCGATGTGGTGAAATTGGTAGACGCGCTATCTTGAGGGGGTAGTGACGAGAGTCGTGCTGGTTCGAGTCCAGTCATCGGCACCATTTAATTGAAAAAACCGATTAGTGATTGCTAATCGGTTTTTTTATGCTTATTCAATTTTAAATCGAATAAATTGACGTAATGGCGAACCTTGTTTCCAAATAAATCCTTCGGTGTAATAGTGCATTAAAGATAAATAGCCAATTAATCCTAAACTCACCGCTTTATGAATTTCAAAACCTAATAACGTTTTAGCAATCCAAGCAATTAAATCATTGCCATATTGTTGTAAAAATATGGTTAATAGCACCGAAAATAGCGGTAATGTCCAAATAATCGGCAACCGATAAAATTGTATTTGCTGATAAAACCAATTTTGTGGATGTAAATAATGTTTATTGTAATCATGAGTGATATAAAATAAATAAGCAGTAATATCGTGAACTAGTCTGGGCATTAAAATCGCTAAAAAATAGTATCGTTGAGAATATAAATATAAACTGCTTATAATTAATAAAGTATTAGCATATAAAAAATATTGCCCCACTATATGAGTCGCATATTGTTGAGCAAATATCGTGATTATTACTAATAAAACAGCTAATAAACAACTTATAATTTGAATAATCGATACTATTTCTGCCTTTAATTCATTTTTCAAAAAAATCCCTAGATAAATTAAAATGCCACAGCTAATACTTAAGCTCAGAATTAAATAAAATAAATAATTAGGTAATCGATACACCGCTCGTCCTACGCCAATTTGTTGTTTAAGTACATGATGTACTGTCCAACAAGCCGCAATAATATATAAGCTACGATAAGAAATCCATAAACTCCCTATTCCAAATAGCAAAATAATGAATAATGACATTAGCATTAAGCGTTTTTGATAAAATTGTAAATAGCTATGATTAGTGATTAACAATAATGAGCTAGCGAGAATATGTGGGGTGCCAAATAATAATTGAAATAACAAAAAATGCCCAGGGCTACTGGGTAAATGGATAAGTAACCACTGATTGCCCAACCAATAATCTAGCCAAGCTATGATTAAACACAAAGGAATAATCAGATATAATCCTAATAAAATTTTGAAAGAAATGACAAATGGAGAATTAGAATAAGAGGTAGAAATAAATGCGCTCATAATGGTTATTTTTTAAAATTGCTGGATTTACACAATAGCCAATGTTACAATCACCGACCAACAAGTTATTCAAATTTAATAACTTAATCGTTTAAATGAAAATAATTAATGAGTGAGGATAAAAAAATGAATGCAGATTGGATTGCACCCTCAATACTTTCCGCTAATTTTGCGAAATTAGGTGAAGAAGTAGATAAGGTATTAGCCGCCGGGGCTGATATTGTCCATTTCGATGTCATGGATAATCATTTTGTACCAAATCTGACTATCGGACCATTAGTATGCGAGGCTTTAATTAAACACGGAATCAAAGCACCGATTGATGTTCATTTGATGATTGAACCTGTGGATCGAATTATTCCTGATTTCGCTAAAGCCGGTGCGCAATACATCACCTTTCATCCTGAAGCGTCAGTACATATCGATAGAACTTTACAATTGATAAAAGATTGTGGTTGTAAAGCAGGTTTGGTTTTTAATCCGGGTACTCCATTACATTATTTAGATTATGTGATGGATAAATTAGATATGATTTTACTCATGTCAGTTAACCCAGGATTCGGAGGTCAATCGTTTATTCCTTCTGCATTGACGAAACTGCGCGAAGTTAGAAAACGCATTGATGACAGCGGCTTTAATATTCGTCTTGAAATTGACGGTGGTGTCAAAGTAGATAACATCCGCGAAATTAAAGCAGCAGGTGCTGACACGTTCGTTGCAGGTTCTGCGATTTTTGGTAAACCCGATTATAAACAAATTATCGATCAAATGCGGGCTGAATTAGCTCAGGCTTGATTGTCAGAGCATGACCCCAATTAAATTTGGGGTCATTCAGCTTTTCGCATCAACCAAATTTAGAAAAATCCAAGCGTCTAGCTGTCCAATAGGTATTTGCCCAGTAGGTTTCATCCAAACTAGACATAGTTACGCCCTCGTGGGTGGAGGCGTGCATGAATAGGCCTTTTTCTAAGTAAATACCTACATGTCTTAAACTACGTCCGGTTTTAAAAAATACCAAATCTCCAGTTTGTAAATCAGATTGTGCGATGTGTTCGCCTAAACGTAACAATGATCGCGTATTTCTGGGTAAACGAATGCCTAACTGGTGGTAAACCGTAACGTAAACGAATCCTGAGCAATCAATCCCCCGTTTGCTCATACCGCCATAGCGATAGCGCACTGAAGCCCATTCCTTAAAATATTCACTCAAAGCGGCTAAAGTCCATCTTGAATCGGCAAAGCGCGTCGATTCAGCAGCCGGTAAATTGTCGGTGGCACGACGTATGGCTTCTTCAGCCGCTTGTTTGGCTAATTCGGCTTCATCGATTTCAAAGGTGGGAGAAGAAAGGTCATTGTCAGTGGGGGGCAATAACGGCATGAGTTCTAAATTAGACTCTAATTCAGTCTGTGTCGCTTCAGAAGTCACACCATTTTCTGCCGTATCCAAAGCTACGGGAGTAGCTAATGTGGTGCAACTGATCAAACACAACATCGGGAAGACAATCGATTTTTTCATTGTGAACGTATAATTATTTTTAAAAAATCATAGTGGTAAAAGTATTATCTCATTGTACCAATAATCATCCTAAGCACAAGCGAAAAATAGCATTTCAAGAGGTTAGTTATTAGATAATGAAAATAATTTATTAAAATTGGCAATATCCAAAATTTTTCGCACTTCTGGTTTTGCATTATTAATACTAACAGCTTCTCGATCTTCGCCCATTTTATCGCGTAAAACCAATAACATTCCCAATGCAGAACTATCAATATAATCCGTTTCTTTCATATCGATTATGATATGTTTAATATGATTAATATTGATTTGTTCAGTTGCTTTACGAAACACTTGGTGCATACTAAAATCAAATCTTCCACTAACTTTGATAATTAATTGTTGTTGTTCTGATTCTAAATAAGTTTCAATAGTCATATTTAATTCCTAATTCATATTATATTTTTTAAAGACTAAAATAAAATTCTTAACTTAACAAATGGCTAATTCAATATTTTTGTTTTAGAGCTTAAGGTGTTTATAAAATGGATTAATTTATTTTAGCAAAGAGAGGCTTTTTTAAGGATGTTGTAAACTCAAGCCATATTGTTCAAAAATAGCTTGTGATTTGGGTTGTTGTAAATATTGATAAAATGTTTTAGTCGCTGAAGAAGGATTTTTTAATAACACCATACGATGACGTAAAGTTGGATATAATTTTTCCGAAATCAATACGAAATTTCCCTGTGCTTTTACCCAAGGATTTAATACTAAAGAATAAGCAAAAATTCCGCCTTGAGTTTGACCAAAAGCTGCCACTTGAGCAGCTTGTTGAACACTCTCTGCTAATGATAAACGACTTTGAATTTCATCCCATATTCCAACATTGATTAAAGCTTGTTTTGAGGCTCGACCATAATTAGAATTCTGGGGGTCTGCGATGATAAATTGTGATAATTCTGCGGCTTTTAAATTAGCTTTTAAACCAGCTAATTCACTATCTAATACTAATGGAGAACCTTTTGGGGCAAATAAGATTAATCGTCCAATTGCATAAAGAATACTTTTATCTCCAGTGAGACCTTTTTTGGCTAAATCAGCTACATATTGCTCATCGTCAGACATAAATAATTCAAAACTTTCAGGCTTTTGTAATATTTTGTGATATAAAACTGCCGAAGATTGAAAATCAAATTTTATACTCAGCCCCGTATCTTTAGAAAACTGTAAATTAATGTCTTCTAAAACTAATTTTAAAGCGGTATTCGCGGCGACAATTGGAGGTTGTGTAATCGCTGGAGCCAATTCTTGTGCAAAACTCAAAGTAGAAAACAGTAAAAGAACTAAGCTATAAATAAGGTATTTTTTCATAACTAATAATTATGCTGATAAATGGAGGGAAGCCAGATCAGCATTGCTGATTGGTTTTGTCTTAATAAACGTATCATTTTAACATTTTAATCTTTAATTTTAACCCTTATTTGATCGGATTGCTGGAGAATCCACAAATAAATTTATAACAAGCTTTCGACTAAATGATAATATCAAAAACACTATCGAATCCGAATAAAACAACGGTTTAACGGTTGAATAATTTTAACTCCTGTCAAATTCCAATAATTCTTTTATGCTACAATAAAGATTATTTATCATCCTAAATTACATTTAAAAGGTTGTTATTCGTGGCAAATATAACTGTACGCAAAGCTGTCATGACGCTTTTTTCATCTCCTACTTGTGCCATGAGCCATTGCGCTCGTTTAGTGTTACACGAAAAAGGCGTAGTAGCAGATGTAGAATATTATGATCCTAGCGCGCCACCGGCTGATTTGCTTGAGTGTAATCCTACGGGCGTGTCTCCGACGCTGATTGAGCGCGATTTAGTATTATATGATGCTAGGATTATTATGGAATATTTAGATGAACGTTTCCCTCATCCGCCTTTGCATCAAATGGATCCGGTGTCTCGAGCGAATGCCAGAATGTTGATTAAACGCATCGATCAAGAATGGTATCAACTTTTGGACGAAATTTTGCATTCCGGAGAAAAAAAATCTGCTCGTGCCAAAAAAATGCTTAAAGAAGGTTTGATTGCGGCTACCCCTGTGTTTGAAGCTCGCCCTTATTTTATGAGCGATGAATATTCTTTAATCGATTGTTCATTAGCTCCATTGTTGTGGCGACTACCCGCAATAGGCATCGATTTAACCTCATTAGGTAAACCGATTTATTTATATGCACAACGTATTTTTACTCGTGAAGCTTTTCAAGATAGTTTAAGTAAAGATGAAAAATCGATGGTGAGTACTCACAAATGACCCCTTTAAAACCTTATCTAATTCGTGCTGTCTATGAATGGATTGTAGACAATGATCTCACGCCTTATTTGTTAGTCGATGCTAATCATTCACAAGCTATAGTTCCAGAAAATTTTGTGGAAGAAGGCAAAATTATCCTCAACATTCGTCCAGCCGCAGTTCACGGTTTAGCATTAAACAATGATTTAATTGAGTTTAAAGCCCGATTTTCTGGACGATCGATGCAAATTGTCGTACCGATTACCGCTGTATTGGCGATTTACGCCCAGGAAAATGGTCGTGGCATGGTTTTTGATTCAGAAGATGAACATGAACCCTCACCACCACCTTCCCCTCCAAAACCACAGCTTCGTGTGGTTAAATAAATTACTTGGGTTTCTCTGGCGAATAAAGCGTGGAAATGTTGTTGCGACTGTCTTTATGAGTAGACGCAATTTTGGCTAATCCACGCTTTTGTACTTGATCAATTCTGACAATTTCGTGCATGGGAATGAAAGTACGAGTCACGCCTTCAAATTCGAGTTTGAGTTTTTCTTCACTAGGATCAATCAATAATTGACTTTTTTCATCGAAAATAAAATCTTCAACGACCAAAAAGCCATACATATCCCCCTCATAAACGCTTTTGGCATACATTTCGTACACTTCGTCATGATTAATGAAAATAACCTTATAGATGAGTTTATCAGACATTTGCGTTCACTATTTAATTTGAATTATCGACTACACTTATAAGCAGAGTATTCTATCACCGTAGATATATCAAATAGTGATTTTTAAGTTAAATCTGATTGAAATATGCTAACAGTGATGATGGTACGCTATATTTTCCTATTCACTGTCAGCCTTGCAATAATGGGTATCGAAAACAAATGAAATCCATCCATAAAGATAATTTACAACGGACAATGATCATTTATTTCTTGCTCATTGTGTGTGCGGCATTATTGGTTACTGTCGAATTTGTATTTGACGTACAAGACCCTAGATTAAAAGAACTGTTACTGCTTAATTTTGAATTGCATAATCAACAAAAAATGGCTGAAGCATTTGTATTTGAGCCGTTATCGGGCTTGCGTAATAAAGCGATTTTAATGATCGTGATTATTATGTATGTGACGATTATTGTATTAACTATGTTGATTAAAAATATTACCGGTCCTTTGCAACATATGATTGATGTGTCGCAACAAATCTCTCAAGGAGATTTAACCAAAACGATTAAAATTGGATCCAATAATGAATTAGCGCAATTGGGACGAGTCATTAATGAAATGTCGAGTAATTTACAAGAAGTTACCATTCTGTCACAAAATATGAGTACCAATGGCGGAACTTGTATTGAAAAAGTGAGGGCATTATTGGCGAGTGGAGAAATTAATGAAGAAAATACGGCTGAAATTCTGGGCGAATTAGAACAATTACAAATGGATTTTGAAATGTTACAGGATTTTACGGAATGTTTCCGTTTATATGAAGTTGACGGAGAAAAACATGATTGAATATTGGTACGCATTTCCAGTTGCAGTGACGATTGCTACTGGAACAACTGCGGTGGGAATTGGTGGCGGTGTATTATGGATGCCCTTTTTTTTATTGGTTTTAAAATTACCACCAGAAGTCGCGGTTGCAACTTCATTAATTATTCAATCAGCGGGGACGGGATCGGCGACTTTTACTTGTGTTAAACAACAGCGAGTTGATTTTAAATTAATGCTATTTATTTTATCAGTTGCTATTCCCGGGGTTATTGGTGGTTCATTAATTGCGGGGAATTTAAAATCCAGTTCTATGCAATTAGTTTTGGGATTATTAGTGATGACTACCGCTTTTCTTTTTGTTTCTTCAGAACAAAAATATACCGATTTAGGCAAACCCAAAGTGGATATGCGTGATGCTTATCGTCATGCGTGGATTACGATTCCGGCTTCAATTGGCAGCGGTATGTTAAGTACCAGCATGAGCGAATGGTTAATTCCAATTATGCGCAGTAAATTATCCTTAAATATGAGTCATTCAATTGGCACAAGTATTACCATTGCTTTTGCGGTCAGTTTAGTCGGTGCATTAAGTCATTTATTATTAGGCAGTGAAGCGAAATTTGCGGTTATTTTTTGGGCAATTCCCGGGGTCATTATTGGCGGACAAATTGGACCTAGAATTACCAAAAGAATTAATGAACGTTTATTAAAAGAAGCGTTTATTTTTTTATTAACTTTAATAGGAATTCATTTAATTTATAATTCTTATTGAGGTTGAAAACCTTACGATTGTAACATAATTGTCATATTAGCCCTTTATATTACTAATTATCATCTTGTTTTTATTATTCTTTTGATTTATGAACATTTTTAAACTTAAAACCTTAATGTTAGGTTTGGGCTTGGTTTCGGTTTCACTATTAACCGAAGCGGCTCCAGTGCAAACCGTTGATGCAGGTATTCCAGCTTACAACAAAGCTTCAGGAATTTCTGGTAATTTGTCTAGTGTCGGCTCAGATACCTTAGCTAATTTGATGACATTGTGGTCAGAAGAATTTAAACGTTTATACCCAAATGTAAACATTCAAATTCAAGCGGCTGGCTCTTCAACTGCGCCACCCGCGCTTACCGAAGGGACTTCAAATTTAGGTCCAATGAGTCGAATGATGAAGGATAAAGAAACCGAAGCGTTTGAGAAAAAATATGGCTACAAACCTACGGCGATTCCGGTCGCCATTGATGCGTTAGCTGTATTTGTGCATAAAGATAATCCAATCAAAGGCTTAACCATTCCCCAAGTCGATGCCATCATGTCTTCAACTCGTAAATGCGGTTATCCTACCGATATTACCACTTGGGGACAAGCCGGTTTAACCGATGCCTGGGGCAGCCGTCCGATTCAACTATATGGAAGGAATTCAGTTTCCGGCACTTACAGTTATTTCAAAGATGATGCGTTGTGCAAAGGTGATTTTAAAAGTAATGTTAATGAACAACCGGGTTCAGCCTCAGTAGTACAATCAGTCACTTCTTCAGCGAATGGTATTGGCTATTCAGGAATTGGCTATCAAACTTCTGGCGTAAAAGCAGTCGCTTTAGCTGCGGCTGAAGGCAAACCTTTTATTCCAGCAACCGCCGAAAATGCGTTAAATGGTAGTTATCCCTTAACGCGATATTTATATGTTTATGTGAATAAAAAACCTAATGAAGCTTTACCTCCTTTGGAGTTAGAATTTGTCAAAATGATGTTGTCGCAAAATGGTCAAAAAAATGTCATTAAAGATGGGTATATTCCTTTACCGGCGGATGTGGTGAAAAAGGCTTTAACTTTAGTGAATAAATAGATTTTAAATATTATTGCCAAAGAGTTAAAAAAATTTAAAAAACCTAGTGGATTGAAGAAACCTGCTAGGTTTTTTACCAAGGTTTATTTTATCAATAATGCTATTATTCAATTTTTTGTATTAATATTACGGTTTCATGTTTATTTCTAAACCCTATTACCAACGTTGGCGATTAATTAAAGATAATCTAATTCGACAAATAGTCGTTGCAGGTGGATTGGCAATTATTGGTGCGATTCTTTTAATTTTCTTTTACTTGTTATATGCCGTATTTCCCTTATTTTTACCGGCACAAACACAAAGGGTTAATCAATATCCTTTGCCGGAAAAAACAATTGGTAAAACTTTATTATTGGCAATAGAAGAACAAAATCAAATTGCAGTACGATTCACCGATCAAGCCAAAGCTGTTTTTTTTGAGGTTGATAGTGGTAAAGTCGTAGAACATAAAAATTTACCTATTTCGAATACGACTCAAGTTAGCAGTTTTGCTCAAGGCGATTTTGCGAATGGCGAAATTGCATATGGTTTTAATAATGGACAAATATTAGTGATTAAACATCATTATGAAATCAGTTATCCATTAAATGTTCGAATGATTACACCAGAAATCAGTTATCCTTTAGGACAAAAAACTATTGCTCTTGATTCTAAACAAAAAAGTTTAATTCGATTAGCTTTTAAATCGAATGATCAACAATCTACTTTTGTAGCTCAAACCTCAGATGGTCGTTTATTAATTGTTAATTTTAAAGTTAAAAAATCCATTTTCGCAGATGATGAAGTTGAATTGGAACGTACTGAAGCTAAATTAAAATTACCAATTGATGAAGTCAGTTCTTTATTAATCGATAAAGAACAAACTAAATTATATGTTGTCAGCCAAAGTGGATTATTACGTTTATTCGATATAAAAGATAAACAACATCCAAAATTATTACAAAATGTTAATGTATTAGAACCCGAAAGACAATTAACTCAAATTGCTTTTTTAAATGGAGATTTATCGATATTAATTGGAGATTCCAGTGGTGAAATTGCGCAGTGGAGTTTTATTCGTGATCCCCAAAATCGATCAGCAATGCAAAAATTGCGGCAATTCAAATTTTCTGAACAATCGATTGTGGCAATTCAACCTGAAGCTTTACGCAAAGGATTTATTGCCTTAGATCAAACTGGACAACTTGGTGTATTTTACACCACTTCTGAACGCGAATTGACGAATCAAAAAATGCTGAATGTTCAGCCTTTGCAAATCGGTTTATCTCCTAGAGCGAATAGCTTTTTGGTAGAAACGCAAGATCAAATGTTGCATTATGGCACCATTAATAACGAACATCCTGAAATTTCAATTAAAGCTTTGTGGCAAAAAGTTTGGTATGAAAGCTATTCAAAACCCGATTATATTTGGCAATCCTCATCAGCTAGTAACGATTTTGAACCCAAACTAAGTTTAACGCCGCTGGTTTTTGGCACGATGAAAGCAGCGTTTTATGCGATGTTAGTTGCTACGCCTTTAGCTTTAATGGGAGCGATTTATACCGCTTATTTTATGTCACCGATCATGCGTCGTTATGTAAAACCCGGAATTGAATTAATGGGCGCATTACCGACGGTTATTTTGGGATTTCTTGCTGGATTGTGGTTAGCTCCGTTTATTGAATTACATTTAAGTTTTTTATTTTCATTGTTAATGATAGTGCCGTTCACCGTAATAATATTTGCATATGGTTGGCAATTTGTTCCTAAATTAATACGGCAGAAGATTCCTGATGGTTGGGATGCAGCAGTATTAATGCCGGTCGTATTGATAGGATTTTGGTTATCGTGGACATTAAGTGCGCCGATTGAAAATTGGGGATTTAATGGCAATTTACGCACTTGGTTTATGGATCAATTTGCCATTGGCTATGATCAACGTAATGCGTTAATTGTCGGATTAGCGATGGGATTTGCGGTGATTCCAACGATTTTTTCGATTGCCGAAGATGCCATTTTTAGTGTGCCTAGACATTTAACTATTGGTTCGTTAGCTTTAGGTGCAACCCCTTGGCAAACCATGACTCGTGTGGTGTTATTAACCGCCAGTCCGGGGATTTTTTCCGCAATTATGATTGGATTAGGACGAGCGATTGGCGAAACCATGATTGTATTGATGGCAACGGGTAATACACCAGTAATGGATTTAAGTATGTTTCAAGGAATGCGTACTTTATCAGCAAATATCGGCGTAGAAATGCCTGAGTCAGAGGTGGATAGCACCCATTATCGGGTGTTATTTTTGGCGGCTTTAGTGTTATTTTTATTTACTTTTATGCTTAATACTTTAGCAGAAGTAGTTCGGCAACGATTAAGAAAAAAATACAGTTCATTATGATTAAGCAATGGTTTAAAAGTGGCGAACCTTGGGTATGGCTAAATGCAGCGGCTGTAAGTACCAGTTTGATTTTAGTTTTAGGTTTATTAATTTTAATTGCAGTTCGTGGACTTGGACATTTTTGGCCAGCTACGGTCATCGAATATCATTATCAAGATAATAATCAACAAATCACCCTGATTGGAGAAGTGGTTGATAGTGTGGTGTTATCCGCTCAACAAGCTAAAGATGCGCATTATCAATTACCTTCAGGCAGCGACAGTTTATTGCAACATTTAATTAAAACCGGAAATCGTGATGTTACCGGTTTAGATTTTCGTTGGATTCAAGCGCAATATATTTTAAGCAGTGATTATCCCAAAAATATAGTGGTGATTGAGCGACGAGAATGGGGCAATTTTTACGGTTATTTAGTCGCCGTTAAACAACAAGGTCAAAAGAGTGCGACGGGGGATTCCGCTATAGGCGTGGCACAACAAAAATTACAACAAACCTTAACAGTCTTTCAACAGATTGATCATATTCAACAACAAGAAGTTGGGGGAATTAATTATCAATTGGAAAGATTGCGTTTACAACAAAAAAAATTACAACTACAAAATCAATGGAATGATCAAATTCAACAACAATTTACTGCACAACAAGCGCAATATCAGCAACATTATCAACAATTACAAAATCAATTAGCGCAATTGTATCAGCAGTTATCGCGTGATAGTGTGGTGGTCAAAGAGGCTTCGGGGCAAGAGGTGGAAATTCCTTTAGCCAAAATCGTGCGGTTTTATCAGCCTAATCAAATGAGTTTGCTGGATAAAATGGGGCATTATTGGGATAAATTGGCTGAATTTGTCACTGACGATCCTAGAGAAGCCAATACTGAAGGCGGGATTTTTCCGGCGATTTTCGGTACAGTGATGATGGTGATTTTAATGGCGGTGATTGTGACACCGATGGGTGTGATAGCTGCTGTTTACATGAGTGAATACGCTAAACAAGGATTTTTAACCCGATTGATTCGGATTGCTGTGAACAATTTAGCCGGAGTTCCTTCGATTGTTTATGGCGTATTTGGTTTAGGATTTTTCGTCTATATTATTGGTGGGCATATTGATCAGTGGTTTTTCCCCGAATCTGCACCCGCACCGGTATTAGGTACACCAGGATTATTGTGGTCATCATTAACTTTAGCTTTATTAACCTTGCCAGTAGTAATTGTATCAACCGAAGAAGGGTTGTCACGTATTCCCAAAGCGATTCGTGAAGGAAGTTTAGCCTTGGGTGCAACCAAAGCTGAAACTTTATGGCGTACGGTTTTACCAATGGCAAGTCCAGCGATTATGACCGGTTTAATTTTAGCGGTTGCTCGCGCAGCGGGAGAAGTAGCTCCTTTGATGTTAGTCGGCGTGGTAAAACTTGCGCCTGCTTTACCTTTAGATGGGAATTTTCCCTATTTACATTTTGATCGTAAATTCATGCACTTAGGGTTTCATATTTACGATGTGGGTTTTCAAAGTCCAAATGTTGAAGCGGCTAGACCTTTAGTGTATGCCACTTCTTTGTTATTGGTTTTGGTGATTATGGGATTAAATTTATCAGCGATTTTTATTCGTAATCATTTACGCGAAAAATATCGTGCTTTAGAAAATTAAATATTATTTACTGTTGTCGATTGATTATTAAATTGAGATTAGAATGAGTCACGAACCTATCCGTACCCATGCGATTGATATGAGTTCATTTTCTCGTAGTGCGCAAAAACCACGATTAGAAGATGAACAAACTTGTATTGAAGTGAAAGATTTAAAATTGTTTTATGGTAATAAACAGGCTTTATTTGGTATTAATATGAAAATGCCAAAGAAAAAAGTCACGGCTTATATAGGTCCTAGTGGTTGTGGAAAATCTACCTTATTACGCAGTATTAATCGCATGAATGATTTAGTCGATAATGTGCGGATTGAAGGGCAAATTTTATTAGATCATGAAAATATTTACGATAAAAAAGTCAATGTTGCTGATTTACGTCGCAGGGTTGGAATGGTTTTTCAAAAACCCAATCCCTTTCCTAAATCAATTTATGAAAATGTGGCATATGGATTACGCATTCAAGGAATGAATGATCGACGAGTGTTAGATGAAGTGGTCGAAAAGTCCTTGCGCGGTGCAGCATTATGGGACGAAGTGAAAGATCGCTTACAAGACAATGCGTTAGGCATGTCTGGTGGTCAACAACAACGTTTAGTCATCGCACGCGCAATTGCTATAGAGCCTGAAGTGATGTTGTTAGATGAGCCGGCTTCAGCTTTAGACCCGATTTCAACGTTAAAAATTGAAGAATTAATTAATGAATTAAAAGAAACTTATACTATTATTATAGTCACTCACAATATGCAACAAGCTGCGAGAGTGTCGGATTATACCGCTTTTATGTATATGGGTGAATTGATTGAATATAGTAGCACTAATGAATTATTTACCAATCCGGCAAAAAAACAAACCGAAGATTATATTACTGGGCGTTATGGTTAGGAGAAATTAAGCGTGGATAATAAAGTTGGACATCATATTTCGCAACAATTTAATAAAGAATTAGAGGACATCCGTAATAAAGTATTAATTATGGGTGGATTAGTTGAACAACAAATTGAATTAGCTATTAAAGCGTTTTTTAATAGCGATATGGAATTAGCTGAAAAAGTGATTAAACAAGATGATCATGTTAATTCTATGGAAACTTCAATTGATCAAGAATGTATCCAAATTATTGCGCTACGCCAACCAACTGCTTTTGATTTACGCTTATTAATTTCAGTGATTAAAATTTTGACCGAAATTGAACGAGTCGGCGATCAAGCGAAACGCATTGCACAAATGGCGATTCATATTGCGAGTGATTCGGATCACACCGATTCTTTTTACGAATTACAACACATTTCCACAATGATTCGTGAAATGTTGCACGACGCGCTTGATGGTTTTGCCCGCATGACGGTTGAAGAGATATTGTCAATTAATCAGCGTGATGAAAATGTTAATCGAGAATACAAAAGTATTATGCGGCAATTGATTACGCGCATGATGGAAGACCCGCGTACGATTAGTCGTTCATTGGACGTATTGTGGACAGCTAGAGCTTTGGAAAGAATCGGAGATCATGCTTGTAATATTGGTGAATATGTCATTTTTATGATCAAGGGTGAGGATGTTCGTCATGGGCGTAGTTTTTCACCGATGAGTTAATTGTTCAATAAAAGGTATAAATTAATCAATGAGTTAGTTTATAGGATTTTTTAAGCGAAAATTTTACTTGACCACTGTTAATAAAATTTGTTCTAATAGTGGTCTTATTTTGATCCTGCCTGATTGCCCAGGTAGCTCAGTCGGTAGAGCAGAGGACTGAAAATCCTCGTGTCGGCGGTTCGATTCCGCCCTTGGGCACCATTCTATTTAGCCTTTTTAATCGTTAGACGTTAAGATTTATTCGATTTTTAGGTTTGTTACTTTTGTGAATTTAATATTATTTGGATTTTTTCGATTGTGTCTTTCTGCGCAATTTTAAATTTTTTGTGTCAAATAACATAGTTTAATAAATAACTATGTTATTTAACCTAATTTTTCTAGACATCGCGATAAAGTTTGAGTATAGTTGTCTGTAATGAACGTTGTTTTTGGTTCATCATCACTAATCATTTTGGAATTTAAGGAGCAACTTATGAAAATTTTAACGACTGTAATCGCTGTCATTGGTTTAGGTTTAGCCACTAATGTTTACGCAACTGATCATCATGCCGCCCAAGCTTTAGAACATAGTGCGGTCGCTGCGACTCATGGTGAAGAAGGTCATGCAAAGGTCGTGGCTGAACACGCCAAAATTGCTTTGGAACATGCTAAAGCGGCTGAAAAAGAACATGCTGATGCGCACAAACACAGTACCGAAGCAGTAAAAAGTTTAGAAGAAGCTATAAAACATGCTGATATGGGACACGCTCCACAAGCTACTGAAGCAGCTAAAGCGGCAGTTGAACATATTAAACAAGCGCAACAAATTAAATAAATTCAGTTGATTAAAAATCAGAAGCCCGTTAATCGCGGGCTTTTTTATTTTCCAATCTAAAGAATTTAATAAGATTTGTAAAACAATATCTTATTATTTTTAACAAGATCAAATCATTGCCAACTCGCTGATATAACAACGGTAATGCAATTTAGCCGCTGTGATACAATACCTGAGTTTTTTGTTATTTAATGGTTAAATATATGGGGTTTAGTGCGGGTTCGCAACCAAGAATGTTACCAATTCTTGTCAGTTGGATTTTATCAATGATGTTAATCACTGCTCAGGTAAGCGCGGCAATATTTCCTGAACAGCCCAATCTCGATGCCTCCAGTTATCTATTAGAAGATTTTAATAGTGGACAAATTTTGGCACAAAAAAATGCTGATATACGCCTTCCGCCAGCCAGTTTAACCAAAATTATGACGGCATATGTGGTTTATCGAGAATTGGCGAGTAAACATTTTACGGTGAATGATTTAGTCACCATCAGTGCTAAAGCTTGGCAGACTGGTGGTTCAAAAATGTTTGTTGAAGCCGGTAAACAAGTGCGGATGGAAGATTTAATCAAAGGCATGATTATTCAATCTGGTAATGATGCCAGTGTTGCTTTGGCTGAATATGTTGGCGGTACTGAAGATAATTTCATCAAAATGATGAATCAACATGCAGCGCGTTTGGGAATGACAAATACCCATTTTGAAAATAGCATGGGATTACCAGTGGATAATCATTACACCACCGCTAGGGATTTGGTGATTTTAACTCGTGCCTTAATTTCGGAATTTCCCGAATATTATCGTTGGGATTCTCAAAAAGAATTTACTTATAATAAAATTACTCAACAAAATCGCAATAAATTATTATGGCGTGATAATTCGGTTGATGGTGTGAAAACCGGATTTACCGATGCGGCTGGTTATTGCATGGTTGCTTCGGCTAAACGTAATGATATGCGCTTAATTTCGGTAGTAATGGGAACAAAAAGTCCTGATGCGCGGGCAAATGAAAGTCAGGCTTTATTAAATTACGGCTTTCAATTTTATGAAACCAATCGATTATATCCAGCGCGTAAAATTTTAAAAACGGCTAAAGTTTGGAGTGGAAATGGCCAAGCTTTACAATTAGGATTAGCCGAAGATTTATATGTTACTATTTTACGTCGTCATCAACCCGAATTAACCGCTCAAATTAGCGTCAATCCACATATTAACGCGCCGGTATTTCAAGGTAAAAATTATGGCGCATTAACCGTTTCTTTTGCTGGAGCTGTATTAGTCAATCGCCCATTAATTGGCTTAAATAATGTGAATAGCGGAAATTTTTTTCAACGCTTATATGACAAAATTACTTTAATGATGGAATAATTCAATAATGCAACAATTAGTTTATTTAAATGGCAATTATTTACCTTTATCTGAAGCACATATTTCGGTAATGGATCGAGGATTCTTATTTGGTGATGGAGTCTATGAAGTGATCCCTTGGTTTCAAGGTCGATTTTTAGCTTTGGAAGCACATATTCAACGGTTAAATTTCAGTTTAGCTGGAATTCGTTTACCCTTAAATTATTCAATAGAACAATGGTTAAATATATTATTGCCTTTAATGGATAATCAACGTGATCAATATATTTATTTACAAATTACTCGCGGATATGCTGCTAAAAGAGATCATGTATTTCCACAATCGATTAATCCGACTATTTTAGCAATTTGTAATGATATTCCACCGTTTCCTGATCGTCATTTAGGCATTAAAGCGATGACTATGGAAGATCAACGCTGGGCTTGGTGTCATTTTAAAACGATTTCATTATTAGCGAATGTTTTATTTAAACAACAAGCGGCTGATCAACAAGCTTCAGAAGCGATTTTAATTAAAAAGGGTTTTGTTACCGAAGGTTCAGCGAGTAACGTTTTTGCGGTTATTAATGGCGTATTAAGAACTGCGCCTAAAACACCCGATATTTTGGCAGGAATTACGCGAGATATTATTTTGCAATTAGCTAATAATTATCAATTGCCATTTGCAGAACAAGCGATTTCATTTGAAGAATTAAAAACAGCGACTGAGGTTTGGGTTACCAGTTCAACACGAGAAATTGTCCCTGTTATTGAAATTGATGGTATTGCAATTGCCGAAGGTAAATCCGGCGTAATTTGGCAACAAATGAATGCGTGGTATCAAGCGTATAAACAATCCTGATCGATACTCAATGGCTTATTGAATTAAATATATGACTGAAAAAAATACGCTATTAACTTTTCCTTGTCAATTTCCAATTAAAGCAATGGGAAAAGCCGAT
>JBEEJU010000024.1:0-9849 GCA_041169045.1 Pseudomonadota bacterium
AAATTATTCCAACTCGGAATAATAATCGAATATTTTGCTTCTGGATGATAAAATCGCTGAACTCTTTGATGAATCATAAAAATAGCTTGAATTCCAAATCAATTTAAATCAGATTAAGAAATTAATTTTAATCCTGGCGGTAATGCTTCACCAAATAATTGTTGTTGTTCTTGTTCATCTAATACTTTAACTTGTTCAACTAATTCGACCCAAGTCATTGGCATTTTATATAATTTTAATTGCTCAATCACTTGCAATCGGATTTCAGGATCAAGATCACGAACTCGATCCCCACTATTTCGCGCGATTAAAGTAGCGGCAAAACCCGCTTGTGGAATTTTTTTCCAATCAACTGCCAATAATTGTGGCAGCCATTGAGTCACAATTTCAGCCGGAATGACTTGATGTTGTCCAGCATAAAACGGCACGCGTGAACCAATCCGTCCAACCGCCCACCAGGTTTGCACCGATTCGCTCGGTTTTTCCAAGCGTTGCAATAACCATTCGCCTAAACAAATTTTTTGCGAGATCGGTAAACGTTCTAACACCGCTGCTAATTTAATTATATCTTCGTAACCGCGAATTTTGATCTGTTTAACATATGGATGCAAACGCGCGGTGGTTGGATTTAAATAAGGTGTTAAATCTGTAAAAATTTGTTGTTGCGCAGCCTGATCTAAACCACCAGCGACTCTACGCCATAATGTCCACCATTCGCTCCAATTTTGCGATTCATTCACAAATTGAATGCTTTGTGGATAAATTTTCCACAATTGTTCAACCCGCCAATCATCTAAAGGATAACCCAATCCGGGACGTAAACAATAACCGGTTAAACTTAACCAAACTCGCTCATGATGTTCACTACGACGACGATATTTTATCCCCTCTAATAATATGGTAAATAATTCGCGCAAAACCGACATTTCCCAATATTGCCGCGGAGAACTGAATAATTTTTCTAATTCATTGCGTAAATTTTTGACCGCTTTTGGATCAACTTGTTTGGATTTAGTGCCAAATACCGCACTGATTTTTTCAACCGCTTTGGGGAAAACCGAGGGTAATTCACGTTCCAGATAAGTCGCGGTACGGTTTTTTTGTCGCAGTTGAAATTCTACATTCCAACGTTGCTGAGGATTATCTACGGCTAAACATTGAATTTTTAAGGTGCCAACTTCGGTCTGAGTCACCGCTAAACGGACGCGAATTTCCGCATTACTGTCGCTGTCAAAAGCAACAGCTAACGGCGGCAAAGAATGAAAATCATCGCTAATCTCGGTTAAATCTCCCGCTTGATAAGGATAATCACCAATCGTTGAAACCAAATGAAACCGTACTGGCTGTCCCAAACGCAGACTAAATTGTTGATGCGTCAAGATAATTTCTACATCTTCTTCAGTACCTCGCGGCAAAATACAAATTCCGCGTTGTTGATCAGCCGTCGTATCCACACATAAAAAATAACTACGCGCCGCTCCACCACCGATTTTAACTTTATGTTCGCGTCTTGCCATGGCATAACTGACCGCGCCTAAAGCCACTGATAATTCGGGATGTTGATTTTCTAATAAAGTAATTGGCTGAGGATTCCAAGAGCGCAGCAAAGTTAATAATCGCTGGACAATCGGTTGACTACGAAATACACCGCCATTGAGTAATAACGCATCCGGAACATAATGTTCTTGATTCAAAGCCGCCATCGCAGCTTGTTGATGCCATTTCAAAAAACCGGCAATATGTTTACTCACCGCTGGTTCAGCCGTATAAGGCAAACCAAACTCCACAATACCGCTACGCCTTTTATCCGGTAAATCGCTCAATGTTGACAAAGGAAAAAATCCATCCAAAGCTAATTGACGCACTTCCTCACGAGTTAATATCGTCGAACGACTACCGCCGATTAAACGCGAACCTCCACCCAATAAAGTTACATTGACAGAATCCGCTGCATCTTCGGCTAATAAACGTTCTTTAGCTAATCGACATTGTTCTAATAATTGTGATAAATCGGCGGCGGATAATTTTCGTTGTCCATTAACTACTAATCGACTTTCAACCAAATGTGCTAAGGCTAAATCGATATTATCACCGCCTAACATCAAATGATCGCCGACTCCAATTCGCGTTAAACGCGGTTCAGGATCAGCCGGTTCTACTTTGATCAAAGTCAAATCTGTCGTACCGCCGCCGACATCACAAATCAATAATAAACGTACTTTTGCTAAAGCGGATTTGAGTTGTTGTTGATGCCGATGTAACCAGTCATAACAGACAGCTTGCGGTTCCTCTAATAAATTAACTTGAGATAAACCTGCCATTTTCGCTGCTTCTAAAGTGAGCGATCGCGCGGCTTCATCAAATGAAGCAGGAACGGTAATAACGACAATTTGTTGTTCTAACGGTGCTTCGGGAAATTGATGTAACCATACGCTACGAATATGCGCTAAATAACTGGCACTAGCTGCTAACGGTGAAATTTTACGAACTTCATCAGCACTTCCCCAAGGCAAAATGTCCGCACTGGGATCAATCGATGGATGAGACAACCAACTTTTCGCGCTACTGACAAATCTACCTTGAGTTTTAGCACCTAATACCCTAGCCGCTTCACCGATAACCGCATTTTCTCCTGCGGGATTAAATACAATATCTTCAGCGGATAATTCGCCTTCAGCCGGATGATAACGCACCGAAGGCAACAGTCGCCGTTTAGCCACTTGTCCGGGGGCAATCAATTGTGGAATGGAAAAAATTTGAATGTCAGCATTTGCCGGTTCAACCGCTGCATATGCAACTACGGTATGAGTGGTTCCTAAATCAATGCCAACTAAATATTGAGGTTGAGAAGATTGCACAATGAATCAGTAAAATAAATAATCGTAAATAATAAAAAGTGAGGGTAATATAAAAATATATTATTAAGTAATTTATCGAAAGTTATCAGGGATTGTTAAATCCTTAGCCCCTTTAATAAAGGGGAACTGTGTGAAGATTTTAAAATAGCAATATCTGATAACTTATGTATTTTTACTTATCTATAATTAATTTTAAATTAATATAAATTTTTATCGAATATCATTACCCACAAATTTGATATAAACCATCTAATACTAATGAATTTGGACTCACCATGCCAATAATTTCTTCATTAATAATCACTGGTGCGCGTACTAAATTATAAGTCGCAAATAATCGAGAACAATGACGAATATCCATTTCGGGTCTGACACTAATCACTGGACAAGTCATAATTTCATAAACATTCACTCGTTCTGGTGCGCGATTTTTCGCTAATACATGACGCGCAATATCTGCTGAAGTAATCATGCCCCATTCATCATCAGGATGACGTTTATTCACAATTAACACCGAGGTTTTACACGATTTCATCATTTTCAACGCATCACTAATGGTTTGCGTCGCTTCAATTCGATTAAATTCGGTTTTCATTACCTCTTTAACGCGAACAATTTTTGTAGATTCATTCATATCACTTCTCTATCTAATTCTTGGGTTAATTGTTCCACTTGACGCATTACACCAATCGCATCTTCAACATCAATTTGAAAAGCAATTCCAGTCCCGGGTTTGCTATCAAATTCTCCGGTTTTAGCAATTTGTTCTAAAATATGCCGACTTAAATGTTCTTCGACTAAAAATAATAAAACATCGCGTTGCGTTTCTAAAGTCAACCCAAAAAAAGTTTTAGATTGCTTAATCCCTTCTCCGCGTGCGCTGGTAATAATGGTTGATCCTTTTGCACCATGTTCTCTAGCAGTATTTAATACAAAATCTGTTTTATCTGCTTCGACAAAAGCAATAATTAATTTAAAGTGCATAATGTTATAGTAATTAAAATAAAATTAGCCACGACGACTGCGCCATTGTGCAATTTGTGCGTAACCTAATACTGAAATAATGGGAAATAAACTGGCAAAAGCAATTAAACCAAATCCATCAATTAAGGGATTTCTCCCGGGAACAGTAGAAGCCAAACCAATGCCTAATGCTGTGACTAAAGGTACGGTAACCGTTGAAGTCGTTACACCGCCAGAATCATATGCCAAGCCAATAATCATTTTAGGCGCGAATGCGGTTTGAATTAACACCACAATATAACCGCTAATGATGTAATAATACAATTCAGTGCCGGTCACAATTCGGAATGTGCCTAAAGCGATACCGATTGCTACCCCAATTGATACTGCTAAACGTAATCCAAAGGCGTGAATAGTGCCTCCAGAAATAGCCTCGGCTTTCATTGCAACCGCTAATAAAGAAGGTTCGGCTAACGTGGTTGCAAAACCAATACAGGCAGCGAATAAATATACCGCTGAATACGAATACCAAGGAATAAATTTTGTGGTTGCGGCAATGCCTAAAAAGTGGGGATCAGTTAATTGTTTAGCCATTAATTCACCTAAAGGAAATAACGCCATTGCTAAACCTTCTAAAAAGCAAGCAATACCAATTAAAACATAAATAAAACCCATTAAGGTTTTAAATGGATTAGGTAATGGTTTGCGAATCACTAACAATTGAAAACCAATAATAACCGCAGCAATTGGCAAAATATCTCTAGCACTTTCCCATAAAACTGAAGCAAAATGTTGTAACCAAATGATCATCGTAAAATCCCATATGCCATAACAAATATCATGGGGGTTAGTGATGCAAAAGCAATTAAACCAAAACCATCAATCATTGGATTACGTCCGCGAATCGCTGTAGCTAATCCAATTCCCAAAGCAGTGACTAAAGGGACGGTAATGGTAGAGGTCGTTACGCCACCAGAATCGTATGCAATGCCAATAATTTCAGGTGGGGCAAAAGGTGTAATAATTAATACGCCACAATATCCACAAATAATTAAATAATGTAATGACCAGCCGCGTAAAATGCGTAATACTCCGACCACAATTGCAAATCCAACCGATAATGCCACCGTTAAACGTAATCCTAAAGCATATTGATTTTTCGCCTCAGCAGTTATGGCAATCATTTTTGCTTTACTGGCAATATCGGCGGCTTGATTAGCAATCGCAATTAAAGCGGGTTCTGCAACAGTGGTGCCAAATCCTAAACAAAAAGCAAAAATTAATAACCAAATTACACTTCCTTTACGCGCAAAGGAATAAGCCATCGTTTCACCAATAGGAAATAAACCTTGTTCCAAACCGCGCACGAATAAGGTTAAACCTAAAACAACTAATAAACTGCCCCAAATTAAATGCGTGACATTTGGAATCGGCTGACGAATAATCACTACTTGAAAAATGACTACTACCGCTAAAATGGGTGCTAAATCAAAACAACTGTTCATTAACTGTCGAATAAACGGGTTATTAAATAATGACATCTTTACACTTTTTGAACTATCAACTGGCACTGAAAAACAACAGCATAAGCTATTTTAAACTTTTTATAAAGATTTAAGGTTTTTGGCTATGAGGATGACATGTTACGATGTTACCGACAAAATAGTTTACATAGGATTTATATGAAAGCACAGATAGGGTTAATTGGTTTAGCCGTGATGGGACAAAATTTAGTCTTAAACATGAACGATCATGGGTTTAAAGTGGCGGTTTATAACCGCAGTTTTGCCAAAACTGAGGCATTTTTACAAGAAGCGGCGCGTGATACTGCGGTTATCGGTACTCAGAGTTTAGCGGAATTAGTCGATTGTTTAGAATCGCCGCGCAAAATTATGTTAATGGTCAAAGCCGGCGCAGTGGTTGATGAGTATATTCAACAACTTGTACCCTTATTATCGGCTGGAGACATTATTATCGACGGTGGCAACTCCTTATTTACTGATAGCAATCGTCGTACCGAAGCTTTAAAAGAAAAGGGCATTTTATTTATTGGATCAGGCGTTTCTGGCGGTGAAGAAGGGGCGCGTCATGGACCGTCGATTATGCCTGGCGGAAATGTGGCGGCTTGGGCAGCGGTTAAACCGATCTTTCAAGCGATTAGTGCTAAAGTTAATGATGATCCTTGTTGTGAATGGGTGGGCGAACAAGGTGCAGGTCATTATGTAAAAATGGTGCATAATGGAATTGAATATGGTGATATGCAATTAATTTGTGAGGCTTATCAATTATTATCCCAAGGATTAGGATTAACTGCGGATGAAATTCAAGCGGTATTTAGTGAATGGAATCAAGGCGTATTAAGTTCGTATTTAATCGAAATTACGGCTAATATTTTAGCTTATCGTGATGCAGATGGCTTGCCCTTAATTGATAAAATTTTGGATACTGCAGGACAAAAAGGCACAGGAAAATGGACGGCAATTAATGCGTTAGATTTGGGAATGCCTTTAACTTTAATTGCGGAATCGGTTTTTGCACGGTGTTTATCTGCACAAAAAAGAGAGCGCGTAAATGCCTCAACCTTATTAACTCGGCAATTACCGTCATTTAATGGTGATAAAGCAGCAATGATTCAAGCAATTGGAGAAGCATTATATGCTGCTAAAATTATTTCATATGCTCAAGGATTTCGTTTATTAAAAGAAGCCGCGGCTGAATATCAATGGCAATTAAATTATGGCGAAATTGCTTTAATGTGGCGCGGTGGTTGTATTATTCGTAGTCAATTTTTAGGTGATATTAAAGCCGCTTATCAAGCGAATCCGAATTTAGACAATTTATTATTAGCGGATTATTTTATTCAGGCAATGGAAAAGGCAGATTCCGGTTGGCGTAAAGCCATTATTTTAGGGATTGAATCCGGCATTCCCACTCCCGCATTTTCGTCGGCATTAGCTTATTTCGATGGTTTTCGCAGTGCGCGATTACCGGCAAATTTATTGCAGGCTCAACGGGATTATTTTGGCGCGCATACTTATCAACGAATTGATCAATCTGAAGCGGAATTTTTCCATACTGATTGGACAGGTCATGGTGGTAAAGTCGCTTCTACAACCTATAATGTATAATTAAAATATAATTCCTCTGGATAGTTTAATATTTGGAGGAATTGTATATCCAATTTTATAATTAAAGCTTCATTTTAAAGAAGGTTATAAATAATAACAACTCTCAGATTAATTTACACAGATAATGAATCCAAAAATTTTAATTATTATTGTTAATTACAAAACGGCTGATTTAGTGATTCAAGGATTAAATGCTTTAGTGAAATTATTGCAATCCTCAATACAATTAATCATTATCGATAATTATTCTAACGATCATTCAATTAACAGTTTAAAATCATCGATCGCTGATTATGATAATATTCATTTAATTATTGCCGAAAAAAATTTAGGCTTTGCTGGTGCAAATAATTTAGCTATTCGTACCGCTATCCAAATGCAATTTTTTCCAGAATTTATTTGGCTATTAAATCCAGATACTCTGATTCGTGATCACGCTTTAGAGCCTTTATTAAATTTTATGAATCAACATTCTGAAGTAGGAATTGTAGGCTCTCGCTTAGAAGAATTAAATGGTGATGTACAATGTTCAGCCTTTCGATTTCATTCTATTTTAGGCGAATTAGAGCAGGGATTAAAATTGGGTATTTTATCGAAATGGTTAAAAAATTGGCAAGTGCCATTACCGATTGCTAACCAGCCTATTCGAGCAGATTGGGTCGCTGGAGCGAGCATGTTAATTCGACAACAGGTTTTTGAACAAATCGGTTTATTTGATGAACATTATTTTTTATATTTTGAGGAAACGGATTTTTGTTTACAAGCACAAAAAGCGGGATGGAGTTGTTGGTATATTCCTGAAAGTCGCGTCGTACATTTTGCCGGCAGTTCAACCGGTGTTACCAATCACACGCAAAAACGTCGCCCACGTTATTGGTTTGAATCTAGGCGATATTATTTTTTAAAAAATCATGGTTGGTGGTATTTATTATTAGCGAATTTAACTTGGAGTATTGCTTTTGCTTTATTTAGAATTCGACAAAAAATTCAAAATAAACCTGATCATTTCCCTAAATCTTTATTAAAAGATTTTATTCATTTCAATTTTTTGGATAATTAAAATATATTTATGGCTTTTTTACAAAAATTAATTCGATGGTTTGTATTTAAGACTGGTAAAGCAAAACGTTTTTATATTCGTTTTTGCCACCCTTCTGGCAGAGAATACGCGGAATTTCTAAAAAAATGGGGGCATTTTTATCATATTGGTAAAAATTGTCACATTTGGCCATACACCAATGTTACCGATCCAGAATATGTCTATTTAGGCGATAATGTTATGCTAACCGCTTGTACCTTATTAGGACATGATGGTTCAATTGCGGTATTAAATATAGCATATCAAAAAAAATTGGATCGCGTTGGGAAAATTAAAATTAAAAATAATGTTTTTGTTGGACACGGCGTTATTATATTACCCGGAATCACTATTGGAAATAACGTCATTATTGGTGCTGGCTCAATTGTGACTAAAGATATTCCTGACGGTGTTATTGTGGTAGGGAATCCGGCAAAAATTATTGGAAATACTGAAGAATTGGTTAGAAAATTAGAGCTTCAAACGCAGCAATTACCTTGGTCTCATTTAATTCAACAGCGTGAAGGAAGTTTTGATCCTGATTTAGAGCCTGAACTTAAACAATTACGAATAAAATATTTTTTTGATTCTGAACAATAAAGTTTTTTAGAATCAAACTGACTTATAAAATTTCCAGTTCTGAGGATTGCTGCTTATTTTTTTATAAAATAATCCACTCTATTCCAAATTAAAATAGCTTTTACAACAGCAGTTGGATTGATTAAATAGGCACTATTGTTTGAGAGAGCTAAATATTTGGATAAAATAAAAATTAATCCAATAAAAGCCCCATCAATGACTTCTACTTTGCACAAATCGATAGTTATATCTTTTTTATCTAAACTTAAAAATTTCAATTCATTACGCAACGCATTAATCGTTTTATTTACACAATGTCCTGTTAACGAAACATATGTTATATCTAGTGATTTATCTATTAAAATTTCGCAAGGAATAGTATTTTTTAAAAGAGTTTGATTTGTTATTAGCCACCAGTGATAAGGCAATACATAAAATAAGCATAATTTAATAAAATCAATACCATCATGATAATAACGCTGCCATAAATTCGGCTCTTGATAAATCCGCCATAACCATTCTAAGCCTAAACGCTGCCATAATATCGGCGCACGCTTAATAGAACCCGCATAAAAATTAATAACTGCACCTAAATGGCTTATTACTGGCGCATTTAATTGATGGCGATTTTTTTCAATCCAGGTCTGTCCTTTTTTTGCCCCTAATGCTACAATCAGAAAATCAGGTTTTGCTTGATTAATTTGATTAAGAATAATCTCGCTACTCATTTCATTAATTGAACCAAAACCAGGACTATAATAACCGACAGCTTGTATTCCAGCTTGAGTTCGATTAATTTTTTCGCAAGCCAATCCACCCGCACTTTCCGTGCCACCAAAAAAAAATACTTTTACAGGCTTATTATTATTTAATTGATATAAATAATCTATTAAATCAGACCCAGCAACTCGTTCCGGCAAAGGAATTTGTAATAATTTGGCGATTAGAATAATAGGAAAGCCGTCCACAATAGAGAGTTCGCTATTAATAACTGATTGGCGAAAAGACTTATCACCTTGCGCAGCACATAAAAAATTCAGATTAGGCGTTGATAAAAAACAAGGTATATTTTGCTCAATCGTTTGCTGAATGAGTTGTGCAGTTTGTTGCATATTAACCGCATCAAATGGCAAACCTAATAAACACCATAAAGGGCGAGCAAAATCTTGATTTAAAGTGGTTAAATTAACAGTCGTCATGATAATTATTTTTTATTGTCTTTCAATGCGCATCAATGTTTTAT
>JBEEJU010000025.1:0-8629 GCA_041169045.1 Pseudomonadota bacterium
TACAGTATTAAAATCAAAGGCATTTTTGGATTTACTAAGGAATTATTATTACATCCTTTTCACAATGTTTTATTTATCCCTTTTAATATTTTATTAAATTTTGTCGAATATCTGGCTAAACCCATATCATTAGCTTTACGGTTATTTGGTAACTTATATGCTGGTGAGTTAATCTTTATTTTGATTGCATTAATGCCTTGGTATCTTCAGCCACTTTTGAGTTTTCCTTGGGCAGTATTTCATATTTTAATTATTACTTTGCAGGCCTTTATATTTATGGTACTCACAATTGTTTACCTGAGTATGGCTCACGAAGAGCATTAATTTTCTAATTTTTAAATTTTTATTATCTAAATTTTTCGGAGGTATCATGGAAATTGCAGCATTGATTGCGGATGTGCAAGGAATGACAGCTGTAGCTGTTGGTCTAGTATTGGGGATGGGCGCATTGGGAACCGCCATAGGCTTTGGTCTATTAGGCGGTAAATTTTTGGAAGGGGCAGCTCGTCAACCTGAAATGGTGCCTATGCTTCAGGTCAAAATGTTTATTGTTGCCGGATTGTTAGACGCGGTTACGATGATTGGTGTCGGTATGGCATTATTCTTTACTTTTGCCAACCCATTTTTGGCGGCGGTTAAAGCTGCAGTTGCAGGTTAATTCCGGTTACTTTAATTCACTGATAGGAACGCATCATGAGTATCAATGCGACTCTGATTGGGCAAATGATAACCTTCACGCTTTTAGTGTGGTTTAGCATGAAGTATCTTTGGCCTCCCCTAATTGCTGCTTTGGAAGAACGTCAAGCTAAAGTTGCCGAAGGATTAGCCGCTGCTCAAAGAGGTCAAGCTGAGATGGAATTAGCAGAGAAGCGTGCTATTGAGAAATTGAAAGCCGCTAAAGATCAATCGGCTGAAATCATTAGTATGGCGCAAAAGCGTGCTAATGAGGTGATCGAAGAGTCTAAGCTAAATGCTAAAAAAGAAGGCGACCGAATGATCGAAGCTGCTAAAGCGCAGATTGAGCAAGAAATACAGCAAGTTAAAGAAAATTTACGCGCTGAAGTAGCCAATTTAGCTTTACATGCTGCGGAGCAAATTTTACAAAAAGAAATCAATAAGACCGAGCATAGTGACATCATAGCGAAAGTCTCAAGTCAATTAGGTCAAGTGCAATGAGCGAACTTCTTACATTAGCCCGTCCTTATTCGATTGCAGTTTTTAAATTGGCTCAACAACATCAGCAAACTCAGGTTTGGTCTGAAATGCTGCAATTACTCGCTTTTGTAGTACAAGATTCGCAAATCCAGTTGCTAATAAATAATCCAAAAATCAGTAAATCTAAATTAATCCAATTATTTTTAGAAATTACCCAAGGTCATTTTACTGAACAAGGTCAAAATTTGTTGAAATTGTTAATTAGTCATAATCGTTTGATACTTGCACCGCAAATATCGATTTTGTATGAACAACACAAGGCACAAGTTGAAGGCTACATAGAAGTGAATGTACAAACTGCTTATCCTTTTAGCGATTCTGAAGCCAACAGTTTCAAGTTGTCTTTAGAAAAACGATGGGCAAAAACGGTTCATATGAACGTAAGTATTGAACCGTCGTTGATTGGAGGATTTAGAATCAAAGCTGGTGATCAGGTCATTGATGGTTCTATTAAAGGTCGATTGCAGCAATTAGCCAAAAGACTCTAAACATTTAGAATGAGAATATTATATGCAATTAAATCCGTCTGAAATTAGTGATCTAATTAAGAAAAAGATCGAAAATTTCGATCAAAATATCCAAGCTCATGCTGAAGGTAGCGTAGTTAGTGTTACCGATGGGATTGTTAGAATTCATGGCTTGTCGGAAGCGATGCAAGGAGAAATGTTAGAGTTTCCCGGCGGTAGTTATGGAATGGCTCTGAACTTAGAGCGCGACTCGGTTGGTGCGGTTGTTCTAGGTTCTTATCAACACATTTCCGAAGGTGATACCGTTAAATGTACTGGAAAAATTCTTGAAGTTCCGGTGGGCGAAGCTCTGTTGGGGCGTGTAGTGGATGCTCTGGGAAATCCTATCGATGGCAAAGGTGCGATTAATACCTCGCTCAATTCTCCAGTCGAAAAAATTGCGCCAGGTGTCATTGCTCGTAAATCAGTTGATCAACCGGTTCAAACGGGTTTGAAATCTATCGATTCAATGATTCCTATTGGAAGAGGTCAACGTGAGTTGATTATTGGTGATCGTCAAACCGGTAAAACAGCGATTGCAGTAGATGCGATTATTAACCAAAAAGGAACTGGTATTAAATGTATTTATGTTGCGATTGGTCAAAAACGTTCCTCAATTGCTAACGTAGTACGCAAATTAGAAGAGCATAGCGCGATGGCGCATACCATTATCGTTGTTGCTTCTGCTTCTGAGTCCGCCGCTTTACAGTTTATTGCACCCTATACCGGTTGCGCAATGGGTGAATTTTTCCGTGATCAAGGCGAAGATGCTCTGATCATTTACGATGATTTAACTAAACAAGCGTGGGCATATCGTCAAGTTTCGTTGTTATTGCGTCGTCCGCCCGGTCGAGAAGCTTATCCCGGAGATGTGTTTTATCTCCATTCAAGATTGTTGGAACGTGCCGCTAGAATCAATGAAGCTGAAGTTGAACGTTTAACCGAAGGCCGTGTGACAGGTAAAACGGGTTCATTAACCGCGTTGCCGATTATTGAAACTCAAGGTGGTGACGTATCTGCATTCGTTCCCACTAATGTGATTTCGATTACCGATGGTCAAATTTTCCTTGAATCCGGCTTATTCAACTCCGGAATTCGTCCGGCAGTTAATGCTGGTTTGTCTGTATCTCGAGTCGGCGGTGCAGCACAAACTAAAATCATTAAAAAATTAGGTGGTGGCATTCGTTTAGATTTGGCTCAATACCGAGAGTTAGCCGCTTTTGCACAATTTGCCTCGGATTTAGATGAAAGTACCCGTAAACAAATTGAACGTGGTCAACGCGTGACGGAATTGATGAAACAAAATCAATACGCACCTATGTCAGTTGCGCAAATGGCGGTGTCCTTATTTGCAGCGAATGAAGGTTTCTTAGATACGGTTGAAGTCAAAAAAGTATTAGATTTTGAAGCGGCTTTGCAAGGATATATGAATTCCGAACACGCGCCATTAATGGCGACAATCAATCAAAGTGGCGATTTTAATGACAATATTAAACAAGGATTGAAAAACGCTATTGAAACTTTCGTTAAAACCCATAGTTGGTAAGAGGTGTTAAATGGCTGTTGGTAAAGAAATACGCACCAAAATCGGCAGTATTAAAAATACCCAAAAAATTACCCGAGCAATGGAAATGGTTGCTGCCAGTAAAATGCGCAAAACCAAAGATCGTATGCAAGCCACTCGTCCATATGCAAAAAAAATCAGTCAAATTATTCGTCATTTAGCCCATGCTAATCCCGAATATAAACATCCTTTTTTGATCAAAAGAGACGTTAAACGAATTGGTTTAATTATTATTTCCTCTGATCGCGGATTATGTGGCGGATTAAACTCAAATCTTTTTCGTAAAGTGGTTACTCATTTAAAACAATGGGAAAAATCGTCTGTAGAAGTTGATATTTGTGCAATTGGCAGTAAAGGAGCGAATTTTTTTGCTCATCTAAATGTGAATTTAGTGGCACAAAAAACTAAGTTAAGCGAAACCGTCCATCAAAGCGAAATATTCGGCTTAGTTCGAGTGATGTTGAACGCATATGATGAAAAACGAATTGATGAATTGTATTTAGTCAATAATGAATTCGTAAATACCATGACGCAAAAACCTTTGATAGAGCGCATTTTGCCGGTAGTTGTCAATGATTTAGAAGATGATTTAAAAGGTCATTGGGATTATATTTACGAACCAGATGCTAAAGCGGTGTTAGATAATTTATTGACTCGTTATATTGAGTCTATGGTTTATCAAGGCTTAGTCGAAAATAATGCTTGCGAACAAGCAGCGCGTATGGTAGCAATGAAAAGTGCTTCTGATAATGCCGGTAATTTAATCAAGGAATTACAGTTGATTTATAACAAAGCTCGTCAAGCAGCAATTACGCAAGAAATTTCGGAAATTGTTGCAGGTGCCGCAGCCGTTTAACCCTAAGCAATCAAGATATTTAAAGAGGATGTAATAATGAGTTTAGGTCAAATCGTACAGATTATCGGTGCGGTTGTCGATGTGGAGTTTCCACGCGAAGAATTGCCGAAAGTTTATGATGCGTTACAAGTAGAACAAAAGGGTCTGATCTTAGAAGTTCAACAACAATTAGGTGATGGCGTAGTCAGAACCATCGCTATGGGGTCTACTGATGGATTAAATCGTGGCTTAAGTGTGCGCAATACTGCTGCACCGATTGCGGTTCCTGTCGGTCAAGAAACCCTAGGTCGAATTATGAATGTCTTGGGTGATCCTATTGATGAAAAAGGCCCGATTGGCGAAAAAGTCCGTTGGGGAATTCACCGTCAAGCACCAAGTTATGCCGAACAAGCGGCTGCTAGCGAATTATTAGAAACAGGAATCAAAGTTATCGACTTAGTTTGTCCTTTTACTAAAGGTGGAAAGGTCGGTCTATTCGGTGGTGCTGGCGTAGGTAAAACCGTAAATATGATGGAGTTAATTCGTAACATTGCGATTGAACACAGCGGTTATTCTGTGTTTGCTGGCGTGGGCGAACGTACTCGTGAAGGTAATGATTTTTATCATGAAATGACAGATTCTAACGTTATTGATAAAGTTTCATTAGTTTATGGTCAAATGAATGAACCACCGGGCAATCGTTTGCGAGTAGCCTTAACCGGATTGACGATGGCGGAATATTTCCGTGATGAAGGTCGTGATGTCTTATTTTTCGTGGACAATATCTATCGTTATACCTTAGCTGGTACTGAAGTGTCAGCTTTATTAGGTCGTATGCCTTCTGCGGTAGGGTACCAACCAACCTTAGCGGAAGAAATGGGCGTTTTACAAGAACGGATTACTTCGACAAAAACCGGTTCGATTACCTCTATTCAAGCGGTTTATGTTCCAGCAGATGACTTAACTGATCCTTCGCCAGCAACCACATTCGCGCATTTGGATGCAACTGTAGTATTGTCGCGTCAAATCGCAGAGTTAGGGATTTATCCGGCGATCGATCCTTTAGATTCCACCAGTCGTCAGTTAGATCCGTTAGTAATCGGTCGTGAACATTATGATGTTGCTCGAAATGTACAAGGTACGTTACAACGTTATAAAGAACTGCGCGATATTATCGCTATCTTAGGTATGGATGAATTGTCTGAAGAAGATAAATTGATTGTAGCTCGTGCGCGAAAAATTCAACGTTTCTTGTCACAGCCCTTCTTTGTAGCGGAAGTCTTTACCGGTTCACCCGGAAAATATGTTTCTTTGAAAGATACCATTGCTGGATTTAAAGGTATTATCGCTGGAGAGTACGATCATATTCCTGAACAAGCCTTCTATATGGTTGGCACAATTGATGAGGCGTTAGAAAAAGCTAAAAAAATGTAATCTTCGGTGTAATTGACTGAATCCGTTTTTTTTTAAAGGCAAACAAAATGACGATGACTATTCGTGTAGATATTGTGAGTGCAGAAAAGGAAATTTTTTCTGGTTTAGCGCAGATGGTGTTTGCACCCGCAGAGTTAGGCGAGGTAGGTATTGCTCCTCGTCATGCGCCGTTGATTTCAAAGTTAAAACCCGGAGAAGTGCGCGTTAAAATTAGCGAAACTGAAAGTCATCCGTTTTATGTTTCTGGGGGAATTTTAGAAGTACAACCGCATTTAGTAACGATATTAGCCGATACCGCTATTCGAGCGCGAGATATTGACGAGGCTGCTGCTTTGGAAGCTAAAGCTCAAGCTGAGGAGGCCTTAGCCGATAAATCTGGGAAGATCGATTACGCTACCGCTCAAGCCCAATTGATACAAGCGATGATGCAATTGCGCACCTTAGAACGTTTGAGAAAACGTAGCATATAAAATCGTTTCAATTCTCATAAAATAAAAAACCTGATAATTTTTTATCAGGTTTTTTTATATCAATTATCTAAAATTCGTTTAATAAACGGAATAGTCAATTTATGTTTTGCAGATAATCCCGCTTTATCTAATTGTTCTAATAATATCCATAATCCAGTTAAATCAAAAGCATAATTTTTTAATAAATAATGCCCAACTTGTGGCGAAATACACAAACCTCGATAATAAGCTTGTCGAATGAATATAGAAACCATTTCTTCTGTAGATAAAGTTTCAAAAATTAAGCGTTTAAAATGACTTAATTTTTTCGATAATAATTGAGAATGAAACGGCAATTTTAGATCAGACAATAAAGTTGATAAAATTAATCTTCCGGAATATCGATTTAAAAAATCCAGAAAAGATCGTTCCCAATAAAAAGCACCAATTCCATGATGAATATCATCAAAACAAATTAATTCAAATTGTTCTAAACCTTCAAATAATTCCACACTCGGTAATTGATGAGAAAATGGATAATAAAATGCACTAATTCCAATTCCACTAGCCTGTTGACAACAAGCTTGTAATAAGTGACTTTTTCCATATCCCGATTCTCCCGCTAATACAATCCAACGCGGTTCGGCGATTGCTACACACTGTTTTAATTGTTTAACCAATTCAATATTAGCAATCGCATAAAAATTGCCAAAACTTTTAATTTGAAATTCAAATTGGATTGGAAATTGCGTAGTCATTTTACATTTGAACTGACATGGTTAATTGTTTAGCAGTAATGGCTAATCGACTACCTAGCAATTGACAAATTCGCTTTTCATGTTCGGATAAATCAATAGTTTCTGTAACCAAATGACTGGCACCGTAGGGAGTTCCTCCGGTTTGGGTTTCTAAAATAGCGATTTCATTACTTGGTAATCCCATTAATAACATTCCATGATGCAATAACGGAATCATCATGGTTAATAACGTTAATTCTTGTCCGCCGTGCATACTACCTGTTGAAGTAAAAACACAAGCCGGTTTATTGCGTAAAGCTCCGGAAAACCATAATTTAGAACTATTATCGATAAAATATTTTAACGGTGCTGCCATGTTACCAAAATGGGTAGGACTGCCCAAAGCCAAACCGTTGCAATCTTGTAAATCATCCATAGTCGCATATGGGGCACCTTGCTCAGGAATAGTGTTCGCAACTTGTTCACAAACTGTGGAAACTTCGGGAACTGTTCTTAAAATAGCTTCACAATTTTCAATAGATTCAACACCACGAGCAATCATTTGCGCCATTTTAGCGGTGTTGCCATAACGGCTGTAATAAAGAATTAAAATTCGGGTCATATTAGTAAAATGAAAAATGGCTGAACGAAAAATAGATTATGACTATCGTAGTTACGGTAAGCAATTGATAACTGGTTATAATACCATTTTTTAATTTACAACTCGTCATTTAAATTATGCAATTACCGAATTATACGCACACTGCGATTGTCGTGGTGGGTGATTTAATGTTAGATCGTTATTGGCATGGTACAACCAGTCGAATTTCTCCTGAAGCTCCAGTGCCGGTGGTTCATGTGCAGCAACAAGAACATCGTGCGGGCGGAGCAGGAAATGTTGCGTTAAATTTAGCCGCTTTAGGAGCAAAAGTTTCATTATTGGGATTTACCGGACAAGATGAAGCAGCGCAAACTTTAACTCAATTAATGACTCAAGCTGGAGTCAGATGCGCTTTTGAAACGATGGCTGATCGTCCAACGATTACTAAATTGCGGGTAATCAGTCGTCATCAACAATTGATTCGCCTAGATTTTGAAGAGGGTTTTGATTCCGTTAATAGCGATAGTTTGATTCATCGTTATTATGCAGAATTGAGTCAAACTCAAGTCGTCATCTTATCGGATTATGCAAAGGGCAGTTTAAATGCGATACAAAGCTTTATTCAATTAGCGCGTCAACTGCATAAACCAGTGTTAGTGGATCCTAAAGGTCAAGATTTTTCGCGTTATCGTGGAGCAACTTTAATTACGCCTAACTTAGCTGAATTTGAAGCGGTAGTTGGTCATTGTGCAAATGATCAAGAAATGGAACTCAAAGGACAAGCATTAATTAAAGCTTTGGACTTAACCGCTTTATTAATCACTCGCGGCGAACAAGGGATGACATTACTCAGTGATAACACCGCGCCTTTACATTTACCGACTCATGCGCGCGAGGTTTTTGATGTTACGGGAGCTGGAGATACTGTCATTTCGGTATTAGCTGCCAGTTTAGCGGCTGGTAAATCCTTACAAGATTCCACCTTATTAGCGAATATTGCGGCTGGAATTGTGGTGGGAAAATTAGGTACGGCGACGGTCACTTTGGAAGAATTCCAATTAGCTTTATCTGGTCAGCGTGCTTTGCATCACGGCATTTGTCAATTCAATGAATTAAAACAATTAATAGCGGCGGCTAAACGCCAAGGCGAAGTAATTGTATTAACCAACGGTTGTTTTGATATTTTGCATTTAGGACATTTACGTTATTTACAACAAGCTAAAGCATTAGGTGATCGTTTAATTGTATTAGTGAATACCGATGCTTCAGTAAAAAGATTAAAAGGAGA
>JBEEJU010000026.1:0-2982 GCA_041169045.1 Pseudomonadota bacterium
TTTTACCCTTTCCCATTAAACTTGATGACGACTCATCGCTTGAATGGAAATGGGTAAAAGGTCATTCAGGAATTGCAGGAAATGAACATGCTGATCAATTAGCTAATCAAGCTATTGTAGAATTACAAAATCGTTCTGAATATTAAAAAGCATTGCAAAATTATTTTTGGTAGTCCTGCAATCTAAATGATAGCATTTGGTTATCAATGCTGATAAATCGAGAAATAATTTTGCAATTGTTACAATGCAGCAACTAATTTACCATTTTGTAAAGTATAAATCACCCGACCCGTTAAAGTTTGTTGCCAGAAAGGCGTATTGATTCCAGCACTGTGCCACGTTTGACGATTAACTTGCCATTTTAATTGCGGATCAAAAATACAAATATCTGCATTATCGCCTATTTTTAATTGACCGGCATTTAATCCAAGCAATTGTGCAGGTTTATGAGTTAAACAGCTAATCGCTTGCGATAAACTTAATTGTTGTTCCGTGACTAACTGTAAAGTCAAGGGTAATAAAGTCTCTATAGAAGAGATACCGGCTTCTGTTTCAGGAAATGCCCCCAATTTTGCATCTAAATCATGAGGTTGATGATCTGAACAAATAGCATCAATCGTGCCATTGGCTATCGCTTCCAATAAATATTTACGATCGATTTCTGTACGAAAGGGCGGCAATACATGATATGCACTGTTAAAAGCTTGCATAGATTGATCTGAAAAATGTAATTGATGAACAGCGACATCAGCGGTGACATTTAAACCATATTTTTTAGCTTGTTGAATTTTAATCACTGAGCGTTTAGAACTGATTTGCGCAAAATGCACTCTACAACCAGTTAATTCGGCTAAATCTAAACATTGTGCAACAGCAATCGATTCTGCTGCTTCTGGAATGCCGGGCAAACCGTAATGCGTTGCAAAAAAACCTTCATGTACACAGCCTCGGCGACTGAGTGAAGCTTCATCAGGACGATAAATCAGCAATAAACCGTGACTAGTAGCATATTCCATTGCTCGACGAAAAACCGCTAAATCTGTCAAGGGAAATTGTGCATTACTAACAGCAATACATCCGGCTTCTTTCAAAGCGAACATTGAACTCAATTCTTTACCAGCCAAGCGTTGAGTCAAAGCTCCAATCGGATATATTTGTTCATAACCGGCTTTTTCGGCTTTGTCACGAATCAACTCAGCCACTGCGGGCGTGTCGATAGTCGGCTTAGTATCCGGCGGTAAACATAGTGAAGTAACTCCCGCACAAGCTGCGGCTTTGGTTTCACTATTAAAAGTTGCTTTATGACTATATCCGGGTTCGCGTAATCGAACGCTAAGATCAACAAATCCCGGACAGACAATATAATTATCAGCGTCAATAATTTGTTCAGCGATAAAATCGCTAGGCGCGGAAAAAATTCCAACAATTTTTCCCGCTGCAAGATAAAGTGAGCCGATTTGATCGATTTGATTAGCCGGATCAATAATGCGTCCGCCGCGAATTTCAATCGTATTCATCACTGTTAAGCTCCAAAAGGTTGAATTTGCATCGCTAAACTAATGATCGCCATTCGCACCGCAATGCCATTACTGACTTGTTGCAAAATCACAGAATGTTTACCGTCCGCAACACTAGACTCAATTTCTACCCCGCGATTGATAGGCCCCGGGTGCATTACAATGACATCCGGTTTTGCCAAGCTCAATTTTTTTTCGGTTAAACCAAAACATTTGAAATATTCACTTTCACTGGGTAATAAAGCGGAATTCATCCGTTCTTTTTGTAAACGTAACATGATAATCACATCAATATCTTCTAAACCAGTCACCATATCGTGGTAGGGAGTAACGCCTAATTGCTCTACCTCAACCGGTAATAAAGTTTTTGGCGCGATCACGCGAACTTCGTTAACGCCTAAAATATTTAAGGCTTGAATTTGTGATCTAGCGACTCGTGAATGCAAAATATCGCCGACAATCGCAACTTTTAAATCTGCAAAAGTTTTTTTGTATTGTCGAATGGTAAACATATCTAACATCGCTTGTGTAGGATGCGCATGTTGTCCGTCACCGGCATTAATCACACTGATATGTGAACTGACATGTTGAGCAATAAAATGCGCTGCACCGCTGAGAGCATGACGAACCACAAACATATCAATGTGCATGGCTTCTAAATTACGAATCGTATCTAATAAACTTTCGCCTTTGGAAGTCGCTGAAGTTGCAATATTGATGTTTAACACATCGGCTGATAAACGTTTAGCGGCTAATTCAAAAGTGGTTCGTGTGCGAGTGCTATTTTCAAAAAATAGATTAACTATTGTTTTTCCACGCAAGATTGGAACTTTTTGCACTTGATGTAAAGACATACTCAAAAACGATTCGGCAGTTTCCAAAATTTCCAACAAAATTTCACGATTTAATTCTTCAATGGTTAAAAAATGTCGTAATCGTCCTTCAGCGGTTAATTGTAAAGTATGCGCCATCATGATTTACTCTTAAGATTCAAAAACATGTAGAGCTAACGGTTCTGCTCCGGTGAGTTTAATCCGTGTGTGTTCGGATAATTCTAAATAGCATCCGACACAATCTGGACGTAAAGGAATTTGTCGCCCATTCCGTTCAATTAACACTGCCAATAACACTTGATTCGGACGACCAAAATCGAAAATTTCATTTAATGCCGCGCGTGCAGTTCGACCGGTATGAAATACGTCATCCACCAAAATGACATCTCTACCTTCAATACTCAGCGGCAGTGAACTTGGCTTGATTTGCGGGTGCATTCCAATTTGAGAAAAATCGTCACGATAAAACGAAATATCCATCATGCCTAAAGATTCATTTAATTGAAGTCGGCGATGTAATTGTTGCGCAATCCACACGCCTCCGGTATGAATACCAATCATTAAGGGTTGTTGAATGTGGCGCAGTTGCAATTCTTTATGAACAGCAATTTCAAGTTGCGCTAATAAATTAA
>JBEEJU010000027.1:0-2680 GCA_041169045.1 Pseudomonadota bacterium
ATCAATGACAAATTCTTTATAATCAGCAAAACGATAACTATTAAATTGTTCGGCAATCGTCGGGTCTTTTGGTTTCTTTTCTTTATATTGATCTAATATCCATTCTAAGGCAGAACGATTACCGAGTTTATAGTCCCAAGCAATCGCGGGAATTTCGCTTAAATGCGTATTATCATCTAAAATAATCACGCCGTTTTCTTTATCCGCTTTTAATTTAGCTTTGGGGATTTTTGCCGATTCTAAATCGATTCGTGTTAACGGATATTTTTCAACAGTTTCATAATTCAAATGCAATTCCATTAATTGTTTTCCCCAGTCTGCCCATTGTGCAAAGTTTTCATAATAGGGAATGCGGGGGAATTCGCGTTTTAAATTGAGTTCATATTTTTCACGATAAGCTGGATTATGCAAAACCGCATAAACATAATGAAATATATCAAGTTTGGTTAAATCGCTTTGATAATGGCTTTTAAATTCGTTTAATGCCCAGTCGGTGATATTGTCGTGGCGGTTGCCGTCTTTGTCGTAAATATATAAAGGCAACCATCTTGCAGGGTCTAATGAAAATGTTGCAAGATTAGGTATTAAATTAGTTGATATAAGACAAAAATCTAATCTGCTACCAAAATGAATGCCGATTAGTTCGTTTTTCTTATTTAAATCAACTCCAAAAATATCACGATGATTCTGTGTAAGTCTGTCACTTAAAATATTTTCACCATAATAAAATTGTTTTATAAAAGGTCTGTAGTTTGATTCTATCAATAAATCTTTCGAGAATTTTATTTTATCTTTCCGATTAAAAGAAGATTTTAATGACTCACTCCATTTTATAGATTCATTCCAACTGGTATCATGTTTTTTAAGTAACTCCATATAAGTTTTAATAAAAAACTGCATTTTTTGTTTAAGATTTTCTTCTGAAAAATCATAAACCCATTCATCACGATTTGTTGAAACACCCAGCGAAGAAAATTTAAAAATTGCCTCTTTTTCTTTATCAACTAATGGTGTTAAATCATCAAAATCATTATCCGTTTGATTTAACCAATTGCCTTTTTCATCCGGAATAATTTTATCAAATTCAATCTGTTTAAATTGAGTATTTTCAAACCACGCTAATTTATCTTCGCGTAACATTTCATCGGTTAAGGTGAAATAATAAATTTCAGCTTTTTTCATAAAAAAGGATTAATGATTTGTAGAGTTTTATTGACAATCAAATTATGCTGCATATCTTCAGAGTAAAGAATTTCTGCATTGGCTTGCAACGCACTAGAAACCATTAAACTATCCCAAAATGATAGATTATAGTGCTGTCTTAATTCTGATGCTTTTAATAACGTATGTTCTTCAATGGTTAAAACAGAATAACGCTGATAAAAATTTTTAACCACCGTTTGTAAACCAGATTCTGAAAGCTTAGTTTTCTTCCTCAAATTAACACAGATTTCATTAATAACCTGTGTGCTAACGGTAATATTCAAATTAGAATCATTAATCAATTTATTTGCTATATTGGATTTATCAATATCCTGAGTTTTTAAAAAACCATACAGCCAAATATTACTATCAACAAAACAATTAATCTTTTCTTGAGGCATAAATTTCTTCCCTCGTCAGAGGCTTTGCATCGCCATCAATTATCTCTAAAGGGTGTTCTAATAACCAGCCAATCATATCCTCCGCCTTATTCCAGTCTGAATTTGCCTTATCCAAAAGAGGTGAGCAAGTTACTTTTTCAGTAACTTTAATAGAGGATTTTCTTTTTACTTTTTTTGGCTCTTTCAAAACTAAAAAAATAGCTTCAACTGTGCTATTAGGTGGCAAATTTAGTTTTTGTTTAAAAAAACCATGCTCATCTGTTTCTAAAATCAATTTTTCTGCATACATTTTTTATACCTCTTTCTTTTTCACTAAAAACAACACCGCAACAGCGGTTTGAATTGCAAATATATCATTTCATGTTTTCAATAATCGCCACAGTCTCCACCGACACCGTACATACGCGGCTTAATAAATCAATGACAAATTCTTTATAATCAGCAAAACGATAACTATTAAATTGTTCGGCAATCGTCGGGTCTTTTGGTTTCTTTTCTTTATATTGATCTAATATCCATTCCAACGCGCTGCGGTTGCCTAATTTGTAATCAAAAGCACTTAACGGAATGTTGCTTAACGTGGTGTTGTCATCAATCAAGATTAAGCCGTTGGCTTTATCGGCTTTGAGTTTGGCTTTAGGGATTTTTGCCGCGTTGTTGTCGTGGCGTTGCAGCGGGTATTTTTCCGCTGTTTCGTAGTTTAAGTGCAAGTCCATGAGTTTTTTTCCCCATGCTGCCCATTGTGCAAAGTTTTCATAAAACGGGATGCGGGGGAAGTCGCGTTTTAAATTGAGTTCGTATTTGGTGCGGTAGTGTGGATTGTGCAGCACGGCGTAAACGTAATGGAATAGGTCGGTTTTGTTTATTTCGGCGTTGTAATGGGTTTTAAAGGCGTTTAATGCCCAGTCGGTGATATTGTCGTGGCGGTTGCCGTCTTTGTCGTAAACGTATAAAGGCAAGCATTGTGTACCACCGGCAGCGGGACTTAATACATTCAAATCTGCAACATGATTTAGACTAAGAGTTGAAAACGGTTTTGAAATTCCTGAAATAAAACTTATAAATTTATTATCACC
>JBEEJU010000028.1:0-2576 GCA_041169045.1 Pseudomonadota bacterium
GTGATTTTAAATGAAGATTTACCGAATCCATTTCCACGATTAAGTTATCAACAAGCGATGTCGCGTTATGGTTCTGATAAACCGGATTTACGAATTCCTTTAGAATTGGTGGATATTGGTGACGTAATGAAATCGGTAGATTTCAAAGTCTTTTCAGCCCCAGCCAATGATCCACAGGGTCGAGTAGCCGCTTTACGTTTACCTAAAGGAGCAGAATTAAGTCGTAAAGAAATTGACGATTTAACTAAATTCGTTGGCATTTATGGCGCGAAAGGATTAGCGTATATTAAAGTTAATGATTCTCAAGCTGGAATCGAAGGATTGCAATCTCCAATTGTGAAATTCGCGTCGGCTGAAGTTTGGCAACAAGTGCTAATTAAAACCGCTGCCCAATCCGGAGATTTAATTTTCTTTGGTGCCGATAAAGCAAAAATTGTGAATGAATCATTGGGGGCATTGCGAATTAAATTAGGCTTGGAACGAGGATTAATGACCAGCAAATGGCAGCCTTTATGGGTAATCGATTTTCCTATGTTTGATTGGGATGAAAAAGAACGTCGCTGGAATGCGATTCATCATCCTTTTACCGCGCCAAATTGTAGTATTGAAACTTTGGAAGCTAATCCGGCGATAGCTTTATCCAGAGCTTACGATATGGTATTAAATGGCACTGAAATTGGCGGAGGTTCAATTCGGATTCATCGCACCGACATGCAATCCAGAGTGTTTGAATTACTCGGTATTGGTCAAGAAGAAGCCCAAGAAAAATTTGGCTTTTTACTCGAAGCCTTGAAATATGGTTGTCCACCGCACGGAGGAATCGCCTTCGGATTGGATCGTTTAGTGATGTTAATGACGGATTCTCAATCGATTCGAGAGGTGATTGCTTTCCCAAAAACTCAATCGGCGGCGTGTCCTTTGTTTAATGCGCCAGCAAAAGTTAGCGATTTACAGTTGCGAGAATTAGGCTTAAGTTTTCGTAAAATCAAATAAACGCACCGATTTAGAGCAAATGCCAACTGGCTGATTTAAAAAGACTCAATCATAATCACAATAAGTTTAGTGGTATAAACGCTAAAATTATGGTATAAAGTTGGGTCGATTTTTTACCTCAATACTCACATTGATCGACACCCTTGGTAGGGTGCTGATTTTTAAGTAAAATCAGTTGCCGAGGGGGATCAGTGGAGGCGTAACCCCTGTCGTGTAAACGACTTTAATTTTTAGGAGAAATTTTATAATGACCGCTGTGTCCATGCGTCAAATGATTGAAGCCGGTGTCCACTTTGGACATCAAACCCGTTACTGGAATCCGAAAATGGCGAACTATCTTTACGGTTCGCGTAATAAAATTCATATTATTGATCTAGAACAAACGCTGCCGTTATTTAATGACGCAATGAATTATTTAGGACAAATGACGGCTAATAAAGGCACAATTTTGTTTGTTGGTACTAAAAAAGCTGCGCGCAAAGTGGTGGCTGAAGAAGCTAAACGTTGTGGAATGCCATATGTCAATCATCGTTGGTTAGGTGGCATGATGACCAATTTTAAAACCATTAAAAAATCAGTGGCTAGATTAAAAGAATTAGAAGCCATGAAAAATGATGGTACGTTATTTCAACGGTTTAATAAAAAAGAAGCTTTAACCATTGAGCGTGAATTAGAAAAGTTAGAGCGCAGTTTAGGTGGTATTAAAGATATGCGCGGCATTCCAGATGTTATTTTCGTATTGGATGTTGGCTACGAAAAAAATGCCATTGGCGAAGCTAAAAAATTGGGAATTCCCGTTGTAGGCATAGTTGATTCTAATAATTCACCAAATGATATTGATTATGTTATTCCCGGAAATGATGATTCAATTAAAGCCGTTAAACTGTATTGCGAAAGTGCAGCAAATGCGATTTTAGAAGCTAAAGCTGCACGATTAGATATTTCGGTAAAAGAAAGTTCAGATGAATTTGTTGAAGAAACTGCAGCAGAATAACAATTTGTCTTTTTCTAATTGGATTTAACGCATTTTTTAGCAATAATCGGATAAACGCCTCCATAATGCTGAGGCGTTTTTATCGTAAAGTAATTTAAAATTTTTGTTTAAAGAGGATAAAAAATAATGAGTATTACCGCCGCAATGGTAAAGGAATTGCGTGAGCGTACCGCTTCCGGAATGATGGAATGTAAGAAAGCATTAGTAGAAGCCAATGGCGATATGGAATTAGCTATTGAAAATATGCGTAAAGCCGGTTTAGCTAAAGCGGATAAAAAATCTGGTCGAATCGCAGCTGAAGGAACCATCAGTATCAAAATCAGCGATGATGCCACAGTCGCGGCGATGGTTGAAGTGAATTGTGAAACTGATTTCGTGGCTAAAGCTGATGATTTTCTTGCATTTGTTCATAACCTTAGCGCGTTACTGTCAAATACTGAAGTGGCAGATATAGAGCAATTGCTGGCAACTCCGTTGACAAACGGTGAAACGGTGGATGAAGTTCGTCGCGGATTAATCGCAAAATTGGGTGAAAATATCACCGTCAGACGTTTTGAACGTTATGCCTCATCTGTTTCAGGTAATGCTG
>JBEEJU010000029.1:0-9201 GCA_041169045.1 Pseudomonadota bacterium
ATTGACTAAAAAAACTATGTTATTTAATTGGTAGATTAAACTGTGATTTGACATACTTTGAAATTTTTTTAAAAAACTAAGCAATAAATAATTGTTTTTAATGTAAAAAATAATTGGCAAACTATTTGCTTGAAAATGTGTCTATGTAAAATAATATTTTAGTTTTTTATCATGAACTTCAATCAATATTTAAGAGTAAAAATAATTGCTGTTAATTATACCTTAACTTTTATGTTAGGTTTTTCAATTTTCAATTCTGTTTCAGTATATGCGGTAGAAAATAATCCTGATTCCAAATTATCAAAAAATAATTCCGCTAAGAGTAAAATAACAGAAGAAGATTCCGTTTTTGAATTAGGTGAAATTACCATTACGAGTAACCCAAAAGCCAAAGGTAAACTCAAAAGCCGCGATATTTTAAGTTCGGTGGATATTATGAATGCCGATAAAATTCAAAACCAAAATGTTTTGACGAGTTTTGATTTATTTCACCGAATGCCTGGGGTACAAATTACGCAATTCAATCAAGGCACCACAACCGGGAAATTTTCATTTCGTGGATTTAATGGCGAGGGCAATATTAATGGGGTGAAATTATTAATTGATGGCATTCCCAGTAATACCAATGATGGTAATATGCCGTTTATTGATGCGATTTTCCCATTAGATATTGAATCAATTGAAATTGTACGCGGAACAAATGATCCGCGTTATGGTTTACATGCTATCGCCGGTAATGCAGGAATTAATACCACATTAGGCGGAAATTATGCTAAAGCGCGTGCCAGTTATGGCAGTTTTAATACTTACGATATTCAATCGGGTTTCGGTTATGAAAGCCAAGGATTTAGTCAAAACTATACGATTAATTACCGCAGTACCGAGGGTTATCGTGATCATGCAAAATCAGAAAAGAATAGCTTTTCCGGTAAATGGTTTTATACACCGGATAATCAAAAATTCAATATTGGATTAATTGCACGTTGGAGTGAAGCTGATGCCCAAGAACCGGGTTATTTAACCTTTGCTCAATCTCGACAAAATCCAATCCAATCTATGCCGCATAATCAAACTGATGGTGGAAATCGTCAACTTGGACAACTCAGTGCGCATTTCGATGTCAATTTAACGAATGATTTATTTTGGTCAACCAAAAGTTATGTCAATACTTATGATGATAAACGCTGGGTGACTTTTAGTGCTAATGTTTCGCAACAAAATCGTATTACCGAAGAAATCCAATATGGCGCAATAACGTCATTAACCTATCATCCTAAAATTGAGTGGCTAAATGATTTTTCGATTGAAACCGGTTTTGATGTGCAATATCAGGATAATAAAAGTTCACGTTATTTAACGGCTAATCGTATTGTCAATTCACAAACCCGCGATCAACAATTTGATTTTTATGATTATGGCGGTTATGTTCAAGCTATGATTAAGCCAGTTAATTGGTTAAAAATTACACCAGGTTTTCGAGTCGATGAAGTGGGTGGAAATTTTAACAATAAATTAAATGGCAAAACCGCTTCGATTAATGATTATGGCGCAATTTGGCAGCCGAAAATAGGCGTAGTGATTACGCCAATTGAGGGCTATAGTTTTTATGGCAATTGGGGCAAAACTTATCAAGTTGCAGTCGGTTCTGCAACCTATAAAACGACTCCAACCGCACAAGATTTAGCCCCTTCAATTAATAATGGCTGGGAAATTGGCATTAAAGCCAAACCAGTGAATTGGGCTGAAGGTCGAATTGCTTATTGGGAACAATCAGCAACCAATGAATGGCAACGTCAATTAAATAGCCCAAATAATGATTCAATTAATATTGGTGCTACCGATAGACGAGGCGTTGATATTCAATTTAAACTTAATCCATTTGAAAAAGTTAGTGTTTGGGGGACTTATTCATTACAGGAAGCGATTATTAAAACTCCTGCTCCGGCTACCCCACAATTTGCCGGTCATCAAGTTGATCATACGCCAGATTATGTTTTTTCAGCCGGTTTAGATTATCAACCGATTCCTGAATTAAAAGCCTCATTATGGACAACGGGACAAGGTGATTATTTCTTGGATTCGGCAAATGCAACCCAACAATTTGGCAGTTATGCTTTATTGAATTTGGATTTATCCTATAAAGTTCATAAATATGTCGAATTACAATTTCAAGCCAAAAATTTAACCGATACGCATTGGGAATATGTTTGGTCTGATGGCACGCAAAGTTTGCATTCAGCCGGTGATGGTATTGCATTTTATGGCGCAGTGAATGTCAATTATGATTTCATGAAATAATTAATCAGTATTTTCAAATAGATTAATTTATTAATAATGAGTGAAGTGAAATTATTTAGCATTAAATCTTGGCGAGCTATTTGGTTACAGTTACATTTATATTTAGGACTCAGTGCGGGGATTATTTTTGTGATTGCCGGCTTAACTGGAAGTTTATTAGTGTTTTATATTGAAATTGATGAGTGGCTTAATCCAGCATTACACCTTGAAAAATCAATTACGTTTGAATCTAAAATATCGTATGAAGCAATTTTAACGTCATTACATCAAGCCCACCCTCAACGCACTGGTGCCTGGCGAATGGAATTACCGCGTGATTCTCAATCAATGATGATGGCGCGTTATTATAAACCTGAAGAAACGCACCATTTACATTTTGCACCATTAATTGTTTGGATTAACCCATATACGGCTAAAGTGATTAGCAGCCGATTTTGGGGGCAATATTTAATGACTTGGTTATACGATTTGCATTATCAATTATGGTTAGATTTATCTGGAAAAACCATTATGGCTATTATTGGCGGGTTATTACTTATTGTTACAATAACCGGTATTTATTTATGGTGGCCTAGACACTGGCGACAATTAAAAGCGACATTGACTTTTAAAAAGAATAGTCATCCAGCTCGATTTATTTTTGATCTACATAAAATAAACGGAATATATAGTTTTATCCTTATTATATTATTATTAATTACCGGAATTTTATTAGAATTGCCAGATACATTTAATCCGATGATTAATCATTTTTCACCATTAACTAAACTTCCAGAACCTAAATCAATTCGTTCAACTGATTCTCAAAGAATAAGTGTTGATAAAGCGGTGAATTTAGCACAGCATTATTATCCACAAGCCCAATTGCGTTGGATTGAAACGCCAAAAAATAATCAAGCTAGTTATCGAATTATTTTTTATCAAAAGGGTGAACCTAGTAAGCGGTTTCCTAAAACTATGATATGGATTGATCAATACAATGGGCAATTATTGGCAATTCATGATCCATTACGTTTTAATAGCTCAGGAGATACTTTTATAAATTGGTTGCATCCTCTGCATAATGGAGAAATTGCCGGTTTAATTGGACGTTGTTTTATCTTTATTAGTGGATTTGTTCCTTTAATTTTATGGATAACTGGATTTATTCGTTGGCGGCAAAAAGCAGCGGTAAATTTCAAAAAGTCTAAATCATCAGTCAATAGAATCGCTAGGTGATGTTAAAATCTAATCATTTTACTGAGTGAGCTGTATAGCGTTTAATATGACAAAATTTATTTTTATTACCGGCGGAGTCGTTTCTTCATTGGGCAAAGGCATTGCCGCTTCTTCATTGGCAGCCATTTTGGAGGAACGTCAACTGAAAGTCACCATGACTAAGCTTGATCCGTATATCAACGTTGATCCCGGGACTATGAGTCCGTTTCAACATGGCGAAGTGTTTGTGACTGAAGATGGTGCGGAAACCGATTTAGATTTAGGACATTATGAGCGTTTTTTAAAAACCACGATGTCGAAAAAAAATAATTTCACCACCGGACAAGTTTATGAATCGGTATTACGCAAAGAGCGTAAGGGTGAATTTCTCGGCGCGACGGTTCAAGTGATTCCTCATATTACCGATGAAATTAAACGGCGAATTTATGCCAGTGCTGAAGGAATGGATATTGGCATTATTGAAGTTGGCGGTACGGTAGGCGATATTGAATCCTTGCCATTTTTAGAGGCGATTCGTCAAATTCGTGTGGAATTAGGTCAAGAACGCAGTTTATTTATTCATTTAACTTTAGTGCCTTATATTGCCTCAGCAGGCGAATTAAAAACCAAACCAACGCAACATTCCGTTAAAGAATTGCGCACTATTGGTATTCAACCGGATATTTTAATTTGTCGGTCTGAATGTGCAATTCCCGCAAGCGATAAACGCAAAATTGCTTTGTTTACCAATGTTGCCGAAAAAGCCGTTTTTTCAGCCGTCGATGCGGATACGATTTATCGAATTCCTTTAATGTTACATGAGCAAGGATTAGATGAAATTGTGGTTGAAAAACTGCGCCTCGATGTTCCCCCAGCTCATTTAAATGAATGGCGAAATGTGGTTAATGCGTTAAATGCTTGTATTTATGAAGTGAATATCGCAATTGTCGGAAAATATGTGGATCATTCTGATGCGTATAAATCCTTACACGAAGCTTTAATTCACGCTGGAATTCACACGCGCAATCAAGTTAATATTAGTTATATTGATTCAGAATTAATTGAAGAAGAAGGAATATCGCGGTTGAAATCAGTTGATGCGATTTTAGTTCCTGGCGGTTTTGGAGAAAGAGGAGTTGAAGGGAAAATTTCCAGCGTTAAATTCGCGCGTGAACATCAAATTCCTTATTTGGGAATTTGTTTAGGAATGCAAGTAGCGGTTATTGAATTTGCGCGTGATGTAGTTAATTTAGAAGGAGCGCATAGCACTGAATTTTTACCGACTTCGCCCCATCCAGTTATTGGTTTAATTACGGAATGGATGGATAAAAATGGGCAAATGGAAAATCGCGCATTTAATTCGGATTTAGGTGGAACGATGCGTTTAGGTGGACAAAAATGTTTGTTACAACCGGATTCATTAGCGTTTAATTTATATCAAAAAGATGTGATTACTGAACGTCATCGTCATCGATATGAATTTAATAATGCGTATCGTGAAGTTTTGGAACGCGCGGGAATGCGTTTTTCGGGAAAATCGATTGATGGAAGATTGGTTGAAGTGATTGAAATTCCAAATCATCCTTGGTTTTTAGCTTGTCAATTTCATCCAGAATTTACCTCTACTCCAAGAAAAGGTCATCCGTTATTTTCAGGATTTATTGCTGCTGCGGCACGATATAAACAATTGCAAATGTCGGCGATGATTTAAATCATTTCTGAAAAAATAAAGCGTATAGCGTTTTTAATAAAAAGTTTAATTAAAAACGCTATTTGGCAAAAAGACGGTGATTTAAATCTCAATCGATTTGTAATTTAAAAGCGGAATTCGGTCGTAAAATAAAACGACATTCATGCGCTAATTGTTGCGTTGGAATTGGATTAAAATTAAAAGCTTTAATCAATAATCCAAGGGTTATACTCAGATTATTTAAACAAAAAGATTGAATGCCCTGATTATGGAATAAATTGCCAAAAGGTAAATAAATATAATCTAGCGATTGATTAATTGTATTAGTCAAAAATCTTTCCGGTTTACAAATATGCGGTTGAATCCAATAATCAGAATGTCTGTGTAATAACCAAGGTACAATTAACAAATACGATCCACTAGGAATCATTCGTTGACGAATCTTATCTTCTGATTCAGCGTGATGAAATAAAATCGGTAAAGGCGGATATAAACGCAACACTTCTTTAATAAAAGCTTGTGTATAAATCAATTGCTGAGAAATAGATAATTCAGAGTGCAAATTAAATTGATTAGCTTCATGAATTAATTTTGATTTAATTTCAGAATTGTCTATTATAATGGATAATGCCCAAGTTAAAGTATTCGCCAATATTTCTTGCGCTGCAAAGCCATATAAAATCAATTCATCACGAATCGCTAAACGATTTTGTTCAACAAATGAGTTATCACTCAAATACCATTGTCCTAGCACTGAATTTTCCTCAGGTTGAGCAAATTGTTGTTGTAAAAGCGTGTCAATCGTTTGGTGAATTCGTTGCGCAATTTGATGAACCGATTTCCATTGTGATTTACGCACCCATTCGGGTAAAGTTAAATAAATAATATCAATAGCTTCAATTGCGCTTTGATAAGCTTGAAAATCTGTAATTAAGGTTTCAATAACGCTATCGGTAATAGAGTTACCAAACAAAACTTGATAAACATAATTCAAATAAAATTTCTTTAATTCAGCAACAATTTGAATTTGACAGGGAAATTCTTTTTGTTTCCAATTCAAAAGCGATTGTTCAAATTTAGCGATTCCAATTGAGAGAAGATTATCGCTCTGATTTGAAAATAATTTATTTTCTAACCATTGAAAGCGTTGTTGATCAATATCTGGATTCAACAGAGAACTATTAGCGATTAAAGGGTGTAAAATTTTGTCAATGAATGCGGCTTTTTTTTGATAATTATTTTGATGAGTAACCAAAATATGTTCTACCGCATCCGGACAATTGGCAATAAAAAAAGCTTGATTTAAAACCCTAATCCCCATCAATTTTGCTTGAAAATTGGACTCGCTCCAAATCGATAATAAATCTCGATTAGCGTACTGGACAATTTGAATTGGATTTAAGGTTTGTTGATGTGGTTTGGGAAAATAAGGCGTATATTCAGTCATAAATGAAAAGATAAATAATTATGGATATAAAGCTAAAGTTTTTAAGCCTACGGTTTCTTCGATATTATAAAGTAAATTCATGATTTGTACCGCTTGTCCAGCCGCGCCTTTGACTAAATTGTCAATCACCACCAAAATCACAGTTATATCGCCCCCTTGAGGCTGATGTAAAGCAATTTGACACTGATTACTGCCGCGCACATTTCGCGTATCCGGATGTGATCCCAACGGTAATACGGTTACGAAAGTTTCGTTAGCATAGCGTTGCTCAAATACAGTTTGTAATTCATGAATCGTTACGGAAGTTTGCACATATAAAGTGGCATGAATACCGCGAATCATTGGCGTTAAATGCGGTACAAAAGTCAACTTTATTTCACGATTAGCAATTAGAGATAAATTTTGCTGAATTTCGGGTAAATGTCTATGTCCATTAACTGAATAGGCTTTAAAACTTTCGCCAGTTTCACTCATTAAAATCGCTAATTCAGCTTTACGTCCAGCTCCACTAACGCCTGATTTTACATCAGCAATAATTTGATCGTGAATTAATAAATGATTTTCGATTAAAGGCAATAATCCCAATTGCACGGCGGTCGGATAACATCCGGCACAAGCAATTAATTGCGCTTCACGAATCAATGAACGATTCATTTCGACCAAACCATAAATAGCTTGTGAAATTAATTCCGGACAAACATGCGTCATACCATACCATTGTTCCCATTGTTGAGGATTTTTTAAACGAAAATCTGCAGATAAATCAATGACCTTAATTCCAGCGGCTAACAAAGCAGGTGCCATTTGCATTGCCGTGCCATTAGGCGTAGCAAAAAAAACGACATCAGCTTGAATTAAATGATCTAATTCAGGAGAACAAAATTCTCCGGCATAAAGGCCATATAAATTCGGATAAATCGCCGCAATTTTTTTACCCGTATCAGCGCGTGAAGTCACAGCAATCACTTCAACTTCTGGGTGTAATGCTAAAATGCGTAATAATTCGACACCGGTATATCCAGTGCCACCAACGATTGCAACTTTAATCATAAAAAACAGGTTATTTTTTGAAATAAAAAAGAAATTAAGGAGTATAAGAACGATAAATAAGAGCAAGTGTTATATCATCACCACTTCCTTGAATAGAAGCCTCATTTAACCATTCAATTAAATGCGCATTAACCCATTTCTCACCATACAATTGGAGAAATTGATAAATATCTTTAATTGCTTGTTCAAATCCAATCGATTCACTAAAAGCATTCGGATAACCATCCGTGCTTAAAACAATCATTTCTGGAATGAAATCGGTTAATAAAGGTTGAAAATAAAACCGAAATTCCTGCCAAGGATAACGACTGGATAATGAAGTCGTTTGATTCGCGATTAAACGTTGATCTTTAGGAATGGGATAATATAATTGTTGATCGGTAGTTAAAATGATTATTTCACCATCTCCTAATTGCCAATATAAAATACAACGAGATAAAATTAATGTAATTAATAAAGTGCTACCGAATTCTCGATAATCATGATGTTGAATCGTGAGAGAATTATCACAATAATCATTAATTTGTTGCTGCCATAAATGTAATATTTTGGGAATCGATTCTTCGCCCCAGCGTTTAATTTGACTTAAGGACAATTCAGCTTCATTAGTAAATAAATGAGTTAAAATTTGAATAGCCGCTTTAACAGCAAATTGCGCCCCCAAATCACTATAGGGATAATTCGCTCCACCATGACCATCAGCAACGGCAATAATTAAAGGCGAATGATTGATTTCAATCGCATCTTGATTAGGTAATTGTAATCGTTTATGATTCGCGCCCGTTATTGTCGCAATTAAGCTTCGCCATTCAATTACCATACATCGGCAGCACTGGTAATGGTGACCATCGGTAATGGCGGAATAGGAACATTGCTATTGCTGGATAAATTCGCTTGACTTGCCGGAGCTGAAGCGGATTTTAATACGGCAGTAGAAACCCAACGAATATATCGAATTAATTGTTCCGCATTATTGGCTTTTAACGCTTTAATTTCAGGATTGGCAATAAATTTTTCCAAAATACTTATATCCGCATCTTCACCAATCGCAATTCCAATGCGCACTGCTTTTTTTGCCCAAGGTAATTGCATTAAAGTGGCTAAATGATCTTCAAAATCATCAGTAGGTTGTCCATCAGAAATTAACACTAATACCGGCGGTAATGCGCGTTCATTCATTGGCGGCATTTTTAATTGCTCGGCTAATAATAACAGGGCTTTTCCCATATCGGTTAATCCTTCAACTTCTAAATCCTGCCATTTAAATTCATTGACTAAAGTAGGCTCGGCAATATGCCATTCAGCTCCATCAGAAAATTTAATAGCGCGAATTAAGACTTTTGCATATGGATTATCCGCCGCTACGCTTTGCATTGCTGGAATAGATTCACGAATTGCATGATTCAGTGATTGAATTTTATCACCTGTCATTGAACCAGAACAATCACAAATCCAAATAAAATGTAAAGGACGAGTGGCTAATTCTCCACCCGTACGTTTTTTTTCAATCATATCTTAT
>JBEEJU010000030.1:0-4628 GCA_041169045.1 Pseudomonadota bacterium
CATTCGGTAGAGCCTAAAAAAGAGGAAGAGCATAATCACAATAAAACCGAAACGCATGACAAAGTTGAAGTTAAATCTCGTCCAAAACAAATTCCAGTTGTCAAGAAAATCACTCGTTCACATCACCGTTCACGACATAGACGCTATCAATGGCATCGTCAAAAACGTCGGTGGGTAGAAGTTGTTGAGGCTGAACCCGAAAATAGTTCATCTGCTTCAAATACGGAATCCGATGCTGCTAAACCGAATCCGCTACCTGAATCAACTGCTAACAATTTAGCACCAAATATTAACCATAATTCTGTGGAGTTAAGTAAACCTGCGCCGCTAGTGGTTTTACCAGAGGTCGTAAAATTACCCGAAACTAAGCCGGTAGAAATAAAAGTTCCGGCGGAAGTTAAGCTGAATGAGATTCAACAACCGGAATTAAAACCTGTTGAAGCTAAAATTGAGATTAAAGAAAGCAAAAAACCGCTGACAGAAGCGGCTCCGCTTAATCTTATTGAACCTAAAATAGAACCAAAACCTGAGCCTAAGTCGGTGATTGAGGTTGCTCCAATTGTGCTACCTAAACCGATTACCGAACCTAAACCTTTAACAGTGCAACCTATTGAAATTGAAAGAATAGTTGAACAACCTAGTAAAAAAAGTATCAGTGAACCACAGCATAAACCTGTTGTCGAAGACAAAATTCCGGCAAAAATCGACTTAGAAGATGTCAAAATGATCGAACCTAAAAAAATCCCGATTGATGAACCCAGTTCTGAAATGCCGGCGAATCAGGTACTGAGTACCATTGCAGTGGATTGGAACAGCGATCATTTTATCGATTCTGCGGTATTGCTGAAATCTGGCAATCAAGCCGATTTATATCTGTATTTTGCTAATATTAAAGGAGATTTAGATTTAAAACTCCATAAAAAAGGCTTGGTATGGGCGGGAATTTTACCCGGTACTCAACCTTCGTTATCGGTTAAAACCAATGAAAAAACTCCGGTGTTAACGGTGAATGCGGAAAACAGTAGCGTAGGGCAACATCGGTGGAGTCAACGCATTTCAATCGAATATCGTCGCCCAGATTTTTTTGTTACTGCGTACGCTTACAATGATTTAGAAGCAGGTGATGAAGGCAGTTGCGATGTTAACTTATTGACCGGTCAAGGATTTAAAGATAAAAAACCTTTTCACATTGAACCTCGCAAAATTAAATTGAGTGCATGGTCAGAAGATTACATTCCCAGTGAATGTCGCCGAGACAATTTTTCACATTAATTTTTAGCGCGACAATTTAAACTTATTATGACGCAAAAACTGTATATTCAAACCAATGGTTGTCAGATGAATGTGTATGATTCTGACAAAATGCGTGACGTGTTACAAGCTTCTCACGGTATGCAACTGACTGAAAATCCTGAGGAAGCTGACGTATTATTACTTAATACCTGTTCAGTGCGAGAAAAAGCGCAGGAAAAAGTGTTTTCTGCGATTGGACGTTGGAAAACTTTTAAACAGCACCGTCCTGAAGTCATTATTGGCGTAGGCGGTTGTGTTGCAAGTCAAGAAGGCGCGGCGATTCAACAACGTGCGCCATATGTGGACATTGTTTTTGGTCCTCAAACTTTACATCGCTTACCTGAATTGTTAAATCAAGCTCGTGAACAACGGCAGCCAGTGGTGGATATTTCTTTTCCAGAAATTGAAAAATTTGATGCGTTGCCACAACCTCGTGCTGAAGGGGTGAAAGCGTTTGTTTCGGTGATGGAAGGTTGTAGTAAATACTGTACTTTTTGTGTAGTGCCTTATACTCGCGGTGAAGAAATCAGTCGCCCGCTCACCGATGTTTTGAATGAAATCAGCATATTAGCCGAACAAGGTGTGCGTGAAGTGAATTTATTAGGACAAAATGTAAATGCTTATCGTGGACTCAATGATGACGGCGATGTGATTGATTTTGCTTTATTATTACATTATGTTGCAGCGATTGATGGTATTGAGCGGATTCGGTTTACCACTTCCCATCCGATTGAATTTACCGATGATTTAGTTGAGGCTTTTGCGCAAATTCCGCAATTAGTCAGTCATTTACATTTGCCGGTACAAAGTGGCAGTGATCGGATTTTACAATTAATGAAACGCGGACATACGCGCGCGGAATATTTACAAACGATTGCGAAAATCAAAGAAGCTCGTCCTGGCATTAGTTTATCTTCAGATTTTATTATCGGTTTTCCCGGGGAAACCGACGCAGATTTTGCAGATACTTTATCGTTAATTGATGAGGTGGGATTCGATATTTCTTTTAGTTTTATTTATAGCCCGCGCCCGGGAACTCCTGCGGCAGATTTTGTCGATAATGTCAGTGAATCGACAAAAAAACAGCGTTTACAACAATTACAACAACGTTTAGAGCAATTAAGCGAGCAAATTGCTCAACAAATGATTGGCACTCGTCAACGGATTTTAATTGAGGGATTATCGAAAAAAAATCCTCTACAGTTAACCGGACGCACTGAAAATAATCGCGTAGTTAATTTTGTGGGTCATGCGCGTTTAATTGGACATTTTGTTGAAGTAGAAATTACCGAAGCTTTACCTAATTCATTACGCGGGCGATTAATTGATTTTTCAATTGGCAATAAAATAGCGAGTGAATTGTGAGTACCTTTTATAGCCAAAAACTCAGTTTACAGCCAATTGATAATGCACGATTGGCTAATTTTTGTGGCACTGAAAATCATCATGTACGTTATTTAGAACAGCGATTACAAGTCGAAATTGCGAATCGCGGTTACGATTTTGAAATTACCGGTTTAAAATCGGCGGTTAAAATTGCTTGCATGATTATCGAACAATTATTTATATGTGCGGCTACTGAATTAATTAATACCGAATTAATTCATTTAATTTTACAAGAAGCGAATGTCGATAATGAAGCTGATGTTTTTCCAAATGAATCTCCAGTAGTTATTAAAACAAAACGCGGACTAATTAAAGGTCGTGGTAGAAATCAGCAAGCTTATTTACAAAAAATTTTATCTCACGACGTTAATTTTGGCATTGGCCCTGCGGGTACAGGTAAAACTTATTTAGCGGTCGCTTGTGCGATTGAAGCGTTGCAAACTGAGCAAGTGCAGCGAATTATTTTGGTACGTCCAGCGGTTGAAGCAGGGGAAAAATTAGGCTTTTTACCCGGAGATTTAGCACAAAAAGTTGACCCTTATTTGCGACCGTTATACGACGCTTTGTACGAAATGCTAGGTTATGAACGGGTGGAAAAACTGCTAGAACGTCAAGTGATTGAAGTTGCGCCTTTAGCTTTTATGCGCGGACGGACGATTTCTCATGCGTTTATTATTTTGGATGAAGCGCAAAATACCACACCAGAACAAATCAAAATGTTTTTAACGCGCTTGGGATTTGGTTCAACCGCAGTGATTACTGGTGATGTTACCCAGATCGATCTACCCAATCACCAACCTTCGGGATTACGTCAAGTGTTAAATATTTTACCGGCGGTTGAAGGGATTAGTTTTACCTTTTTTAATAAACGCGACGTAGTGAGACATCCACTGGTTCAGCGCATCGTTGCTGCCTATGAACATCATGAACAGAGTCAATCATGAATCTCATTGATCTACAAATTGCCACTGAAATCAAGGTATTACCTCAGTTAAGCGATTTTCAAACCTGGGTTGATCTCGCGCTTGCCGATCAGGATCAAATTTTTGAGATCGTTATCCGCTTAGTCGATAAAGCTGAAAGTGCGCAACTTAATCAAGCTTATCGACATAAAACAGGAGCAACTAATATTTTAAGTTTTCCGTTTGAAGTCCCTGAAGGAATTGAGCTTAATTTATTAGGAGATTTAATCATTTGCGCCCCTTTAGTGGCTGAAGAAGCTCAAATACAACATAAACCTTTACTACATCATTGGGCGCATTTGGTGATTCACGGCATTTTACATTTGCGCGGTTATGATCATCAGCAAGAAGCCGAGGCTTTACTGATGGAAAGCTTAGAAATCAATTTGTTACATCAATTAACTATTGCAAATCCTTATCAGGAAGTGATTTTTCCATGAACGACGGCAAGTCGCCGCGTCAGTCCAATAAAAGTTGGCTAACTCGGCTGAATCAATTTTTAACAGGGGAGTTGTATCAACCTGATGAAGACGAATTATTAGCTATTTTACGCGATGCTCGCGCCAGACATTTGTTGGATAACGACACTCTGAATATGATTGAAGGCGTGTTGCAAGTAACGCAAATGCGCGTCCGCGACATTATGATTCCACGAGTACAAATGGTCGTTGTACCATATGATGCGGAATTAGAAGCGGTATTGCCTTTAGTGATCGAATTTGCCCATTCCCGATTTCCGGTAATTGAGGATGATCGCAGTAAGGTCGTGGGTATTTTGATGGCTAAAGATTTATTAAGACATATTTTTCATCATCATCATAAACGCAAAGTCGGCGATATTATGCGTCCGGTTTGTGTGATTCCTGAAAGTAAACGGTTAAATGTTTTATTAAAAGAATTTCGTACTGAACGAAATCATATGGCAATTGTTATTGATGAATACGGATTAGCCTCAGGCTTAATTACCATTGAAGATGTTTTAGAACA
>JBEEJU010000031.1:0-4117 GCA_041169045.1 Pseudomonadota bacterium
TCATTCCAACATAAGTTCTATGTACTCCAACTAATTCGGCAAAGTCTTCCTGAGACAAACCTCTTTCTTGGCGTTTTTTACGCACTATTTCACCGAATTTAATTAAAGTATCAGATTTCATAGAACACAATTTATATCCAATGCTAACTATAAATCTACATACTATAGTATTCTAAAATATCTCCTTTCTAGGCTAAATATAAAACTTTGGAGACAACGTAGCTTTAAAACCTGCCAAATCAAAAAATCCGGCAGGTTTTTTTGTTTAAAGTTAAATCACAATACTCACCAACTTATTCGGCACAACAATCATTTTCTTAATTGGATTTTCACCAATCAATTTTTTAATGTCCTCATTCGCCAACGCCTGCGCTTCAATACTTTCTTTGCTGGCAGTCAAAGCAACCTCAATCTTGCCGCGAATCTTGCCATTCACCTGAATCATCATCTGCACCGACTCCTGCTGCAACGCCGACTCATCCACGCTCGCCCAGCGTTCAGTGACCACATCCTGCGCATGTCCCAAATCAAACCACAACTGCCGCGCAATATGCGGCACAATCGGCGACAGCATCAACACAATGCCTTCCAGAATTTCCTGCCGAATCGCCTTGCCATTAGCCGAATCATCCTCAAATTTGTTCAACGCATTCAGCAATTCCATATTCGCGGCAATCGCGGTATTAAAAGTATGGCGGCGGTTCAAATCATCACTGACTTTTGCCAGCGTTTGATGCAATTGGCGGCGAATCGCTTTTTGCCCCTCGCTTAAACTCGCTTTATCCACAGGTGTTGCACTCAACCCCGCGCTGACATGCAAATGCGCTTGTCGCCACAACCGTTTCAAGAAACGCTGCGCCCCTTCCACACCGGCATCATTCCATTCCAGCGATTGATCCGGTGGCGAGGTAAACATGGTGTACAAACGCACGGTGTCCGCGCCATATTTATCAATCAGCAGTTGCGGGTCAACACCGTTATTTTTCGATTTCGACATTTTTTCCGTTGCGCCAATCGTCACCGGCGAACCGTCACTGAGCAGTTTCGCCCCGCAAATTTTGCCTTTGCTGTCGCGCTCGACCTCAATTTCGGTCATATTAAAATAGTGTTTATGCCCGTGTGCATCGGTTTGATAAAACGTTTCCGCGACCACCATGCCTTGCGTTAAGAGATTTTTAAACGGCTCGTTGCTGGTCACAAGTCCTTCATCACGCATCAATTTATGGAAAAACCGCGCATAGAGTAAATGCAAAATCGCGTGTTCAATCCCGCCAATATATTGATCTACCGGCAGCCAATGATTGGCGTGTTCATCCAGCATTGTGTCGGCTTGCGGGGATGCGAAACGGGCAAAATACCAGGAGGATTCCATAAACGTATCGAAAGTATCGGTTTCGCGTTTAGCGGCTTTACCGCACTGAGGACAAGGGGTATGAGGGAAAGTCGGATGCGCAGCGAGCGGAGATTGCGAACCGTCCAACACCACATCTTCCGGCAGCGTCACCGGCAATTGCTCATCCGGCACGGGAACAGTGCCGCAATCGTCGCAATAAATCACCGGAATCGGTGCGCCCCAATAACGTTGCCGTGATACGCCCCAATCACGGAGACGGAAATTCACTTTGCGCTGACCTTTGCCTTCACGTTCCAATTTTTCTGCAATTGCAGTAAAGGCTTGGCTGAAAGTTAGCCCATCAAATTCATCGGAATTAAACAACACGCCTTTGGTGGTAAAGGCTTGATTTTCAATGCTGTCATCTTCACCGTTTGCCGCTTTAATCACCGCTTTAATCGCAATGCCGTATTTTTGCGCAAATTCATAATCGCGCTGGTCATGCGCCGGAACCGCCATCACCGCGCCCGTGCCGTAGCCCATTAACACGAAGTTCGCAATCCAAACCGGCACTGGTTCGCCGCTAATCGGATGAATCGCGGTTAAACCGGAGGCAATACCGCGTTTTTCCATTGTTTCCATTGCGGCCTCGGAGGTTTCCATTTTTTTGCAATCTTCAATAAATGCTTGAATCGCTGGATTATTTTCCGCTGCCCGTTTCGCAAGTGGATGTTCCGCAGCCACCGCAAGGTATGTCACGCCCATCAAAGTATCAGGACGGGTGGTATAAATGCGCAACGCTTCGCCACTGTCCGCGACAATAAAATCCATTTCCACGCCTTCAGAACGCCCAATCCAATTGGCTTGCATGGTTTTCACCTGTTCCGGCCAACCTTCGAGTGTGTCTAAATCTTTCAACAATTCATCGGCGTAAGCGGTGATTTTCAAAAACCATTGCGAAATTTCTTTGCGCTCCACCGGCGTATCGCAACGCCAGCAACAGCCTTCAATCACTTGCTCATTGGCTAACACGGTGGCATCGTGCGGACACCAATTCACCGGTGCGGTTTTTTTATAAACCAAGCCTTTTTACAATAATTTCAGGAAAAACCATTGTTCAAAGCGAAAATAGCTAGGGTCGCACGTGGCGATTTCGCGTGACCAGTCGTAAGCAAAGCCTAAGCGTTTCAATTGCTCACGCATATAGTCAATGTTTTGATACGTCCATTTGGCAGGATGAACGCCGTGTTTCATTGCCGCATTTTCAGCCGGCAAGCCAAACGCATCCCAGCCCATCGGTTGCAGCACGTTTTTACCTAACATGCGCTGATAACGGCTAATCACGTCGCCGATGGTGTAATTGCGCACATGCCCCATATGCAGTTTGCCGCTCGGATAGGGGAACATGGACAGGCAGTAGAATTTTTCCTTGTCAGGATTTTCTACGGCTTTGAAAATGTTGGAGACTTCCCAAGCGTGTTGGGCGGTTTGTTCAATTTCGGAGGGGTTGTATGTTTCTTGCATGGTTTTGTGGTTTGTTTAAGTTAAATTTTTTAAAGCAGAGCTAATGTTTAGTGAGTTGTTTTTATCTCACTTTATAATTAAGCGGATAAAATTCCTAAAAATATAGAAAATAATTTTTCTAATTGCGCAGGAATTAAAAAAGCATCAATATCCTTTGTGATAGTTTTATTTTTTCTATCCAATACGCCAAATTGCCACATATTGCCAATCGTCACCGAACCGTATAAAAACGCTTGCTCATTCTCATCTAAATAATTGTCAATCGCAATTAATTCCATGGCTAATTGAGTAAAGCCTTTATCAAGATCGGCATTTTTCGCTTCAATGATAATAAAACTGTGTTTTGATTTTAAAAAATAATCAATCGTACCTTTTAACTTATCGTTGACATTAAGTAAATACTCTACGTCAATTTCCAGTTCAATATAATCGAGTAGTTCCAACAGCAACGGAGAAATAAAAAATTCACGTTTTGCTGCTTCGGAATTGAGCGAAATATGCTGTAATTTTTTGTAATACACATTTTTTAAGTTTTCAAAATGCGGATTTGCAATTTCTTTTTGCGGTAAAGTTAATTGTTCGTATTTAAACTGATAACCAAATTCTGCGACTATATCGCGGGTCGAATAAGTCAGTTTAAAATAATCAGAAAAAGTATAGGTTTTGTTTTCTTCTAGGATATTTTTTTTCATTTTAGGTTAAGAAAGATAAGTTTTTAATATAGCGATATTTTTAAATCTAGCTCTCAAACGTTTCGTTTTTTTTCTTATAATCTAAAGTCACTGTATTGTAAACACTAATATCAATAGATTCTGGAGCAAAGCGCATGAGTTCATTTCTCACATTTTCTGCCTGATTTTTCGGGAAAGCAACAAAACAGATGAGACAATGCCGAGAGGGAGATTCTTGAATATGATATTTACTAAACTCCCAAATCTTTTTTATAACACTCTCTGATTTGTTAAAACAGTTAGGCTTGAAATAAAAAATAATCTGATTTCTGCAGTAACTGGATTCATCAGTATCTATTGATACTAAACGTTTTGTTAATATAATTTTTTCGATTTCTTTCCATTGATAACTCACAATGCGTGAGCCAACAAAAGGGGCTAATGATAAATTATTGCTTTCTGCTTTCAAATGAATAAACCCTGCTTCTTTTTCAAGTTTTCCATAATTTTTTAACAGTTGAGCTATGCCTAAAAAACCTACAGAAATAAAAATAATTCCGAAAATAATCGGAAAATAGCCATTCCCTGT
>JBEEJU010000032.1:0-8488 GCA_041169045.1 Pseudomonadota bacterium
GACCGTAAAATTCTCTAAACAATTTCAATATGTTATAGTCAATAATGTTGAATTAAAAATACTCTATGTTATTGCTTATAAGCAATAATATTTACTAAATATTTTGGTTAATTTTCAATCAGTTTTGTCAAAGCTAATTGAAAATGAAAACAAGAACCTAAACCTTCTCCAGCAGACTCCACCCAAATTTTTCCTTGATGATTTTGCACAATTCGCCTACATAAAGCTAATCCCATTCCAGTACCTTCAAATCTACTGCGCGGTTGTAATCGGCTAAAAAATTGAAACAAACGATCCATTTGATTAGGATGAATGCCAATCCCATAATCCTGAATTGATACCTGCCAATAAGTCGGCGTAATCATGCTATGAATATCAATCGCAGAAAAATTATTCGCTTCACGATATTTAATTGCATTAGAAAGTAAATTCAAAAATAAACGGGTGAGTTCTTCATGACTAGCAAAAATTTGTGGCCATTCGCCTTTAATATTGACAGAAATCGCTAAAGATTCCAATTGAATTTTTAAAAAATCTAACGCATTATTTAAACTCAAACGACTATTAATCCACATTTTCATTTGCGTTTTTCGCCCAACGCGAGAATAATCTAATAAAGAAACAATCATCGCATCCATACGTTTTGCCCCCTCTAAAGCAAATAATAAAGTTTCACGATCATCATCGATTAATTGATTTAATAAAGTTTTTTGCAAAATTTGTAAATGACTGCTAATTGCGCGTAAAGGTTGACGCATATCATGAGAAACACTATAAGCAAATTGTTCTAAATCCGCATTCGATTTATTTAACGCATTTTCAAATTGTTTACGTTCACTAATATTGACTAAAACACAATGAGTGCGAAGAAAATCTCCTTTTAAATCCCGTTGAATTCTTCCCTCAACAATAACGGTAATAATTTCATTTTGAGCAGTTAATAATTCTAATTCACTACAAACCTCTCCTTTAAGAATAAAGTTTTTTAATTTTTGGGAAAAAAGAGATCGATTCGATGGTGGCCAAAATTCACTAAAACATTTTCCTAATAAATATTCTCGTGAATAACCTAATAATTGACATAAAAATTCATTGACATCGAGATAACGCCCTTCTTGATCTAAAGACTGATAAGCAATTGGGATATGTGTAAATAATTCACGGAATCTATTTTCGCTTTCAATTAGAGCTGTTTCCGCAATTTTGCGTTCACTAATATCCTTAAATACGACCACTGCACCTACAATTGATTCATTATTAATTAACGGCGCGCTAGTGAAATCAGTAAAAAAATTTGAACCATCTTTACGCCATAATAATTCATTACGGACATTATAATTGATACCTAATTGCATTGCTTGATAAGTGGGACAATTTTCAATAGGATAAGGTAATCCATTTGGATAACTATGATGAATTTTTTGATGAATTGAAACGTGTAATAACTCTTCTACTTGATAACCAAGCATATCACAAGCGGCTTGATTAATAAATAAAATATTTCCCTGTAAATTTATTCCATAAATCCCTTCGCCAGCACAATCTAAAATTAAACGATTTTGTTTTTCTTTGGCTTCCAATTGTTCAATAAATTGTAGCCGCTGTTTCTCAGCTAATTTTAATTCACTGACATCATATAAAACTACTAAATGAATATCATTTAAACTTTCAGGCAAATCGGCTGTACTACATAATACGGTTTTTATTTCACCGTTTTTACAATGAACATTTACTTCCAAAGGCTCAAAAAATTGTTCGGGATGTTGTTTATGAAAATTTAATCGTTGCATCCAAGAATCGATAACCCATTGTCTATAATTTGCATCAGGATAAGCTTTAGGCCACCACTCATATACACTAGGAATATCTACTATATCGTAACCAAATATTTTGGTAAAAGCTGAATTTAAAAAAACAATATTTAAATCTTTATCATTTAACGCATATGGAATTGGTGAGGCTTCGATAATTGCGCGAAATCGGGTTTCACTTTTTTGTAAAGATAATTCGATTCTTTTCCGCTCACTAATATCATTGTAAATTAAAACAATTTCTTGATTAGGTAAAGCAAAGATATGGTATTCATACCAATTTAATTCAGATTTTTTAGAAAAAGACCATGTCAATGATTGAGAAGCATTTGTTTTTAATACTTGAATAAATGTTTTAATTAAATCAGCCGTATTAATGTAAGAAAAAATATCTTCTAAAGAACGATTAACCAATTCATTGACAGATAAATTTTCTATTTGTTGAGCTTTAAGATTAGAGGCTTTACATACAAACGTTCGATATTGATTATCATAACTGAAAATCAATATTCCACTATCCATATTATTAAACAAAGCTTTTAATTGCGATTCGCTTTTATCCAAAGCTAATTTTTGCAAAGCCAATTGACGATGATTTTGCATTAATATTTCGGATTGCTGTTGAATCGTTTCAGCTAAATGTTGAAATTTTAAAGCATCTTCTTTTTGTAATTGAATGAAATGAATAAAGGTTGGGGTAATGATAATCGATACGATGATTGGCGTAATAAAACCGGTTAATACATAATCAAACGTAATTTGATAATTGAGCAATAAATCCATGCTACAAACTATCAATTCAGATATTGCAATTGAAAATAATATGGCAATGAATAACAATTTTGAATAAGGAACTTCCAACGATAAAAATCTAACCATCATCCAAGAAAAGAGTAATTATTTCAAGGGTCTGCGTTTAGCGTCTTTGTAAAAATGTCCGGTTGCAATTAAAAAACCTTCGATAAATCCCCAAAGGACACCGTAACCTCCAGTTAATAAAGTCACTATTAATTGCATAACGGCAATGCCATAGTAGCCTAAATACAGCCGATGAATTCCCGCTCCGCCTAAAACAAATCCTAATATTGCAGCAATCCAGCGCGATTTAACCGGACGCAAATCTTGAGTATAAGCCCCTAATAAATTCACTTCAGTGACTATTCCATCTTGTTCTAAAAAATCAACATCGCTTCCGACTTCGGGCATTGATTTAGATAACCAAACATCAATATGAAATTCAAAAAATTGTTGTTGATATTCAATAACACCCGTTTGCACTTCTTTATTGTAACTTTGCACTCGACCAATCATAATTCTGTCCTCCCAAAAAATATTATAATTATAAAAATGATTGCTTAATTAAAATATCTATAGCTTGGAAATAAATTAAGCTATAAATTAATTAGACTCCGGAAATAAAAATCCCATAATTTGATAAGCGGACATCATATATAATAATGAAATTCCCAAACCAAAACTGATCGTTTGTGATAAAGCATGACGAAAAATATGACCAATAATAACCCAATGCCACAGCATTAATAAAATAATCATCAACAATGCAAATACACTTAAAGTGCTGCTTGCAGTTGGTACTAATAAACTAGCAGTAGCAGGTAATGCGATAAAACTAATGAGTGCGTCGCTGCCTAATAATGCGGATAAGGTTTGTTGATAACGTTCTGATTTATGTACCCACCACAATAATAATCTCGTGAATATGATAATAATGAATAAATCAGTACAAACCTGTAAACCCGCTTTGAAAACAGAAGCACTCATTAAAAATAATAAAAAACTAATCAATATATAAATTAATATTAATAATCGATTCAAAATCCAAGAATAAGGAATATCTTGTGGCGATTTTTTGAGCAAACATAATTGATAAAAAAGTTTTAATAATTCTAACATGATTTATTCTGCGGCTTCTAAATGTTCTTGTGCAATTAACCAATCAGTTTCGGCTTGAATTAACGCCTCATCAATGCGATTTTTTTGCTCTAATAATTGTTTTAAATGCGATTTCTCAGTATCCAAATAAATATTTGGATCAGCTAATTGTTGTTCTAATTGTTGCTGTTGTTGATGATATAATTCCAGTGCTGATTCAGCATTTTTAACCGCATCTAATAACGGTTTTAAACGTAATCGCCGATCAGCTTGTTGTTTTCGTTGTTGTTTACGCGATAATTCAATATTATCATTAATTTCATCGATTTTGGGTTCAGCATTTTTTTTCTGATCGGCTAACCAATTTCGATAATCTTCTAAATCGCCATCGAATTCAATTAATTTTTGATCTGCAACTAATAAAAATTGATCAGTAACCGAACGTAATAAATGTCGATCATGTGAAACCACAATCATTGCGCCTTGATAATTTTGTAATGCCAAAATTAAAGCCTCGCGCATTTCCAAATCTAAATGATTTGTCGGCTCATCCAATAATAATAAATTGGGATTTTGATAAACCAATAAAGCCAATACCAAACGAGCTTTTTCACCCCCCGAAAAAGGCGCGATCGGTTCTAAAACTTTATCGCCACAAAAATCAAATCCGCCTAAAAAATGCCGTAATTCTTTTTCAGTCGCTTGACGATCTAATTGTTGACAATGCCATAATGGACTCTGATTTAAATGTAATTGTTCTAATTGATGTTGGGCAAAATAACCAATATTGATTTGATCGGCAAAAAGCATTTTACCTTTAATGGGGATTAATTCATTCGCTAATACTTTCATAACACTGGATTTACCCGCGCCATTTTGCCCCAATAATCCAATTCGATTGCCAGGCGTAATGGTTAAATTAATATTACGCACAATCACGGTATTTGAATAACCAATATCTATTTGTTCTAATTGTAATAAAGGATTGGGAATTTTAGTCGGTTTGGCAAAAGTAAAATGAAATGGCGAATCCACATGGGCTTGCGCAATTAATTCCATTCGTTCTAATGATTTAATTCGACTTTGAGCTTGTTTAGCTTTAGTCGCTTGGGCTTTAAAACGGTTAATAAAACTTTGGATATGCGCAATTTCTCGTTGTTGTTTTTCAAAAGCCGATTGTTGTTGAGCCAATTTCTCCGCACGCATTCGTTCAAATGCCGAATAATTTCCGGTATATAAAGTGAGTTTCTGTTGTTCAATATGAATAATATGCGTAGTAATATCATCAAGAAAATCACGATCATGCGAAATTAATAATAAAGTTCCCTGATATTTATTTAACCATTCTTGTAACCAAATAACCGCTTCTAAATCCAAATGATTCGTTGGCTCATCCAATAATAATAATTCGGATCGACACATTAAGGCTTGGGCTAAATTTAATCGCATTCGCCATCCACCTGAAAAATTCGATACCGGTTGTGAATGTTGATGATGATTAAATCCTAAACCGGTTAATAATCTTCCAGCTCTAGCTTCGGCGGTATAACCTCCAATAAGGTCTAATTGCGCATGTAATTCCGCGACTTTTAATCCTTGATGATTGAATTCAGCTTGTTTTAATTGATGTTGTAATTCTCGTAAAGGTTTATCGCCGTCAATCACATAATCCATTGCGCTACAATTCAATGCCGGAGTCTCTTGAGCCACATGAGCAATCGCTAATTGCGGTGGCATAGACAATTCACCTTCATCCGCAGTTAATTCTTCGCGTAATAAAGCAAATAAGCTGGATTTTCCAGTGCCATTCGCGCCAGTAATTCCGACTTTTTGTTGCTGATGAATAGTTAAATTGGCTTGCTTAAATAATAATAAATAGCCGCGCCTCAAGCCCAAATTTTTAAAATTTAACATAATAAATAGCGAGGATTAATTTTTCAAAATAGGATTAAGTTTCATAACGTGCAATTATTTTTTCCGCTTCAGTAGTAAATTGTTCAATATTACCTTGTATTACGGTTTCTAAAGGAATAATAATTGCCGATTTTAAATCGGTATAAATATAAATATATTCTTTATTTTGTTCGATACGCATTACTTCTGACCAAGCTGTTTTATGTCTACCGCCGGGCATTTTATCAATTAAATAATTCGGATCGATAATGACTTTATGTATACCAAATAAATCTTTTTTTTCAGCATCAGTATATTTTGCTAAAATTTGTCGGCGAAAATCCATTTTCGTTGTATAAGGAGAAATCATAGCCCATAAAAAAGCCAATCCGACAATATAAGCGGTGGTGGTAATATCGTGATAATACACATAATAAAAAAAGCCAATTAAGAACATCGCTGCGGGCGTAAATAAACGATTTCGATGTAATTCCTTTTGTAATAAGGGATTTTTAGCGATACATAACTCATTAAAATGCACTAAATCTTCTTGGCGAAATTCATATTCAATTTCAATCATGATCAAACAAAAATTATTCAATAAAGTTAAAAAAATGAAAGCGTTGTCAATTTAACTTCAAATTTTGAGTTTTTAAGGCAAACGCTATACAATAAAAGCCGATAAAAAAATCTTTAAAGTAACGGAATTCCTCGGGCTAATTTGGGTAATTGACCTTCCAATCCCATAGCGATTTTCATGGCTTTGTGTTTAAAAGGGCTAATATTATCGGCAATTTCTAAACCGGTATTACGCAACCAGTGTAATACAAATTGATCTCGACTGAAAACTTGATAAAAAATATCCATTAAAGTCATCATTTTTAAATTTTCGGCGCGCCTACATTTCTCATAACGATTTAATACCGTTAATTCGGCAATATTTTGTTTACGTTGATTCGCTTCAATTAAAATTTCAGCTAAAGCCGCCGCGTCTAACAAGCCAATATTCACTCCTTGACCCGCTAGAGGATTAATCGTATGCGCCGCGTCACCAATCAGTGCTACACCAGCTTTGACGTAACGTTGAGCATGTTGCCGACGTAAGGGAAAACTTGCTGTGCCTAAAATCTGTTCTAATTCGCCTAATTCAGCCGGAAAAGCCGCTAATAATTCGGTCATTAATTGAGAATAAGACAATTGTTTTAAACGCTGAATTTCATCCGCTTGGTGATACCAAACTAACGAGGCGTATTGACCATTTAACGGTAAAAAAGCTTGAGGGCCAGTCGGAACAAAACGTTGCCAAGTAATGTCTTGTTGAGGATAAGCGGTTTTGACATAAATTACTAACGCTTGCTGTTGATAATCCCAACTGGTTAAACCAATGCCTACTTGAGATCGAACGCGAGATTGTCCACCGTCAGCGGCAACGATTAATTTTGTGGTTAAAATTTGTCCATTTTCTAAGTAAATTTTGCTTAACTTAGCTGATTGATACTCTATTTGTTGAATCGTTGCGGGACAAAATAAATGAATATTCTCAAAACGCGGCAGTTGATCCAATAAAGCTAATTGGATAATGCGATTTTCAACGATAAAACCTAAAGCCGGTCGCTGTAAGCTATCGCTACAAAATTCAGTGCTGCCACGAGTTTCCCAAACTCGCATTCGTTTAAATGGGCAATAACGACGTTGAAGAATACCGTCCCAAGCATTAACACTACTAAGGATCGCTTGAGAAGCCAAGCTTAAAGCGGAAACTCGTAGATCATGAGCTTGATCGGCGGCAAAAGCGGTTGGTAATTGATTATCAATCACTGCAACTCGTAAATCGCTACCGCCTAGTCCGCAAGCTAAAGCAGCACCTACCATGCCACCGCCGACAATAATTACATCAAATAACTGATTCATCAAAAACTTAGGCGTAGAGACCCCGTCCTTCAGGTCAGGGAGGAAACGCCATACCTCCGTATTATTAAGTATTTACAAATCACATTTTTTAAAATTAGAATGTGAATCTATGAAAAATAGAGCTTACAAATACCGTTTTTACCCCACTGAAGCACAAGCGGCTTTGCTTGCTCAAACATTTGGTTGCGTGCGATTTGTGTATAACTCTATTCTGCGTTGGCGTACTGACTTGTACGACCAAAGCAAAGAAAAAATCGGCTACCTTCAAGCCAGTGCAAGACTGACCGAATTGAAGAAAATGCCTGAATTTAGTTTTTTGAACGAAGTCTCTTGTGTTCCCACTCAACAAGTTTTGCGTCACCAAGAAGCGGCGTTTAAAAACTTTTTTGAAGGACGCGCAAAATATCCTGTTTTCAAAAAGAAAAATCGGAAGCAATCTGCCGAATTTACTAAAAGCGCGTTCAAATATGTTGATGGCAAAATCACTCTTGCCAAAAGTAAAGAACCGCTTGATATTCACCGGTCGCGTGATTTGCCATGCGAACCCAGCATTATTACGATTTCCAAAGATTGTGCAGGACGTTACTTTGTTTCGTGTCTGTGTGAATTTGAAAATCAAATTTTACCAAAAACCGATAAAACCATCGGAATTGATGTTGGCATTAAACATTTGTTTGTTACTGATAATGGTCTCAAAATTGATAATCCCCGCTTTATGGTTAAATACGAATCTCAACTTGTTAAAGCACAACGCGACCTGAGTAGAAAAAAACTGAGGTCGGCGAATCGCGCCAAAGCCAGATTGAAAGTCGCTCGTATTCACGCCAAAATCTCCGATTGTCGATTGGACAACTTACATAAGTTGACCCGTGAACTGATAAACGAAAACCAAGTGGTTTGCGTCGAATCGTTACGAGTAAAAAATATGATTAAAAACCCTAAATTGAGCAAACATATTGCTGATGCTGGTTGGGGTAAAT
>JBEEJU010000033.1:0-6517 GCA_041169045.1 Pseudomonadota bacterium
ATTCAGCTAAAGCGATTAATTGAGGAGGCAATTGTCGAAATTCAATTTGACGTTGTAAAGTATCAGCTTGTTTCAGCCATTCAATTAATAAAGCTAATCCCGCGCTATCCGTTTCAATAATCGCGGTTAAATCGATAATAATTTGTCCTTGAATGCGATTGAAATCACATAATGCCGGAGTTTTTCGATCAATGGTAGCAAAAGTTAAATCACCGCTTAATTCAAAAATACCTTGATTAGATAAAGAAACGTTTAATTGATTCATTATTTTTTATCCGGCGCGCCTTTATCTTTAAATAAAAATTGTCCAATTAATTCTTCTAATACCACTGCGGATTGGGTAATTTCTAATTTACTGCCATTTTTTAAAGTCGTATCTGAACCGCCGGGGGCTAAATTGACATATTTTTCGCCTAATAATCCCGAAGTAAAAATGCTGGCCGAACTGTCATCAGGTAATTGATTATATTCAGGATCAATTGCCATTTTAACTACTGAACGAAAATTTTTTTGATCTAAATTAATTGCACTAACGCGACCAATTTTGACACCGCCAACTACCACTGGAGCTTTAACTTTTAATCCGCCAGAATTTTCAAATTCAGCAATAATGGTATAAGTTTCTTTGGCTTGTAATGATCCTAAATTACTAATTTGCATTGCCATAAAAAATAACGCAGCAATTCCACTAGCAACAAATAAACCGACTAAAGTATCTTGAGTATAATTGTGTTGCATAAATTAATCTCCAAACATTAATGCTGTTAAAATAAAATCTAATCCCAAAATCGTTAATGATGTAGTAACGACTGTGCGAGTGGTTGCGCGACTTACGCCTTCTGAAGTCGGTTCACAATCGTAACCTTCAAACAAAGCAATCCAACTTATGGCAAAACCAAAAACAATACTTTTAATGACACCGTTTAAAATATCGTTATAAATATCTAAATTAGTTTGCATTTGAGACCAATAAGAACCTTTATCTACGCCTAATAATCCGACCCCAACCATATCACCGCCTAATACGCCAATTGAACTAAATAAAGCGGCTAATAAAGGCATAGAAATAAATCCTGCCCAAAATCTAGGCGAAATAATTCGTCGAATCGGATCAACTGCCATCATTTCCATTCCGGATAATTGTTCGGTCGCTTTCATTAAACCAATTTCAGCCGTTAAGGCAGAGCCGGCGCGTCCGGCAAATAATAATGCGGAAACAACCGGACCTAATTCTCGCACTAATCCAGTCGCCACCATTTGCCCTAAAACTTCTTCAGCACCAAAATCGGATAAAGTATAATAACCTTGTAATGCCAATACCATACCGACAAATAATCCCGAAATGGTAATAATTAAAAACGATAATACTCCAACCGAATATAATTGTTTAATCAGCAAATAAGGTCTGGGTAATACTTCTAATAAACCGGTTAAAGTTTCGATTAAAAAAAAGCTCGCTCGACCTAATTTCGCAAACCGATAACGAGTGATAATTCCTAATTGCGTAAGTGAATGAATAATCATTGGATAAATATTAAGTCGAAAAAATCGCGAGATGAAATTATTTTAAATCATGAAAAAACAATTGACCGTAAAAAACCGGCTTAACGCCGGTTTCTTAATTAAATGAGGATTACCGTAATAAATTTTGTAATAATCCATTTAATTTATGTACGAAATTAGCAGGGTCGTCTAATTGCCCGCCTTCGCTTAAAATCGCTTGGTCAAATAAAATTTGCGTAATATCAGCAAAACGTTCATCATCCTGTTCGGCTTTAATTCGTTTAACTAAAGCATGATTGGGATTAATTTCAAATATCGGTTTGCTGCCACCGCCAAATAAATTCGCATCTTGACCCGCTTCTTTCATAATTCGCGCCATATTTAAACTCATGCCATATGCTTCTGTGACTAAACAAGCGGGCGAATCAATTAATCGATGACTTAAACGTACGTCGCTAATTTTATCTCCTAATACGGTTTTAATTTGATTTAATACCGATTCAAATTCCTGATTAGCATTTTCTAATTCTTTTTTATCTTCTTCGGTTTCTAATTTATCTAAATCCAATTCGCCTTTAGCAACGGATTGTAAATGTTTACCGTCAAATTCAGTTAAACTGGACAATAACCATTCATCAACTCGATCCGATAATAACAAAACTTCAATGCCTTTTTTACGGAAAATTTCTAAATGCGGGCTATTTTTTGCCGAGGCAAAACTGTCTGCAATGACATAATAAATCTTTTCCTGTCCTTCTTTCATGCGGCTAACATAATCTTCTAAAGAAACATTTTGTGTTACCGCATCGCTGTGGGTGCTGGAAAATCTTAATAATTTACTAATTCTTTCTTTATTTTTATGATCTTCAATTACCCCTTCTTTTAAAACTGTGCCGAAAATTGACCAGAAACTAGCGTATTTATCGCCATCTTCTTCTTTAGCAATTTGTTCCAATAAAGATAAAACTTTTTTAACGGCTCCGGTTTTAATTGCGCTAATTTGTTTACTTTGTTGCAAGATTTCGCGCGATACATTTAACGGTAATGAATCGGAATCAATTACGCCGCGAATAAAACGTAAATAACGTGGCATTAATTGTTCAGCATCATCCGTAATAAACACTTTACGAACGTATAATTTCACGCCGTGTTTAGCTTCTCTATCCCACAAATCAAAAGGTGCGCGCGCGGGAATATAGAGCAATAAAGTATATTCATTATTACCTTCCACTTTACTGTGAATATGGGCTAAAGGATTTTGATAATCATGCGAAACATGTTTATAAAATTCATGATAAGATTCTTCAGAAATTTCATCTTTAGATTTAGTCCATAAAGCCGAAGCACTATTTACCGTTTCGGTTTCAATTTTTTCTGCTTCAGTAATATTACCTTCTTCATCTTTTACTGCTGGAATGGTTTTATCCATTACAATAGGCAACGAAATGTGATCCGAGAATTTTTTGATAATCGAACGTAAACGATAATCTTCTAAAAACTCATCTTCGCTGTCTTTTAAATGTAAAATGATTTCAGTTCCGCGCGTGTCTTTTTCAACCGATTCTAACGTATATTCGCCTTCACCAGTGGATTCCCAACGCACGCCTTGATCAGCATTTAATCCGGCTTTACGAGTAATTAAAGTGACTTTATCTGCGACAATAAAAGCTGAATAAAAACCGACACCAAATTGACCAATTAATTCGCTATCTTTCGCTTGATTGCCGGTTAAAGATTCAAAAAATTGTTTCGTTCCTGATTTTGCAATAGTCCCAATATGTTCTTGCACTTCAGCGCGAGTCATACCAATGCCATTATCAATTACTTTAATCGTACGTTGTTCTTTATTGAATTCAAGCCGAATTTTTAATTCCGGATCATTTTCATATAAATGGCTATTTGATAAAGCTTCAAAACGCAATTTCTCGGCGGCATCTGAAGCATTAGACACTAATTCGCGCAAAAATACTTCTTTGTTGCTATACAAAGAATGAATCATTAAATGTAATAAATGCTTAACTTCGGTTTCAAAACCTAAGGTTTGTTTTTGAGCTTCAACAGTCATAAAGTTATATTTCCTAATAAAAAATAAAGACAATCTTCAATATAGGGACGAAAAATTTTTTTTCAAGGGAGGATTTACACTAAAAAATGCAAACCGATAAAATATTCTTTTAATTTAGGAAATGAATACACTTTTAATTCGGTTTGTTGTTCAATCTGTTTAATCACAATTGGGATTTGCTCAGGCTGCGCCGTAATAATAACAAACCACATATTTAAAAAATGCTCACGTTGATAATTGTGCGCGACTTCAGGAAATTGATTAACGATTTCTGCGATATGATCAAAGACGTTTTCCTCTGCATGAAGTGCTGCTAAAGTGACTCCGCCGCCAATCAGTTCTGGATGAAACATCGGACCTATTCTTGTCAAAATTCCTTCATTTAATAATCGTTGTAAACGAGTTAATAATTCTGCTTCAGAAATCTTTAATTCTGTCGCAATTTGTTGATAAGGTTGAGCAATGATTTCTAAACCGTATTGTAATCGATTAATAATTGCTTTATCTAATTCATCTTTAATCATTTTACTTATTTTGGATAAGAACGAAAAGTATAAATTGCCCCGCGTTGTTTAAAACACTGTTCACTAAATAATATTTGATAATCAATATCAGTTAATTGATAATTGTCAATTAATTGTTCTATTTGGGCTAACACTTGAGATTTAGATTTGCCATGAATCATACAATATAAATTATAATTCCAATTCGCTCTACGCGGACGTTGATAACATAAATTAATAAACGCTTCTCGGCTAAATTGTTGACCGATTTGATCAATTAAATGATCAGCAATATTCCATACAATCATTGCATTTGCACAATAACCCAAAGGTCGATGATGAACAATCACTCCGAATCGTTTTATTATGCCATTTTCAAGTAATTCCGTTAATCGCTGAAAAACTTCGGTTTCACTAATTGCCAATTGTTCAGCAATCGCTAAATAAGGATTGGGAATGATGGGTAATCCCTGTTGAACAAAGCTTAATAATTGTCGGTCAATATTATCGATATTCAAAATTTAATTCAAATCCTAAGTTAATAAAATAATCTTTAATTAATGGTAAACGCATGGTGCTAAAACCGGTTTTAACTTCTATATCGCTTAATAGTTGATTTAATTCATTTTCATTATCAGCAATGATTACAAACCACAAATTCCATTCATGATCTCGCGCATAATTATGATTGACTTGTGAATATTGATTAATCATATTCGCAATCGTGATTAATTGTGCAGGGGGAATTTGCATTGCAACCAAACAACTATGACCCATTTGATTCGGTTTAATAACCGCGCCTAATCGACTAATTAATCCTGCATGAATTAATTGTTCAAAAGCGAATACAATTTCGATTTCAGTTACGCCTAATTCTTCAGCAATTTGTAAATAAGGGCGAGAAACTAACGGAAATCGTTGTTGATAATTGTTTAATAAGATTTGTTGTAAATGAGATAATTTCATGGTTTAAAAACCAATTTTATAAGCGCGATGACTAAAAAAAATGCCATTCGGTTTATCCGCTGCTAATTCTGCAATCTGGGTGAATGTCAACGTATCATAGATTTTCACTAAATTATCGTCACGAACCGCCATCCATATCTGTTCTCCTTTAGGCGTAAATTCAAAATGCAATACGGCTTTACCTACGGTTAAAGTTTTTTTAACGGTTAAATTTGCAACGTCAATAATTTGCACTAAATGATTATTTGGAAAAGCGAAATTCACCCAAATTTGTTGACCATCAGGTTGCGCACTCACAAATACCGGTTGTCCCGCCATTTTAATTCGTTGATGTAATTGCCAATTGTGCCGATTAATAACCCAAACTTCTTGTTGATGCAAAGCCGGAATAAATAACCATTCACCAGTGGTTGACCAGCCCTCTAAATGCGGCATTTTATAAACCGGCAATTCGGGTTCGTGTTGTCCATAATCCGTTAAAATACGTTTTACGCCTAATTGTGGGTTCCATAAATCTAATAATGCCAATCCCGATTCGCCAAATAAACCGGCAATATAATAACGTCCATCCTGAGTTAAAAAACCATCGTAGGGTTGTTTACCAATATTTTTAAATTTTTGAATTTGCGGTTGCATAGGATTTTGTAAATTAATTAACCAAATTTCACCGGCATCAAATAAACTCACAACCAATTGTTGATGAGGCGCATCGACTAATCCTACGGTTTTTGATAATTTTCCTTCGCCATATGAGGCTGGAATATCCGCAATTAAGTGTAAATCTTCACTGGAAAAGATTTTAATTCCGCCGGGTTCGTAATTCGATACCGCAATTAATTTGCCATCTTGTGAAATTGCACCGCCAATACTATTACCGGCTTGAATAATTCGCTGATTAATTTCATCTTCAATTAAATCAATTTTACTTAATCCACCATCTCGTCCAAAAATATAGGCATAATGTTGATCACGAGAAAAAACCACTGAAACATGAGATAAATCACCTAATTCATTAATTTTTGCCAACAGTTGATGATGACTATGTTCGACAATTAATGCTGAACCACTTGCCCGTTCAATCACCACACCTAAATCACCAGTAGCCCGCGAATCTGCGGCATTCGCTGTGGCACTAAAAATAAAACTTAATCCTAAAATAATTGCAAACATTTGTGAAACTTTTTAATTTAATTAGCGTATATCATAACCGATAATAGCGTATCGAAACAATTGACAAGGCTAAATTTGGCTATTATTTTAAAGGAACATTTAACACAATCGGTATTGATTAATTTTTGATCAATCAATGTCGATAATTCACTATTATTAGCCAGTTTATTTAAATATGCTTGATATAGAAAAAAACGATATTAAACAAACTTTAGGGCTTAACAATCCTGTCCGTCATCCTCGACCATTGATTATTATTTCAGTGAGTATTATTTTAATCGGATTAGGATTAGCCTTTTATTTATTAATT
>JBEEJU010000034.1:0-6792 GCA_041169045.1 Pseudomonadota bacterium
ATTCTAATGCAGATTGACGATAAGGCGTGGATTCAGGAAGTTGTAATAATTGAATTTTTAAACAATCTTTTAAATCTAAAGCAGCAACGCCATTCGGCTCAAAAGATTGAATCATATGTAAAATGGTTGTGACTTCTTCTAAATCTAAATCGGGGAATTGTGGCGTTAAATCTTGATAAAGATTCATTAAAGGCTGAGTTAAATATCCGTCGCTATTAATTGCATCGATAATTGCTAAAGCAATGGTTTGGTCGCGTTCCGATAAATGAATTAATAATAATTGTTCTAATAAATAATCGGTTAAAGATTGCTGACGAGTGGGTTCAGTATCAAATTCAGGATCGAATTCATGCATTGTTTGTGATAAAGCTTCTTGATAAATATCTTCCCAATCACAATCTAAGGCTAATTCTTGCGGAATATCTGGTTCAATTTCATTGACACTTATTTCGGAAATGGGTAATTCTATTTCTTCAAGAGTTAATTGAATATTTGCTTCAAAATTTACGCTGCTTTCCGATTCTTCCTCCGCTAATTCCAACATCATATTGGATTCTAATGCGTTCTGAATTTCGAGCTGCAAATCCATAGTAGATAACTGCAACAATCTAATCGATTGTTGCAATTGAGCTGTCATGGCTAATTGCTGCCCCATTCGTAATTGTAAAGCTTGTTTCATTACTCACCAATCCTGAATCAAAGGGTGAAATTTTCACCTAAATAAACTTTACGCACTTCATCATTAGCGACAATTTCCATAGCTCCACCTTCAGCAATCACTTTTCCTTCATTTAAAATATAAGCTCGATCACAAATGCCTAAAGTTTCGCGCACATTATGCTCAGTAATTAAAATACCAATTTGTCTCGCTTTTAAATGATTAATAATTTGATTAATCTCGATTACTGATAAAGGATCAACTCCAGCAAAAGGTTCATCTAATAAAACAAATTGTGGATTTGTCGCTAAAGCTCTGGCAATTTCCACCCGTCGCCGTTCACCACCGGATAAACCTAATGCAATTTGCCCGCGCAAATGTTGAATACTTAATTCTTCTAATAATCGATCAATGGTATTTTCAATTTGTTGCCGAGTTAAAGCCTGCCATTGTAAAACCGCTCGTAAATTATTTTCAACGGTTAATTTGCGAAATACTGAAGGCTCTTGTGGCAAATAGCCAATACCTAATTGCGCTCGACTGTGCATAGGATAATCGGTAATATTCTGTTGATTTAAAAAAATTAATCCGCCTTGTGCTTTAATTAATCCAACTAATAAATAAAAGCTGGTAGTTTTTCCTGCGCCATTCGGACCTAATAAACCAACAATTTCACCGCTATTTAATTGTAACGACACCCCATTAACCACTTTACGTTGGTTATAATATTTAATTAATTGAGTTGCAATTAAAGTTGCCATTTATTTTGTTTTGCCTTTAGATTCAAATACAGTATGAACACGTTTGGAGCTATTACTAATATCTCCGGCTTGAATTAATCCATTTTGCGTATCATAGGTAATTAAATCACTATTTGCCTGATTACCATTTTGTTTGACAATGGCTTGATTCATTAATAATAATTTTCCTGTGGATGGATAATATTCCGCATTTAAAGCTTGTCCATTCATTTCCTCTTTATCTGTGCCTAATGCTTGTTTAAACGTAATTGGTTTTCCACTAACCACAACTTTAATAATTTCGCCATTTTTTAAATGAAAGATCATCATTTCAGAATGAATCACTAATGAACCTTGCCGATAAATAACATTCCCGCTATAGGTACTGATGCTATTTTTTTCATCATATGAAGCGGTATCAGAATCAATATAAATCGGTTGTTGCTGATCTTTATCTGATGCCCAAATAACTTGATTCAAACACAGAAGAATAACCGATAAATTAATGAGCAGGCGGCGCGTAATAACTTTTAACATTTGATAAAAATTTGATAAACAACGGTTTTTTAAAAGTAATCTCCAAACCTTGACCTTCAGTATAATGAGGCGGCGAACTGAGTTTTGACCAAGCTGAAGTTTCGGCATAGCTGATTTTAGGCTGTACTTGAAGATCGGCAGTGAGGATGTGAATCGCTCGATTATGTAAGCCGGCTGGACGATCAATCCACACTCGACCTTTTAACCACAAATGTTGTCCATCAGCAGATAAAATGCCACTGATTGAACGAATTGTCCAAGGGGGGATTTGAGACTGACTATTGTATAAAGTCAATATCGGTTTATCGATATGAGTGATACCATCGTCACTATAATGCACCATCTTATCCGCCGCTAAAGTGCTTTTCAGTTGTCCTAACTTATTCAAATCCTTACGCAAATAGCCAAGACTGAAATAATCTGCACTATGTTTTACGGCATAGCTTTGTCGTTGACTACGCTCATAATCAGTGCGAAATTTTTCAGCCAACCAAGCGGATAATCCAGCGCAAATCAATAAGCTGATATATAACCGAAAATCTGGATGACGTAGCCACAGCCATAGTTTTTGCAGATTCATCTTAGCTTAAATAACGCGCTAGTAACGGAGTAAAAGTTTGTTGAGCCTGCATAATTAAATCACAAACTTCACGCACTGCACCTAATCCACCGGCTTGTTGCGTGACATAATGAGCTATCGTTTTAACCTCGTGATGCGCATCTTGCACCGCAATCGCTAAACCGACTTGAGTCATCACGGGTAAATCTATCCAATCATCCCCTACATATGCGGTTTGTTCGGCAGTGATATTTAATTCAATTAATAATTGTTGAAATAGCAAACGTTTATTTTCAACATTTTGATAAAGATATTTAATCCCTAATTGTTGTAATCGCTGCGTGACAATTGCAGAATAACGCCCAGACATTACCGCGACAATGACACCAGTTTGTTGTAATAATTTAATTCCATGACCATCTCGTACATGAAATAATTTATATTCTTCACCTTTATTATCAAAAAATAATTGTCCATTGGTTAATACCCCATCGACATCTAAAATTAATAAACGAATAGGTTTTGCTTTTGGTAATATTGCGTACATTTTATACAATTCCATGTTGAATTAAATCGTGCATTGTTAATGCGCCAATTAATTGATCATGATCATTAATCACCAATAACGCATTAATCCCATTTTTTTCCATTATTTGCATCGCTTCAGCAGCTAATTGATCAGCGGTAATAACAATACAATTTTTTGTCATGACTTGCGAAATCGCTAATTGCGTCCAATCGCGTCGATTCGCTAATAAGCGGCGTAAATCACCATCGGTAAAAATTCCTTGAACCTGTTGTTGCGCATTGACAATTGCAGTCATTCCCATTTTTTTCGCGGTCATTTCCAATAATACATTTTCCATTTGCATTTGTTGATTCACGCTTGGCATTTGTTCGCCGATTCGCATAATATCCGCGACTCTTAATAATAAACGTTTTCCCAAACTTCCGCCCGGATGCGAACGAGCAAAATCATCGCGACTAAATCCTTTCGCTTGTAATAAGGAAACGGCTAACGCATCGCCCATCACCAAGGCTGCTGTACTACTCGAAGTTGGGGCTAATCCTAAAGGACAAGCCTCCTGTTCGACCGCGACATTTAAATGTACGGTAGAAAGTTTAGCTAAAGTCGATTCCGGCTGACCGGTTAAACTGATTAAGGATACGCCTAATCGTTTGATTAATGGCACAATTGTTAAAATTTCTTGTGTTTCTCCGGAATTTGACAAAGCTAATACCACATCCTGCGGGGTAATCATTCCCAAATCGCCATGACTGGCTTCCCCGGGATGTACAAAAAAAGCGGGCGTTCCAGTGCTGGCTAAGGTCGCTGCAATTTTACCACCGATATGACCTGATTTACCCATACCGATTACCACCACCCGCCCTTTACAAGCTTGAATTAATTGGCAAGCATAAATAAAATTGTGATCAATTCGTTGAGTTAAATTGTGAATTGCCGCCGCTTCAATTTTAATCACCGCTAAAGCTAATTCCACTAAATTTTCAGGATTAAATGGTGTCATATTTTAATCGCACCGTTTAAATTATAAAATAATAACGCTTTGATAAATTGACCATAAATAACTGATATAGGCTAATAATAAAATCCCACCTTGCCACCGATTAATCACTCCTTGAGAAAAACCCAATCCACGTCCTAAAAAAAATAATATTGCAATAAATCCTAACATTATTGGAAAATCACGTCTTAAAGCAATCGTTAATAATTTTTCTGGCGCAATTATTCCCGTTAAGGGATAAGCCAATAATAAATTATAAATACTAGAACCTATCATATTGCCAATCGCTAAATCATCTTCTTTGCGTAATACGCTGCTAATTGCAATCACTAATTCTGGTAAACTCGAAGTAATTGCCACTACGGTTAATCCAATAATCCATTCTTCAACGCCGAGTAAATGCGCAATATTTGTTGCTGACCAAACTAATAATTTTGCACTAATCACTAAAACCATTAATCCTATCGCTAAATAAATGCCGGCTTTATTTAACGGTAACGTATCAGGTAACGAAGTTTTTAATTCTTTTTCAAATTCCCCGTCAAATTCTTCCGTAAATGCAGTACGAATTTGCCAAATCATAAATAAAATTAAAATGATCAACATAAATACGCTATCACCACGCCCTACTCCATCAAATGCAACACAATAATTCAATAATGCAAAAATAAATAATAAAGGCAATTCACGCTTTAATAATTTTGATTGAAAAGTTAAGGGCATAATCACCGCTGTAGCACCCAAAACCAAAGCAATGTTCGCAATATTTGATCCAATAATATTACCCAAAGCTAAATCTGGATTACCTGCTTGAGCGGCTAAAGTTGCAATAAAAATTTCAGGAATTGACGTTCCTAAACTGACAATTGTTAAGCCAATCAATAACGGTGACACGTTTAAATGTCTTGCCACTGAAGCAGCACCCATTACGGCTCGATGAGCGGCAAAAATCACCGCCGTCAACGCTGCCAGCAAGGTAAAAACATGGATAATCATAAATTTTGCGTGACCAAAAGCTTTATTATGACACGGTTTGACAACAACTAGGATAACCGGTTTGACTGAATAACTTTATCTGCTACACAATAGCGGGTTTTAACCGCCACTCACTTAGGTGCTTTGTGAATGTTGAGCAGAATTTAGTGATCGTAAAAAATCTAACTTTTTCCCGAAATCAACGACTTATTTTCGATAATATTTCTTTGACTATTCCTCGAGGTAAAATCACCGCCATTATGGGGCCTAGCGGTACTGGAAAAACCACTTTATTAAAATTGATTGGTGGTCAATTAACCCCCCAACAAGGGCAAATTTGGGTCGATGGTCAAAATGTCCATCAATTGCGTCGTAAATCATTGTATAGTTTGCGTAAACAGATGGGAATGTTATTTCAAAGTGGCGCATTATTAACCGATATGAGTGTTTATGATAATGTCGCTTTCCCTTTGCGCGAACATACGGATTTATCAGAATCGATGATTCGCAGTTTGGTATTAATGAAACTACATGCTGTCGGATTACGCGGGGCGCGAGATTTAATGCCGAATGAATTATCTGGCGGAATGGCAAGAAGAGTAGCATTAGCGCGAGCGATTGCTTTAGACCCTAAAATGATTATGTATGACGAACCTTTTACTGGACAAGACCCTATTTCAATGGGCGTATTATTACAATTAATTCAAAAATTAAATCATACGTTGAAATTAACCAGTATTGTCGTTTCTCATGATGTGGATGAAACCGCAGCGATTGCCGATTATATTTATTTGTTATCTCAAGGTAAATTAATTGCTGAAGGCACCCCTGAGCAAATTCGTCATTCTCCTTCAGAATGGGTACAACAATTTATGAAAGGCGCGGCGGATGGTCCGGTACATTTTCATTATCCAACAGGGAATTATCAACAAGAATTATTTTCTACGAAATAACTCAAAACTTATAGTTTATTTAAAAAATGATGTCTGATTTAATTCATATTGCTTTAGCGCAAATTCCATTTCGAGTCGGTGATATTCAAGCGAATATTGATACGATCATTAATTCTGCAATTTATGCCCGTGATCAATTACAAGCAGATTTAATTGTATTTCCCGAATTAATTATTTGTGGTTATCCTGCGGAAGATTTATTATTTCGCCGTGATTTTATTCAACAAGCCAATCGAGCGATTGATCTTGTAGCCGAAACTGTTACCGATATTGGTTTAGTAATTGGCTATCCTGAATTCGATGGAACGCATTTATATAATAGCGCGGCAGTTTTATATCAAGGCGCAATGCTTGCTAATTATCGTAAACGAATTTTACCTAATTATGGCGTATTTGATGAACAACGTTATTTCACTGCTGGTAACGATTTATGTTTATTTGAATTTCACGGAACTTATTTTGGCTTAACGATTTGTGAAGATGTTTGGCAACATGGGATTATTTTACAAAATCGTCAAGCCGGAGCAGAAATTTTATTAAGTTTAAATGCTTCGCCTTTTCAATCCGGTAAAATGCTACAACGCGAACAATTAATTCGTGAGCAATCTTCTCAAGCGGCAATTCCAATTGTTTATGTAAATCAAATTGGCGGACAAGATGAATTGGTATTTGATGGGGCTTCTTTTGTCACGAATAAGCAGGGAGAAATTATTTTTCGCGCGGCTGAATTTCAATCCCAAATTCAGGTAATTCCTTTTTTAAGTACCCAACCCATTCCCCAAAATTGCGCACCGATTTATCAATCAATTGCCAGTGATTATCAAGCTTTAGTCTTAGGCATTCG
>JBEEJU010000035.1:0-4210 GCA_041169045.1 Pseudomonadota bacterium
TTGGAAATAAAAACTTCAACTATTTGAAAATAATATTTAAAAACAATTGGTTTTAGATACAGATTTTTTGATTTATTTTTTATAAAAATTAACCCTTGTAAATTTTAACCATAAAAAAATATACAAGGGTTGATTATTGTTTTAACCGAAATTCATTTTTGCTTCTAAATCATTTCTAGAGTCTGCATTTTTTAACGCTTCTTCCATAGAGATTTTACCGGCTTTATATAAATCATAAAGCGCGTGATCAAAAATTTTCATTCCTTTACTACCGCTACTTGCCATTGCATCTTTAATTCCATGTAAATCACCTTTAAGAATTAAATTAGCAATATGCGGCGTATTAATCATCACTTCAATTGCTGCGCATCGTTTACCGCGTAAATCCGGAATTAATCGCTGAGAAACCACGCCATTTAAACTGCCCGCAATATCCATTAATAATTGTTTATGACGCGCTTGTGGAAACATATTAATAATTCGTTCCATTGCCTGATTCGCATTATTCGCGTGCATAGTCGAAATACATAAATGACCGGTATTTGCTAATTCTAAAGCGGCTTCCATTGTTTCTTCATCACGAATTTCACCAATTAAAATCACATCCGGAGCTTCGCGTAAACTGGCTTTTAAAGCTTTGGCATATGAAGCCGTATCTACACCGACTTCACGTTGATTGACAATTGACATTAAATTAGGATGAGAAAATTCAACGGGGTCTTCAATGGTTAAAATATGCCCAGGAGAATTCGCATTACGATGATTAATCATCGCGGCTAATGTGGTCGATTTTCCAGAACCTGTTCCACCAACCATTAATAATAAACCGCGTTTTGCCATAATTAATTCTAATAAAATTTCAGGCAAATCCATATCTTTGGCATTTGGAATTTTCGACGGAATTAAACGCATGACTAAGCCAATTGTTTTCCGTTGATAAAACGCATTTGCTCTAAATCGCGCACTTCCATCAGGCATTGCAATTGCGAAATCTAAATCTTTAGTTTTTTCAAAAGCTGCCCATTGATCTTCATCCATAATGCCAAATGCTGCCGAACGAGTTAATTCAGGAGTTAAAATAAATTGATCTAATTCAATAGCGCGTCCTGATAATTTCGTTTTGACCGCCGATCCAGAAGTAATAAATAAATCCGACGCGCCAATTTCCACCATTTTGGCTAAATACGGCAAAATATTTAATTGACCATCGGCAGGCGGCACCCCCAATACCCGAATCGGTGCGTCCGCATTTGCCGGTTCTGCCGGTTTAACTGGTTCAGCAGCCGGCGTTGCCGCTTTGATTTCTGCTGGTTTAAAAATAATTGTCAAACCATCAGTTTCAATTATGATTTGAACTACAAAGCCAATTCCTTCGTGCAAATAATCAAAACTGATAGTTTTATTTAAAATTAATTCCTTTTTTTTCGGCTCATCTAATAAACTAAAAGCAATTTCTTTAATCGTTTTCGTTTCTAACGCATTTTTTCCTAATGGCTTATTTTGTCCTCCTATAGATACCATTGCAGGCTGTCCAGTTTTTAAAGTGACATTTTGAGCATTTTTATCGGTAATTAATTTTAAGTAAGGCGTTAAATCCATCATGATATTTAAATTACGCTACCAATAAATTTTTATTGTATTTGGGATTTAGCTTTTAAAATAGCCAGTTTTTCTGCCGCAGAAAGCGTCGGTGTAGAAGCTTGTTTAGTTTGTGCAACAATTGCCGCCATTTTTTCAGCTTGCGATTGGGGTTTCTGAGTAATTTCTCGCACTGTTTTCACTGCTTCAGCTTCGACTTTTGCTTTTGTCGCCATTTCTTGTAATTTTTTAACCGCCGTTGATTCTGCGCCTAAACCTTTTTTCAATCGAGATAATTCAGCCTGCCTTTCCGCTTTTAATTTTTCATTTTCTTTTTGCGTTTCAGCCAATTTCATATCCCGAATTGCTTTTTGCGTTAAACGATCAAATTCATTCATTTGTTGCGTTAATATCTTGAGAATTTCCTCTAATTCTTCTTTAACCGCTTTAGCATCATTAGCCTCAGTGATTTCCTGAGTTAATTCCACTTGAGCCTCTTCCACTCCGTGATAGAATTCATCAAATACCGCTTGTGTAATTTGTTGACGTTCTACTTGCGCTACCATAATTTCTAAAGTGACTAAATACTCTTGAATTTGTTTTTGTTTCACCTCAACATCGCGTTGTTCTTTAGTAAAATCCTGTTTGGCAATGGCTAATTTTTCAGCGACTTTTTGGATTTTTTCAACCAAAACATCTCTGTCTACTTCGGTGGCTGTTTCCGGATCAAAAGCCACTAAAGCCCCGACTAAATTATCGCCAACTTGTTCAACTTGCGCCCCGAATAAACGTCCTAATAAAGAAAAAGCACTCATGTAAAATCACTCCTTAAAGATTATAAATTAAATAACTGTAATATTGTTTTGATCTAATTGAAAAGCAAAAATATATTCCGCTAAAGGTAATTGCTCTTCGATGGGAAGAGTATGACCATCTTCAGCGATCACTAGCCAAAAACTCACCAGCAAAATTTCCGAAAGATATTCTGATAATGAGCGAAAATGCGGCATTAAATTTAAAATTTTAACCGTTTGCCCACTACTGCCAACACTATCAAAAATAACGGTTTCTATTCCGGTAAAAGGCGGCATAAATTCGATTTCTTCATTAATGCGTAAATATTCGACTTGCTCACATTCTGGAGCTAAACGTTTTTCAACTTCTTCGGTTAATAGAAAAAAATTTAAATCATCACGCGAAAAATGATAAATACGTTCGCCTAATCCTTGTTGATTTTCACCTAAGAAAAAGCCAATATCTTTTTGATTTTCTGGTGGTTCAGTTAATGAACCGCAAAATAAAATTTCTTCAATTTGATCTGGATAAGCATTATTTGACAAGATTTGTAAAAATAAACGCCTATCTGCGGCTTCAGTTTCAAAATAAAATCGGTGAATTTTTTTACCTTCAATTCCTTGAATTTTTAAACTCGAAATGGCTTTAATTTTTAAAAATTTTAAATTATCCAATTCTACATTTAATAAAGCACCATGCGTAATCACAGAAACAATTGGATGAACATTAATTGTGATTAAACTATTAAAATTCAGGTTTAAAGGCAAATCAACATCCTGAGGTTGTAAATCTTCATTTTCATCCTCAGAACTAAACATTTTCGTTAAAATTTTCTTGGTATAATCCAAAATATTCATCAAAAACTTAGGCGTGCAGACCCCGTCCTTCAGGTCGGGGAGGAAACGCCATACCTCCGTATTATTAAGTATTTACAAACCACATTTTTTAAAATTAGAATGTGAATCTATGAAAAATAGAGCTTACAAATATCGTTTTTATCCCACTGAAGAACAAGCCGCTTTGCTTGCTCAAACATTTGGTTGCGTGCGATTTGTGTATAACTCCATTCTGCGTTGGCGTACTGACTTGTACGACCAAAGTAAAGAAAAAATCGGCTACTTTCAAGCCAGTGCAAGACTGACTGAATTGAAGAAAATGCCTGAATTTAGTTTTTTGAATGAGGTTTCTTGCGTTCCCACCCAACAAGTTTTGCGTCACCAACAAATGGCGTTTAAAAACTTTTTTGAAGGACGCGCAAAATATCCTGTTTTCAAAAAGAAAAATCGGAAGCAATCTGCCGAATTTACTAAAAGTGCGTTCAAATATATTGATGGCAAAATCACTCTTGCCAAAAGCAAAGAACCGCTTGATATTCACTGGTCGCGTGAACTGCCATGCGAACCCAGCATTATTACAATTTCCAAAGATTGTGCAGGACGTTACTTTGTTTCGTGTCTGTGTGAATTTGAAAATCAAATCTTGCCAAAAACCGATAAAACCATCGGCATTGATGTTGGCATTAAACATTTGTTGGTTACTGATAACGGTCTCAAAATCGATAATCCCCGCTTTATGGCTAAATACGAGACTCAACTTGTTAAAGCGCAACGCGACCTGAGTAGAAAAAAACTGAGGTCTGCGAATCGCGCCAAAGCTAGATTGAAAGTCGCTCGACTTCACGCCAAAATTTCCGATTGTCGATTGGACAACTTACACAAGTTGACCCGTGAACTGATAAACGAAAACCAAGTGGTTTGCGTCGAATCGTTACGAGTAAAAAATATGATTAAAAACCCTAAATTGAGCAAACATATTGCTGATGCTGGTTGGGGTAAAT
>JBEEJU010000036.1:0-2790 GCA_041169045.1 Pseudomonadota bacterium
CCACAGAATTAACCCCGATTTGGACTTATTTTTGATCGATCTCAGGAAATAATTGCCGATCAATTAAATCGCATAAACAATGAGTAATTAACAAATGCACCTCCTGAATTCGCGCGGTGGAATTCGACGGGACTCTTAATTCAATGTCATTGGTGGTCAATAATTGAGCGACCTCACCGCCAGTTTTGCCCGTAAAAGCAATCACAGTCATCGATAACTGCTGCGCAGCCAACACTGCTTGGACGACGTTAGCTGACTGACCACTCGTTGTATAAACCATCAATATATCACCCGCATTTGCTAATCCTTTCAAAGGTTTAGCAAAAACTTGATCATAGTGATAATCGTTGGCGATCGAAGTGATGGTCAAGGTATCGCTGGTTAAAGTAATCACCGGCAGAGGCGGACGTTCTCGTTCAAAACGGTTCAGCATTTCTGAAGCAAAATGTTGAGCATCTCCGGCTGAACCGCCATTTCCACAAGTAAAAATTCGGCTTTTGGTTGATAAACGTTGTGCAATTAATTCGGCGGTTATACAAATTGGATTTGCTAATAAATCAAGGCTCTGTTTTTTAGTTTCAATGCTGTGATTAAATAAATCAATCACTCGTTCAGTTAAATTCATTGTGAATAAAAGTTATTAGATTAAACAGAATAATGTCGAATTTGGGATAATAATTCAGCGAATAATGGCGCGTGAATCGATTGATTGGTGAATAATAAAGTAAATAATTCTGCATCAGACAATTGTAACAATTGTTGAAATAATTGCTGGTGCTGAATAGAAGCCGAAGGATAATATGCCGTTAAATAATGCTGACATAATAAATCCAATTCTTGATTGCCGCGGCGACATTGCCAATATAATTGAGAAAATGAATTTGAACTCATAAAGGATTTATTTTAAATATTAGACTTGTATTAACGTGAAAATACTAAGCAAGGAATATAAACACACAATCTCCCCCTTAGAAAAAGGCGGAAGAAGCCCTATTTTTAATTGATTAGTTTCTAATTAAAACAAGTTTATTGAAATTGTGTAGAGACTTTGCAATGCAAGTCTCTACTGTTATTTAGACTATTTATATTCTGTACCGTAATAAGCGGCTAAATATAAGGCTTTTAAATCAGCAATTAACGGTGCACGCGGATTTGTTCCAGTACATTGATCATCAAAAGCTTGTTCAGACATTTTGTCAACCATAGCTAAAAAGGTCTCTTCCATTACATTTGGTAACGCCGCTTTGAGCGTATTAGGAATGCCAACTTGTTGTTTAAGTTCATCAACTTTTTTAATCAACAATTCAATTTTTGCATCGTTGTTATCACAGCAATGATTTAAGTCTAAACAGTCTATCGCTGTGGCATAACGTTCTTTGGCACTAGGATAGTGATATTGTGAAAATGCGGCTTGGCGGAAAGGTTTATCAGTAGCGTTATAACGAATAACATGCGAAATCATTAAAGCATTCGCTAATCCGTGCGGTACATGAAAAGTCGCGCCTAATTGATGCGCTAAAGAGTGACAAATCCCTAAAAAGGCATTCGCAAAAGCCATACCAGCGATGGTTGCTGCATAATGAACTTTTTCGCGGGCTTTAGGATTGTTTTCACCTTCGTGATAAGCCGCCGGTAAATATTTAAACAATAGACGGATAGCTTCGCGCGAATTGGCACTGGTAAAGTTGGTGGTAAACGAAGAAACTAACGATTCCAGCGCGTGAGTTAAGGCATCAATTCCCCCGTAAGCGGTTAAAGCTTTTGGAATACGCATCACCAGTTGTGGATCAACAATTGCAATATTCGGCGTTAACGCATAATCAGCTAACGGATATTTAATGCCGGTTTTATCATCGGTAACCACCGCAAAGGGAGTGACTTCTGAGCCTGTACCTGATGTTGTTGGAATAGCAATCATAATGGCTTTGCTGCCGAGTGCCGGAAGTTCATAAACCCGTTTGCGGATGTCCATAAAGCGGGTAGCAATCCCAGAAAATTCGATATCTGGGTGTTCATAAAGCAACCACATGATTTTGGCTGCATCCATAGGCGAACCACCACCAAAGGCAATAATCACGTCCGGTTGCAGGCTTTTCAGTTGTTCTAATCCTTTGTGAATACAACTTAAAGTTGGGTCAGGTTCAACATCGTAGAAAATTTTAAAAGCGATGTTTAACTTTTCTAACGTTTCACGAATTTCTTGCAACATGCCTAAATCAAACAACGGTTTATCGGTCACAATGAAAGCTTTGCGTAAACCTTTAATATCTTGCAACGCAGTTGGTAAGCAACCGTATTTGAAATAAATTCTGGATGGAATGCGATACCAAAGCATATTTTCGCGGCGATCAGCGACCACTTGAATATTGAGCAAATTCATCGGACCTACATTTTCGCTAACTACACTACCGCCCCAAGTGCCGCAGCCTAAAGTCAAGGACGGGTCTAAGCGGAAATTGTACAAATCGCCAATCGCGCCTTGTGAAGCCGGCGTGTTAATCAGTACCCGACAGACCCGTAGAGCTTCACGGAATGTGGCAATGTGTTTGTGCGCCACTGCATCAGCGTAAATCACTGCGGTGTGTCCCATACCGGCAAATTCAATGAGCTGTTTGGCTTTTTCTAAACAAACATCAAAATTTTTAGCGCGGTACATCGCTAAAATGACCGACAGTTTTTCATATGAGAAAGGTTCGCTGACACCAATTTCTTCCACTTCGGCAATTAAAATCCGCGTTCCTTCTGGAATCGTAATTCCGGCTAATGCAGCTAAATCTGTTACTGGTTTAC
>JBEEJU010000037.1:0-7177 GCA_041169045.1 Pseudomonadota bacterium
TCTGGACGAATAGTTACCCAACTTAATGGTTTCCAAAAAACTCCAGCGGTTAAACTGTAATAAGTCGCTGGAACACCATCTATCATTACTTTTAATCCATTTTGATCTCTAAACCAATCACCGCGTAATCCTACCGTTAATTCATCAGAGACATCATAGAGTAAATCTTGCTCAATACCATACCACTGAGCCGAGGAATTACTAATAATTGATTTTGCTTGATAACCATAATCGTGTTGAATTTTATAATGCCATTTTTCAGCAAAATCGTAATTAATGGTCAAGCTATATTGTGTTCTATGCGCTTGAAATCTACTTAATCTATTGGAATAAATATCATCAGGATATAAATCAGCAGAAAAGAAATAATGTGGTCTAGTGGTATCATCGCCAGACAATAATGAAAAATTGACCGTTGTACTTTTTTTAGTCCAAGTAATATTTCCTAAAAAATTCCAATTATTCCAAGCATATGCAAAATTATCTAAGGTATTCAAACTACCTAAAACTGCTCCAGCAGAAATATTAATTTCGCTATTGAGTGGCGTATTTAATAATATCCCTGTATGCACAGAAGGCTCTGTATATGCAACATATGAAACCGAATTAAAGGGACTCGCTGATCCTAATACGGTAAAAAAATGCCCAATTTGTGCCGTAATTCCATTTCCATATGGTGCGAAAATCTGCGCATAAAATTGGGGAAATGCCACTCGATTAAATCGATTTGAATTTGCCAAACGATCATCCAATCCCAACGCCGTTGTATAGCGTGCATCAGCGCCAATAACAAAATCAGCACGTCCGCCAATATCCCAATGATTACTGTCGGGATTAATATCACGTTGTATAAATAATCGAAATCGATTCAATTGAAATTCATTACTGCGATCATTAAATATCACCGGAAAATTATAACCATCATCGGGATCATCTGGATTATAAGTTACTCCAGCGGATATTGCACCGCCAATTCGTAATTGATGCGCTTTAAACCATTCGCTGTTATTCGGATCAAATCCGCCTAAAGCTTCCATTAATCCATGAGTTTCATTAATAGGTATCGAGGGATTCATGGTCGAAACCGGTAAATTTTCTATAGAAAAACCCCGTGCATGAACTTGCTGAATGTTTATCAATATTCCTAAACAAATACACAGTCGATACAATTTTTTAAAACTCATTCTATTTTTCCATTATTCAATCAGTCGATAGATTATTAAACAGCTTGGGCTTCAATAATTCCAATGTCTATACCAGTATCAATCGTTTTAATTAATTGAAAACCACTTTTAGCTAATAACTGTTTAAATTCAGCTTCGACCCGTTTTTTACCTGTAGCTAAACCAACCAACATTGTTAAATCTAATAATACCGATTTTTCAGATTTTTTATTTGAAGCAATCATTTCAACAATTAATATTTTATTACCTATTTGCATAGTTTGACGACAATGGCGCAAAATTTGCAAACAATGCTCATCATCCAAATTATGCAAAATATGTTTTAAAATAAAAATATCCGCTTGAATAGAAAACGATTCAAAAAAAGAACCTGAAATTAATTGTAAACGTGAAATGAATGAATGATTTTCAAATAACAATTTCGCTCGTTTAATCGTTTCAGGTTGCTCTAATAATATTCCATTTAATTGGCTATATTTATCCAATAATGCTGACAACAATGTCGCTTGACCACCACCAATATCAGCAATCATTTTAGCCTGTGAAAAATCATAACTATTTAACAAAGCTTGTTGTTGTCTTTTCGCTAATTCGCTCATTGCCTGATCAAATCTAGCCGCTAATTGTGGATTTTGCCGATTATATTGATAACGATTAAACCAAAAAGTTTTTTCAAAAGCATTTTTGCCAGTTTTAATACTGTAAGTTAATTCTTTCCAACAAAGATAATCTTGTTCAGCACGCAATAAAACAAAATTCCTAATTGAATCAGGATGATTTTTTTGTAAACAATAAGCCATTTCTGTAATACAAAACTGATTTGAATTATTTTTTTTAACTAATCCAATAATTTCTAATGCGTTTAACAATCGATATAATGCTTGACTATTGACTTCTAATTCTTCGGCTAATTGATCGCAACTCTTTGGTATTTCTATCGTTAAATAATCAGGAATTTCTAATTCTACAGCGGTAAATAAACACTGTGATAATTGAAATCCTCGAGTAATTTGCAAAATTTTTTCTTGAGCTATAGATAACATCGAAGTAATTGAATATTATTTATATAAATACAAAAAAGCCGCGATTTTTATTTTAGATCGCGGCTACTGCGTGTACAATTAACTTTTACGCACCGGTTTTTTGGGTTTTGATTTAAATAAACCTACAGCAATTGAATAGCCCAATAACGCGCCAAATCCCATTTGAGTCATTAAACCTAATAAATCAGTCGTTTGCCATTCTTGAATCGCTTTGCCATCACGCATTTGCCGAATTAAAGTTCCGTGAACTTCAATATCTTTTTTCGTCGCTGGCGCGCCCATGAATTTGCCGGTATTTTTTGCCCGCGAAGTAAAATGAATAGTGACATATTCACCATCAACTAATACCTGTTTAAATTCCATTTTCATACCGGAAAGTGCCGATTTCATATCCTGCATAAAGCCTATGTATTCATCCTTATTAAAAATCAAACCATCGCCGGTATAAGTAAAATTTTCATCCAGCAAACTATCTAATTTATTCCAGTCGTCATTTTGAATAGACAAGGATACTGCTAATGCTGATTCTTTAGTGCTTGTGTTATCCATAATACTCTCTAATAGTGTGGTTAAGTGAAAGTGCTTTTGATTGTAACACGAATTTGACTATTTTTTTATTAACAATAAGTTAGTTAAGAAATACTAATATTTGGAACTACGGAAAAGATCACCAAATGGGAAAAAATAACGAACCGGAATTAATTGATAATTGACTAATTTATTTTTTACCAAAGGTAATTGTTCAGCAATTTGTTTAGCATCAGCAACATCATTAGCCATCATCATAATGACTTCTCCGCCTTTTTGACTCAAATTCCCCCGATCAAACAGTTGACGAAATAGCCCTGTTTGGTAATTATGCCAAATCGCCAAAGCTTGCTCTTTTAAATAAGGTGCTACTTGTTCCGCAGTGACTCCAGTAACAGGCTGAGTAATCAATATAAAACTCGACGTTTTAGCGACCGTATCAACTTCTCTTACGGTTGGTGTATCGGTGCTGAATAATGTTGATAAGGTATTAAAGAATTTAACCGGATATAATTGATAGCCAATTAATTTATTTTTTACCATTGGCATTTGTTCAATGGCACGTTTAGCCTCTTGAATATTTTTTGCCTCCCATAAAATAACTACACCTAATTCATCCATACGCGCAAAAGCCTGCTGCATCCGATGAGTAGCATAATATTTCCACGCTAATTGTGCTTCAGCCTTAAAATATGGATACATTTTTTCCATCGGCGTATTCGGATCAATTAATCCACTTACCATTAAAAATTGTTTGGTATCAATTGGTGTTAATTCGGCACTTGCATTCAAATCAGCATTTGCTGTAAAGCTTGATGTTAATAACAATAAAGTGATTAACCTTATAAATAATTGTCGATATAATTTATTCATTATTTTCACCTCGATTTGAAAAGAATAGCTCAAATACTAATAACTAATTTTATTTTTTCATTACTGAAGGTAATGAAGTTACTTTATCGATATTAATATCAACAACCAATGAATTATCGTCTGGTCCGGGATTAGCCACTAATATTCCAGAATCAAATCTGGCTTGAGCTACTGCATTAGAAAAATCCGCTTGAGCTTTAACATAATTGACAATAGCATCCTCTAACTTTTGTTGCAAAACAACGAAGTTAGATACGCTATCCTTATTAGCATCAAATTTACTGAGCAAATCTCTTAGCGTATCCCTATAGGTATAAGCTGTTTTTCGCGCTTGAATAACTACTTTTAACCGCCCATAAACATTCGCTACGCTTTTTTCTACTGCTAATTTGATACCCCGAGCTGTTTCATTCATAGTCACAGTATTAACCATTTTTTTAGCCTGATCTTGGTCATACAAACCTTCAGCAACATCGTTGCCAATCGGATAACTGAAATTCAACGACGCACTATGATCTAAATCCCTAACATTTTTATAAGACGCATTCAAATAATTATCGAAACCATTACCGTGCATAATAGCGTTATAACCAACGTTAAGCGCAGCAGTAAGTTCTGGATATAAATCCTGCTCATCCTTTGCCAATAAAACTTCACTCGCTTCTACTTTTAATTTATTACCTTTTAAATCATTACGATAATCTAAAGCCAATTCCACCCAATCTTTTTTAGCTTTTTTAGGATCAAAAGTTGGTAATAATTTTTCTAAATTATCCGTGTCAGGAAAAAAATTGTAATCAGGTGGCGCAAGCTTTTGCGCTTCCTCAACAGGAATACCCATCACCAAGCCTAAATCAATCCGAGCTTGCTCTAAATCTTGAGTGGCGGTTGCCACATTCGCGTCTTTTTCACGCAAAAACCCATCCAAAAATCCAATCAAATTATACTTGGTAACCAAATTTTGCATCCGTTGCTGAATAGCTTTACGTTGATTCAAAATTTCAGAAGCAGCAGTATAATTCCAGTAGGCTTTAATAGTTCCCAATAAGGTCGAAGTAATCAAATGTTTATACTGATAAGCGGCAGCCTGATATTCTAAACCGGCGGCTTTCTCTGCCGCTCCCGCTGAAACTTCCCAAGCCCCTTTGAGCAAAGGCACGGTTAAAGTTAAAGTGACTTTTCCTCGGCTGACCGTACCATATGAGTTATCTGTTGCGGTACTCGATATGCCCACAGGGTCTTTACGTCCTAAATCGTACTGTAATTTAGAACTGATACCGGTTCTGAATTTCTTTTCGACACTAGCTTGAAAACTTTGAGTATCGGAATCAGCAACCCCAACACTCCCTAAAGGCGGAGCCGGTGTAATCGGTTTAAATAACTCAGTAGGCACATATGAGGTATTTTTAGTGCTGTCGTAAGACACTTTAGCCGCCGTTCTGACATTAAACGCACCGCTTTGAATGCGCTCGGCAGCTTTAGCAACATCGACTTGAAAGCCTTGAATTTTGAGTACCGGTGAATTATCTAGAGTTGACTTGACTACATCAAATAATTCTAATTTTTTATCATCTGCTATTGCTGTAAACGGCACAGTCATTACAATTAGCAGCGTACCTATTTGGTTTAAATTTATGGAAAACATTTTATTTTATATAAAAATAAGGTTAAAAAGCATTACTCATATCCAAAAACGGCAATCAAGCCCAAACTTACTCGAAAAATGAAATATCGGTAACATAAGTTTAGCTCAATATTATTGATTATAAATGAAAAAACATTCATTCAACGTAGAGTCAGTTGATTCAATTATAGGATAATCGTTGTTAAAATGAAAGTTTTACACAGTTTCGATTTTAGATTTTACCCGGTTTTTTCTAAATGGTTATTTTCTAAATATCGTCCTGTTTCACAACATTGTCATCCCACTATTGTCAAATTTCACAAACTTAGGAATAAAAAATGCTGCAAAGTATTGTATTAAAACCCATAGGCGCATTTTGTAATTTGCGTTGTCATTATTGTTTTTACTTAGACAAACAACATTTATACCCTGGCAGTCCTTCTCATCACCGGATGAAAGAACCAACATTGATCGCTATGATCGAACAAATGTTTGACTGTAGTCCAAATCCGACTTTTGTGTGGCAGGGCGGTGAACCGACCGTTATTGGATTAGATTTTTTTCAACAGGCGATTGAAATTCAAAAACATTATGCCAAAGGACGACGCTTTTTTAATTCGCTACAAACACATGGAATGCTGTTAAATTCAGATTGGGTAGAATTCTTACAGAAAGAAAATTTTTTGGTCGGTTTATCTTTGGATGGACCAGAATTTATTCACGATCATTATCGCGTGGATACTGCGGGTAAAGGCACTTTTCAAACAGTTTATCAAAATGCGTTGTTAATGCAGCAAGCCAAAGTTGAATTTAATGTATTAGCTACCATTAGCGATTATGCGGTGCAATTTCCGCAACAGATTTATCAATTTTTTGCTGATAATCATTTTTTATTTATGCAATTTAGTCCAGTGGTTGAATTAGACCCTAATTCTCCACAACAAGCGGCAGCTTATACGGTTGATCCTATAGAATATGGCAAATTTTTATATCAAGTTTTTGAATCTTGGGAAAAAGATTTTGATTATTCTCGTTTAAAACAAAAAACTTCGATTCGTTGGTTTGATTCTGTATTACAAACCTATGTTGGCATCACTCCTGATCATTGTATTTTTCATAAAACGTGCAATGATTATTTAGTCTTAGAGCATAATGGTGATATATTCTCTTGTGATTTTTTTGTTGAAATGGATCGTAAATTAGGCAATATTCATCAAATTTCTTTATCACAAGCTTTTAAATCTCCACAACATATCGCTTTTGGTTTAGAAAAAGCTCATTTAAATCAAGAATGTCGTGAATGTGAATGGCTAAAACAATGTTATGGTGGCTGTATTAAAGATCGATTACGCGATCCTAAAGATCAAGGACATAATCATTTTTGTGAATCCTATCGTTATTTCTTTCGCCATGCGCATCCAAAATTAACTGAATTTGCAAATTTATATCGCAAATATTATCAATAATTATTCTATGAGGATTACTATGAAATTATTATTAAATTTATTTTTAGCTTATTTAATGCTTTATCCTTCAATCAATTATGCAGAAACCCTCACGCCCGATTTAACTACTATTGTTAAAGGAAATGAGTGGGTTGTTTATAAACGTACCCCTATGGTGACTGAAAATGCTCAACAAATTGAAGTCAGTTTTGATGAACAACCTGAAACTGGATTGGCTTGGCTAAAAAAAGTTGATTTTAGCGAAGGCATTATTGAAGTGGATTTAAAAGGACGTGATATTAAAGATAAAAGTTACTTAGGTATTGCTTTTCATGGAGTTGATGAAAAAACCTATGAAGCGATTTATTTTCGTCCATTCAATTTTCAAGCAACTGATCCTGTGCGTAAAGCTCATGCGGTGCAATATATTTCTGAGCCACAATATCCTTGGGAAAGTTTACGCAAACAATTTCCCAATAA
>JBEEJU010000038.1:0-7973 GCA_041169045.1 Pseudomonadota bacterium
AGCCGATATTTTATTATTTAAAGCTACTCAAGTTCCGGTTGGTAAAGATCAAATTCAACATATTGAAATGGCAAGAGATATTGCGCTGCGATTTAATTATTTATATGGTGAATATTTTGTGATTCCTGAAGCGGTTGTAGATGAAAAAGCCGCTACTTTATTAGGATTAGATGGTCGTAAAATGAGTAAAAGTTATCAAAATACCATTCCGTTATTTGAACCGGAAACCAAATTAAAAAAATTGATTAATAAAATCAAAACCAATTCATTATTACCCGGTGAAGCTAAAGATTCAGAGAATTGTAATTTATTGAGTATTTATCGTGCTTTTGCTAATCAAGATGAAATGAATTACATTCAGCAACGTTATCTTGAAGGTATTGGATGGGGCGAAATGAAACAAATTTTATTTGATAAAATTAATCAAGAAATTAAACCGGCTCGTGAACGTTATCAGCAATTATTAACTCAACCCGAATTAATTGAAACCCAATTACAACAAGGTGCTATTAAAGCTAGGGCAATTGCTACGCCTTTTTTACAACAATTACGACAAGCAGTAGGCATTGCCCCGATTGGGAATTAAATTTGGGGTCAATTTTACCGCGTAACCTCACACCTTTTACTATCGAATTATCAATATGTCAGCTGAAGCTATTCAATCTAGTAAACCTAAGTTCTATCAACAACTTTATGGACAAGTGTTGATAGCTTTATTTTTGGCAATTTTACTAGGACATTTTTCCCCGGATATAGCCGTCAAAATGAAACCGTTAAGCGAAGGATTTATTCGCTTAATTAAAATGATTACTGCGCCGATTATTTTTTGTACCGTCGTAACTGGGATTGCCGGAATGCAGGATATTAATAAATTAGGCAGGGTAGGCATTCGCACTTTATTTTATTTTGAAGTGGTCAGTACATTAGCGTTAATTATCGGTTTAGCGGTAGTACATATTTTTCAACCCGGGGTAGGAATGAATGTTAATTTAGAAACTTTAGATACCAATGGACTGCCTTCTCTTTCTAATGTTACCGTACCGCATAATACAGTTGAATTTATTTTAAATATTATTCCTAGCAGTATTGTTGACGCATTCGCTAAAAATGCTACCTTACAAGTGATTTTATTTTCATTATTATTTGGCGTTTCCTTAGCTCATTTAAAAGAACAAGGGAATGTGGTCATGACTTTTATTGAACAATCTGCGCAAGTTTTATTTGGCATGGTCACTATGATTATTAAGCTTGCTCCTTTAGGCACTTTTGGCGCGATGGCTTTTACCGTAGGAAAATATGGCATTGCCTCTTTAATTCCACTGATTAAATTAATGGGCTGTTTTTATTTTACCTGTTTATTTTTTATTTTTGTCGTTTTAGGACTGATTGCCCATATGGTGGGCTTTAATGTCTTTAATTTTATTGTTTACATTAAAGAAGAATTATTTATTGTGTTAGGCACAACTTCTTCTGAATCGGTATTACCGCGTATGTTAGCCAAAATGGAACGTTTAGGTTGTCCCAGATCAGTTGTTGGTTTAGTATTACCTACTGGATATTCATTTAATATGGAAGGCACTTCGATTTATTTATCGATGGCGGCTATTTTTGTTGCCCAAGCTACTAATACTCATGTCAGTTTTACTCAGGAATTAACTTTATTTGGCGTATTATTATTAACTTCTAAAGGTTCAGCCGGTATTCCTGGTAGTTCTTTTATTACTTTAGCTGCAACTTTATCCAGTATTCCAACTATTCCGGTTGAAGGATTGGCATTAATTTTAGGCATTGATCGATTTATGTCTGAAGCGCGAGTAGTGACTAATTTAATTGGTAATGGCGTAGGAAGTATTGTCGCTTCTAAATGGGAAAATGAATTAAATGAGCAACAACTCAATCAGGTTTTAATTCATAAAAATTTCGATAGTGATTTCCAATAAAATCTATTTTTAATTGACCAGCTTATTTCAATTTTATATTTTTAAGGCTTCTTAATCTTTATTGAAAATGCTCAGTTAATTATTCAATTGATCATTTTCAATCTATTTATTAAAATTGAGTCATTTATGTTTTATTTTTGCAAATTGATTAGCTTTATATGGCTAATTGCAATCCTAAATCCAATACTCAGTTATGCAAATAATGATGAAGCTTTAGAGCAAGAATTAAAATGGTTACACGCTGAAGCTTATACGATTACCACCGCTTCGCGTTATGCCGAACAATTAATTGACACTCCCGCAAGTGTAAGCATTATTACGGCGCAACAATTGAAACAAAGACGGTATCGTTATTTAATCGATATTTTAAAAGATTTACCCAGTATTGACGTACAAGAAAAACGTCATCAACTCGAATATAATTTAATTACTTTTCGCGGACATTTGCATAGTAATAAATTTTTAATTTTACAAGATGGCGTTAGAATTGATTCACCGACGGGTGAAGCTTTGGCAATAGCTGAAAATTTTCCTTTATATTTCGCGCAACGAGTCGAAATTTTGTACGGGCCCGCGGCGGCTATTTACGGTACAGAAGCTTTTAGTGGGGTGATTAATATTATTACGCAAAATCCTGAAGAGATTAATGGTATTAAATTATCCACCAGCATCGGCAATTATGGTGAATATTCGGGCTATTTTCAAATGGGTAAACGCTGGAAAAATGGAATTGCTGCCGAAATAGGTGGAAGTTTACAACAAGCCGATTATCATCAATTAGCTCAACAATATCCAAAAGATTATCAAAAAGTTAATTTATATCGACTCAATGGACAATTATATCGTTCTGCTACAGAACGAGAAGATTTTACCGCGGAATCAGACAGTTATACTGCATTTGCGAAAATTCATTTAAGCGAAAATTTAATTTTTGGTTATCATCGTAGTTATTTAAATGCTGCATCTACGACTGGTGAAAAACCGAGTAAAACTGTTTATGATTCAGATTCTCGGTGGATTACTACAACTGATAGAGTTTATGCGAAATATCAATATCAATTTAATTCGAAATTAAATTTTAATACTTTATTTTATTATTCCGCATATGAAATTGATCCAGCCTCTAAATTTAAAAATTCATATGTAGATTTTATGGATGCTTATATTTACGCATTTGGTGATAAATGGGCAATTGATCAACGTTTTGAATATCAATTTAATAACGAGCATCGATTAACGGGTGGCATTTTATATGAGCAATTCAGTTCGATTCCTAAAACCACCGATTTACCACAACCATATGATCCAGATTTAGCCGCAAATCAACAACATTTATTTCATATAGGGACAAATAATCAATTACCTATTGAGATTACTGCATTACATTATCATAATATTGCAGGATATAGCCAATGGCAAGCGAAATGGACACCGATCTTTTCCACTACAATTGGGCTACGTTATGATTATGGTTCTCGTTATGGTGGCACTTTTAATCCACGTTTAGGATTGGTTTATCAACCTTTTTCAAATACGTTAATTAAATTATTATATGGCGAAGCTTTTCGCGCGCCATCGCCTATGGATACCTCCGAAATTTTTGGTATTTTTTCTGGACAAACGAACCAGCAAGGGCAATATCAAAGTAGTTTTTTTCACGCGCCTAATTCGCAATTAAAGCCAGAAAAATCTCGAACCTTTAGTTTTGAATTCAATCATTTTTTCAACCCAGAAAGCAATATTAGTTTACAAGGTTATTATACTTTTTTGGATCATTTAATTGTTTCTAGTGATGATACAATACCGATTCAATTTATTCCTAATGGTTGGATTAATAATTCTAGCAGTAATAAAAATTTAGGGTCTAGTATTATTTATGGTTTAGAAATAAATGGGCAATATTCATTTCCATTAAATTCGGTAATCAATTTAAATTTTTGGGGCAATTACAGTTATATTAATGGGCATAATCATCGAATAGATACTAACGTTAATTCTGAATTAACCTATGTTTCACCGCATAAAATTAAATTAGGCGCGACTTTAAATTATCAAGAGAATTATTTTATAACTTTAAAATGGCGGTGGATTGATCAAACTACCGCAGATGTTTATGATAAATTATATCCGGGAAAATTTTTACGCGCCCCAAGTTATCAAATTGTAGATTTGCATATCGGTGCTAATTTATTATCTGGATTATCCGCTAATATCGATATTTATAATTTATTCAATAAACATTATTATGCTGCCGGCAGTAGTAGTGCAGTATTTAATTATATTCCGCAACCTTTATTATCATGGCAATTTTCCCTCAGTTATCAATATTAATTGGCAAAAAATATTTTCAATTCACCACTGGATTTAGTTTAATTGAATTATTAGTGGTATTAGTTATTATTAGTTTATCCGCCAGTTTAATAGCCCCTAAATTATTTCAACGTTATCAGCGTTTTTTAGAAAGTGAACAATTAAATAACGTGGTACAGCAATTACAAACTCAACGTTTACAAGCATGGCATCAAGGCAAATCTTTTTTATTAAATACCGCTAATCAACAAATATTAATTTTACCTTTAGGATGGCATATTCATTCATTATCTGAATTTCATTTTTTGGCAAATGGATTAACCAATGGTGGTGATATAAAACTGATTTCTAATACAGGTAAGCAATGGACTATTCATTTCAGTCCATTAGATGGTAAAGTCGAATTACAATTCTAAAAATTAATAAAAATTTATGCGTTCCTCTAGCGGTTTTAGTTTAATTGAAGTCTTAATTGCATTAGCGATTATTGCCAGTTCAATGACGATATTATGGCAATTATTTGTCAGTGCGAATCATCGTTTTCATCAAGCTAAATTTTATGCACAACGCCTGTTAGCAGAACAACAATTATATCAAAATTTTACTGAAATCAATCCACGTTTACAATCCCAAGGGCAAGGTATAATAGAGCAATTTCATTATCGCTGGCATAGTGAAAAACGCTCTAAAGATTATCCTATTTATGCCGATGAACAATTAATTAAAACGATTGCACTTTATCAAATTAAAATTGAATTGTATTCCGAAATCGTAACTCCTTTTTTTATCGAATGGCAACAAATCGGTTGGCAAAAACCTTAATTGTTACTTATCAAGGTTTTACTCTTATTGAAGTGTTAATTACGCTCACTTTATTTAGTTTATTATTAACGTTATTATTATTTGGCTTTAGGCAAGGTTTAATACGCTGGCAACAAGCTTCACAACGTCAACAATTTTCACAAATGCAATTATCTCGTTATCATTGGTTACAAACTTTATTTCAACAAACCATTGTCAGCGATATAATTTCACATCAACAATCCTTTTTACCGTATTTCAAAGGTAAAGATAATGATATGCAATTTATCAGTGCTGCGCCTTTATTAGATGTAGTAGGTTATCCGCGACCTATAGAATTACGCCTTCAATTTAATCAACAGAATTATGATTTATATTATCGCGAGGGTTTAATTCATTCTGATCCAGCGCGCGGATTACACTGGTCGAATTCATGGGTGAAATTATTATCATCAATATCGAATCCGCATTTTAATTATCAAGCTCCAGCGGTTTTTATGCCATCTAATTTTGATAAAGAAGATATTGCCGAAATGACTGCTGCCGAAAAACGTTTATATCGTAATCAAGCGGAATGGATGAGCGAATTAGATAGCGAAATACTTTTTAGAATGCCACAGCGAATTAAATTTGAATTTATCGATTCGCAACATCAATCGCATCAATGGATATTTAATTTGCCAACCGCTACTGAGGTTTGGAGTTTAGAAGCTTATTCTCATGAGCATTAATATAACGCGACAATCGCAATATGGATTTATATTGCCTTTGAGTTTAATTATATTAGCCCTTTTAAGTGGATTAGCTTTAACTTTAAGTCAACAAGCACGCCAACAACAGCAATTCATTTTACATCAACAACAATTATGGCAAATCGAATTACGTTATCGAAATATATTACAACAATTAGTTTATCAATTAATCACTGGCAAAGTGCAATATTCCAAAGTAATTGGTGAAAACTTTTCATTACCGATTGATAATACACCCATTTATTTTGACGATATTCAAGTGCAAATTCAAGATACTGCGGGTTTATATGGTTTAAGTCAATTTGAGCCGAATTCTTTTCAACGTTTAATTGAAAATATAACCGCTAATTCCATACTTGCTCATCATATTAGCGATGAATTAGCAGATTGGATAGATGCTGATGATTTACCCCGACGTTATGGTTTGGAACGTAATCAATATATCCAATTAGGCAAAAATTATATTCCCAGAAATACCATGATTCGCAGTGCTGATGAATTATTAGAATTACCTTCAATCACTAGCGAATTATTTAATGGAAACTCAACACATTTAGGCTTGCGAAATTATATTTTTTCTGGCTCTGCGCCTTTAAATATTGCGACCGCCCCCATTCCGGTTTTAACCGCCTATTTAAATATCGATCATTCTCGATTAAATGCTTTAATCACTGCCAGAATAGCTCAGGATTGGGAAACAGTTAAACGTTTATTACCGGCAGAATTCACTATGAATGAAGATTCTAATCCTTTTATTCCTAGTTATGATTATCGAATTCAATTCAGCAGTCAAAATCATCCTTCTATGCGCGTATTTATTCGATTAACGGTAGATAAAAATGAATTATATCAAATTCTTGCTTGGTATTATCCCGATGTTATTCGCGGTTGGGAATAATCATTTAATAAGTTATTATAAAAAACAATTAGCATTCTAAAAAAGTTATGTTAAACTTTTAGCACAATTTTGTTACCCTTTTTTATAATTAGTCTTTGATCTTCTACTATTTTTAAAAATTGCTGATTTTTTCAGCCTCACTATGGAGTAATTGATTATATGGAGATTCAAAAAGTTATTCGTTTTCATCAATTGATTTTGTTCTGTATGCTGATTGGCTACGTTTCTATTGCAATTAGCCAACATACTGATGATGATCAAGCATTAATTCAAGAAATAGCCAATCTAAAAGAGGCTTATGGTTATATACAATCGACTTCTAAATTATTATCTCCCCAAGAAACGGCTCCGGGAATTGTGAGTGTGATTACTGAAGAGGAAATTTTAAATTCAGGCGCGCGAGATTTGATTGATATTTTACGTTTAGTTCCGGGATTAGATTTCGGAACGGATATTATTAATACCGTTGGTTTAAGTATGCGCTCTAATTGGGTTTATGAAGGCGGATTATTATTATTAATTGACGGTATAGAAATGAATGAACGCCGTTATGGCACCACTCAATTTGGTTTTCATTATCCGATTGATCATTTAAAAAAAATAGAAATTGTACGCGGTCCTGGATCGGTTTTATATGGCGGATTTGCTAAATTAGGCGTTATTAATTTAATTACCAAAAATGCTAAAGATTATTCAGGGGCTTCTATTATTGGACGTTATGGACAAATGCAACGCGGTCAAGGTCATAAACAATTCAGTTTATATGCCGCGCAAAAAGAAAATGAATATTTTGATTGGAATATTTCTGGACAAATGGCTAATGCACATCGTAGTGATCGCATTTATACCGATAGCAATTTTCAATCATTAGATATGGCTGATCATAATATTTCAAATAATCTTTTCGTAAATTTGGGCGTTAATTATCAAAATTTATCCATGCGATTTTTATTTGATGATCATAAAGTCGAAAATAATGATGGTGTGAGTACCATTAGCGATAAATTAGTCAAAAATTTTCGCACATATGATTTTAATTTAAAATATCAACGACAATTAACGGATGATTTACAAATCAATGCTAAATTTGATTATTCTAATCAAGTTCCTTGGTCTGTTACTGAAAAAATCGATGGTCAATCTCGTTATACAGTCGGAATATTATCGCAACGATATTTAACTGCTTTAAATTTTAATTATGCGTTTACTTCACAATTAAAATCAACTGTTGGTATTGAATACAGTTATGAATCGTTTAAAAATTTAGCAGGT
>JBEEJU010000039.1:0-6107 GCA_041169045.1 Pseudomonadota bacterium
CTATTAGCTCGATTATCGATTACTGAATCAGCGATAGATAATAAAGTGGTGGTAGTTGACGATATAATTTATGTCTATGCCAAAGATGGCACGCTGGCGGCGATAAAAGCCAAGGTTTTGTAACATGTTACCCGTGATTGCTTTGGTCGGACGACCAAACGTAGGAAAATCTACTTTATTTAATTATTTGACCAAGAGTCGTGAAGCTTTAGTCGCGGATTTTCCCGGACTGACCCGCGATCGGCAATACGGTCGGGTGAAACGTGGACATAGAGAGTGTTGGGTTGTCGATACCGGTGGAATTACGGATCAGACCGATGGCGTTGAAAGTCTAGCAAAAAAACAAGTACAAATGGCATTAACTGAAGCGGATATTGTGTTTTTTTTAGTCGATGCGCGTGAAGGAATTAATGTTGCTGATTATGAAATTGCTGAACAATTGCGTAAACTCGGTAAACCGATTGTATTAGTTACGAATAAAACTGATGGTTTGGATGATCGAATAGCGAATACCGATTTTTACGCTTTAGCTTTAGGCGAACCGATTAAAATTGCGGCTTCTCACGGACGGGGTATTTTAGAATTATTAAAAATTGTGGATCATTTATTACCACCTGATCCTGAAATTATTGAAGAAATAGAAAGCGGAATTGGTATTGCAATTGTGGGCAGACCCAATGTGGGAAAATCCACTTTAGTTAATCGATTATTAGGCGAAGAACGAGTAGTGGTTTTTGATCAACCCGGAACTACTCGAGATAGTATTTATATTCCTTTTATTCGTAATGAACAGCGATTTACTTTAATTGATACTGCTGGAATGCGGCGGCGGTCTCGGGTATCTGCTGTTATTGAAAAATTTAGTGTCATTAAATCATTACAAGCGATTGATAAAGCGAATGTAGTTATTTATTTAATTGATGCCCGTGAAGGTATTACCGATCAAGATTGTCATTTATTAGGTTTAGTTTTAGAAGCCGGACGTTCTTTAATTATTGGCTTAAATAAATGGGATGGTTTAACTTTAGAACAAAAAAATATCATTAAACGACAAATTGATATTAAACTACCGTTTTTAGATTTTGCAGAAAAACATCCCATTTCAGCATTACACGGCAGTGGTGTAGGAAAATTATTTGAAGTGGTTAATCAATTGTATGCTGCGGCAACGATCGATTTATCTACCCCTTTATTATCGGATATTTTAACCGAAGCGGTATCAACGCATCAGCCACCTTTAGTAAATGGTCGGCGAATTAAATTAAAATATGCACATCAAGGTGGACGTAATCCGCCAACGATTATTATTCATGGTAGTCAAACCGATGATTTGCCTGAATCTTATCAGCGTTATTTAGTGAATTTTTATCGACAAAAATTAGCTTTAGCGGGTACACCAATTCGATTAAAATTTAAATCTCCTGATAATCCGTTTCATCAAACGAATGAAAAGATTTCTGATTTTCAAAAAGAAAAGCGTAAAGAACAGCGTAAATTATTTCAACAAAGGAATCGTTCACAAAAGCCAAAATCTTAATAAGTTGGATCGATTTTACAACAATTTTAATTGAATAATGATAGAAATAAAAACAGAGCTATTTTTGGGAGATTGCAAAAATATATTAAAGCAATTGCCTGATAATTCAATAGATTTGATTTTCACATCTCCACCTTATGCTGATCAAAGAAAAAATACATATGGCGGTATTCATCCTAACGAATATGTTGATTGGTTTTTACCCATTAGTTCAGAATTATTGCGCGTCTTAAAACCAAGCGGAACATTATTATGAATAATCAATTAACTATTCAAGAAATCACAGATTATGTTGAGCAAAATATTAATAGATTTCATGCTAAGCGACTTGAAAAACTTGAAAATCTGAATTTTAAAGAAATCTTTTATTTATATAAATAATTTCAAAAAATAAATCGTAACAAACTATTCCTATAATTTTAAGTTTACAAAATGATGAAAACCCTAACCAGTGCGCAATTGCGTACCGCTTTTTTAGATTTTTTCAAACAATATCACCATTCTATTCAGTCTAGTAGTTCATTAATTCCGGGCAATGATCCGACATTGTTATTTACCAATGCAGGAATGGTGCAATTCAAAGATGTGTTTCTAGGACGCGAACAGCGGGATTTTAATCGTGCTGCAACCAGTCAACGTTGTGTTAGAGCCGGTGGTAAACACAATGATTTAGAGAACGTTGGTTATACCGCGCGTCATCACACTTTTTTTGAAATGCTGGGGAATTTTAGTTTTGGTGATTATTTCAAACGTGATGCTATTCGCTTTGCATGGGAATTTTTAACTCAGATTTTAGGTATTTCCGCTGAAAAATTATGGGTCACGGTATTTGAAGAAGATGCTGAAGCCGAAAATATTTGGCTAGAAGAAATTGGTATTAATCCCCAACGTTTTTCTAAAATCGGCGCAAAAGACAATTTTTGGGCAATGGGTGATACCGGACCTTGTGGACCTTGTAGTGAAATTTTCTATGATCATGGGGAAAATATTGCCGGTGGACCGCCGGGAAGTTCTGGAGCTGATGGTGATCGCTATATTGAGATTTGGAATTTAGTTTTCATGCAATATAACCGTGACCATGAAGGGGTATTACATCCATTACCCAAACCTTCGGTGGATACTGGCATGGGTTTAGAACGAATTGCGGCAGTGATGCAAGGTGTACATAGTAATTATGATATTGATTTATTTCAAAATTTACTTAAAGCTGCTGCGACATTAGCGAATACTGATAATCTGGATCAAAGCTCTTTGCGCGTGATTGCTGATCATATTCGTTCATGCGCTTTTTTGATTGCTGATGGCGTATTACCCTCTAACGAGGGACGCGGTTATGTATTGCGCCGGATTATTCGGCGAGCGATTCGACATGGCTATCGTTTAGGCATTCGTGAGGTTTTTTTCTATAAATTAGCCGCGCCACTCGCAACAGAAATGGGTGAGGCTTATCCTGAATTAATTATTCAACAAGCACAGATTGAAAAAATTTTACAAAAAGAAGAACAGCGTTTTGCCGAAACCTTGGATCAAGGAATGAAAATTCTCGAAACTTGTGTCAAAAATTTACAAGGTAGTGTTATCCCCGGAGAGATCGCTTTTCTACTTTACGATACCTACGGTTTTCCGATTGATTTAACTACTGATTTTGCTCGTGAAAATCAATTGACCGTTGATCATGTTGGTTTTGAATTGGCAATGAATCAACAACGGGAACGCGCTAGAGGCGCGAGCGCATTTGGTATAAATTACAATCAAGCGATTGTACATGATAGTCAAACGGAATTTGTAGGTTACACTCATTTGAGCGATACCGCGCATGTCATTGGTTTATTTAAGCATAATCAAGCAGTTGAGCATTTAAGTGCAGGGGATGAAGGGATTGTGATTTTGGATAAAACGCCATTTTATGGAGAATCCGGTGGTCAAGTAGGTGATAGAGGTCATATTTTAACAAATGTCATGGTATTTGAAGTGACGGATACTCAAAAGCAAAATGGCATTTTATTTTTACATCACGGTGTCGTTAAAACTGGACATTTGCAGGTTAATCAAGCGGTTAATGCAATAGTCAATTTGGATTATCGGCGTGCAACTGAGTTGAATCATTCAGCTACACATCTGCTTCATGCAGCACTACGACAAGTTTTAGGTGATCATGTGACGCAAAAAGGGTCATTAGTGAATGCCAAATATTTACGTTTTGATTTTTCTCATTTTGAAGCGATTTCAGTGTCGCAGTTGACTGAAGTTGAAACTTTGGTAAATCAGCAAATTCGAGCGAATCAGTTGGTATCGGCACAAATTATGCCTAAAGATCAAGCGGTTCAAGCCGGAGCGATGGCACTGTTTGGTGAAAAATACGGTGATGAAGTACGGGTGTTAAAAATTGGGGATTTTTCAACTGAATTGTGTGGCGGTACACATGTACAACGCGCTGGAGATATTGGTTTTTTCAAAATTATCAATGAATCTGGAGTAGCAGCCGGCGTACGTCGAATTGAAGCTTTCACCGGACAAGAAGCTTTGAATTTCATTAGAATCACAGAAAGCGCGTTAAGTTCGATTGCGGGTTTGCTAAAAACGCCACACGATAAAATTATGGATAAAGTACAGCAATTACTCGATAAAAATCGTGGTTTAGAAAAGGAATTAGAAAAACTCAAAGCAAAATTAGCGACTCATTCTACGGAAGATTTAATTAATCAAGCGATTGAAATTTCTGGAATAAATGTTTTAGCTGTGCGTATTGATGAGATGGATATTAAAGCGATGCGCGAATTAGTCGATCAATTGAAAACTAAACTTGGATCAGCGGCAGTCGTATTAGCCAGTGTTAACGAAGGTAAAATCAGTTTGATTGCCGGCGTTTCTAAAGAGCAGACAACACGACTAAAAGCGGGGGATTTAGTGAATTCAGTGGCGATAAAAGTTGGTGGTAAAGGTGGTGGTCGTCCAGATATGGCACAAGCCGGAGGTGATAATGTGTCAGAATTGGCATCAGCGTTAAAAGCAGTTCCCTATTGGATAGCGCAGAAATTGAATTGAAACTCAATGAAAATTGCAATACAAATTACAACTAATTTGCACAAAAATGGTGCGATTGCGCCAATTTAACACGCTTGTCTTACTGTAACGGCGCAAATGACTGAAATAAAAATAGCCAAAATGCCTAATTAAACATGGTCTAATAATTGCTTAATCTAGCTTATTTTAGAATTGAATCGGAGATTAAATCAATGGCGAATCAATCGGTAACTTTAAATACTATTGTTGGCGTTCTAGTCAGTGCAGTTGCCCTAGTCAGTATGGCGGTACGAGCAGATAGTCCTAGTGCTGAACCTAAAACATGGAGTAACAGCAGCGGTTTATTTGATGCGTTAGGTGTCGCACCGAATGAATTAAATTGGATGAAAGATCATGGCTTAACGGTTGGTGGATGGTTAGAAGGCAGCATATCCGCTAATTTTAATCGGTCGCCAGATAATTTTAATGGAACGGTCACCTTTCACGATCGCACTGGCGAAGTGCAGATGAATCAAGCTTATTTATGGTTGCAAAAAGCGGTTACTGTAGGTGGAGATAAATTTGACTGGGGTGGACGTGTTGATTTTATGTACGGCACTGATGCAATTTTTACCCAAGCATATGGTACACCGACCTACGACTGGCGCACTTGGAATACTACCAATCAACGTGGACATTGGGATTTACGTTTAACCAGTCGTAGCGATCGTTTTTATGGAATTGCTTTACCCCAAGCCTACGCGGAATTAAATTTACCTATCGGTAACGGCGTAGATGTCAAAATTGGACATTTTTATACCCCTTTAGGTTATGAAGTGGTGACTGCACCAGATAATTTATTTATCACTAAACCTTATACTTTTCAATATGGCGAACCTTTTACTCACGTCGGGATTTTAAGCAGTTACACTTTTAATCCAAATTGGACGGTTCGCGCAGGGGCTGTTACTGGCAGTGCTTCCGGAGGGTGGGATGGTACTTGGGATCGACAATTGGGCAATTGGGCGTTTTTGGGCGGATTCACTTGGACAAGTAATGATGCTGCGACCACTTTTACCATTAATTCAACCGCAGGCAATCAATCAGAAACTCACCAAGATTTTTGGGGCAGTTACAGCATTGTTGCAACCCACAATATTACCGATAAATTACATTACATTATTCAGCATGATCATGGCTTTGCTGACAATGTGCTAACCGCTAATTCTCCAGTCGTTCCGCAAAATGCCAGTTGGTATGGCATTAATCAATATTTGACTTACGATGTTCATGATAAATTGACGGTAGGATTGCGTGCTGAGTGGTTTAGTGATCCAGATGGATTTAGAGTTTTAACTCCGGTACGTTGCGGAGCCAGTACCAATGTTGATAGCCCTAACGGAAGCGCGAGTTCATATGCTTGTGGAAGTAATATGGGAATTTTACAACCCGGCAGTGATTATTATGCGGTCACGGTTGGTATGAACTATAAACCTGCGAAATGGTTGTCTTTCAGACCTAACTTACGTTATGACTATGCAACCACCAAAGCTCCTTCCAAAGCTTT
>JBEEJU010000040.1:0-6844 GCA_041169045.1 Pseudomonadota bacterium
CATACACTTTTTATCATATTACGCTTTATTTATTCGCTAAGTGCAAATGAATTATACCAAAAAATCCATTTTTATTTTTCAAAAAATGATTTTAATCAATAAGTTATATTAAACCTAGATCAATTAACTATTTTTTATCATTGTTAAATTTAGGCACGCTTTTAACGTCATTTAACCAAACAAAGATTCTGCTTAGGTTGTGATCTTACCACTAAAGTGGTGAAAAAACGACAAATTAAACCATTTTAATTGCATTGATTTTGAGCATAGTAAGCAACAATCGATATTGCGAACGAGTTAGGCTATCTTTAACAATAATCAGTGTTTGCTTACGATTTGAGTGTAGTCGATAATGCAATAAAATCAATTGAGTGGTTAATACGGTCGAGGGCAAAATGTGAATCGGCGAATAATCCGCAGTGAAATTGATCGCTAATTGCCAATTTTTAACATTAGGATCAAATCTAATTTTAGCAGTGGCTGATAATTGATAGTGATAATAACGATAATAGCCCTCAATTAAAATAATTAAACTTAATCCTAATTGATAAATTAATTGAATATCGCTTAAATGTACAGCAAATATCGCTAAACCGTACATTAAAATAGCGAATTTAAGCAAGCGTTTTGAAAATTTCAATTCCCAATAAATGGGTATTAATAATTTTTTCACAACTATTGAATATGAAATTAATAGGATGTACTTTTATATTCAGTACATCCTATTTTGTTATTTAAGGAATACCATTTAATTCAATAATTACCTAATTAATGAAAATGAATTTCCCGCGATTTCACCGTATCACTTCGATGTAATTCATAACGTTCCGCCTCAGCAGTATTAATTTTAGAGCCGTCACTATTTAATTGAATTAACGTATTATCGCTTTCAATCGCATAATGACGTTCATTTTCTCCGCCTTTTTTGGGCGTTAAAATCACTCGATGATTTTGTTCATCCCAATCATATTTGCCTTTTTCATAATGTTCTCGCGAAGATTCCCGCGCATATTGATAAACCAATAAATAATTATGATTTTGTTTTAAAGACAAAGTCATTTTAACTCCAGGACAATCATCACAAGGAACAAAGCCGTAAAATACGCCGTGAAATTCTTGTGAACTATCGCCATGATTTGCATGATTTGCATGATTAGCATGATCATTTGCACGTTGTGAATTTATTGCTTTAGCTTTGAGAAATTCATTTTGCGCTGCTAAATCAGTTTCTGCTCGCGCTAAAGAATTTAAACCACTTATCATTAATAAAGATAAACTCATGTTTATCATTAACGACTTTATTTTTTTCATTATAACTTCTCCAAAAATAATCAATTGATACTCAAAATTGCTTTTATAATAATACCGTTTTTGCCGCTGCACCGGCTTGTTCCCAAACCAATTTGGGTACTAAATAGCCCGGTAAACGATGGTGTAATTGTTGCATTAATTCAATAGCTATCGATTTTTCCACTTCAAAATGAGCCGTGCCAATGGCTTTATCTAATAAATGACAATAATAAGGTAATATTTTACTGATTAATAATTGTTCACTTAATGTCGATAAAATATCCACCGAATCATTAATCCCTTTTAACAATACCGTTTGATTTAATAAATGAATTCCAGCTTGTGAAATTCGTTGGCAAGCCTGTTTTACCGAAACACTTAATTCATTCGGATGATTACAATGTACCACCATAATCACAGAATGATTAAAATGTTGTAAGGCTTTTATTAACTCCTCAGTAATTCGATCCGGTAATACAATCGGTAAACGAGTGTGAATTCGTAATCGAATCATTTGCGGCAATTGATTTAATTCCTTAATCAATTCAATTAACTTATCATCACTTAACAATAAAGGATCGCCACCACTAAAAATCACTTCTTGAATTTCAGGATGATCGCGTAAATATTGTAAACTTTGTTGATAATGTTGTCGGCTTAATTGATGATGTTGATAAGGGAAATGACGGCGAAAACAATACCGACAATGAATAGCACAAGTAGCGGTATTAATAAATAAGACTCGCCCATAATATTTATGAATTAAACCGGTTTCATTCATCGCTGTTAAATCACCGACAGGATCAGTGCTAAATCCAAAAGGCGAGGTTAATTCAGCCGCAATCGGTAATACCTGTTTTAATAAAGGGTCTTGCCAATTGCCTTTTTGCATACAATCGGCAAAAGCGCGGGTGACTCGTAATGGAAACGATTGGCTTGCCGCTGCTGAATCTACCTCACGGTAATCTAACTGCAAATAATCGCACAATGCAGCTACCGATTGAAAAGCTTCCCCTAATTGTTGTTGCCAACTCAGTTGCGTTTGACTCACGAAGTTCTCACCTTAAAAAAAGCGATTTAGTTTATCTGATCTGTCGCCTCTATTATAATGAACAGTTACCATTTTGTTTTGATGAGGAAAGCATGGCTACTTACAGTACCAATGAATTTAAAGCGGGATTGAAAATTATTTTAGATGATGCTCCGTGTTCGATTATTGACAATGAGTTTATCAAACCGGGCAAAGGTCAAGCGTTTAATCGCGTAAAAATCCGTAACTTAAAAACCGGTCGGGTGATTGAACGCACGTTTAAATCAGGAGAATCGGTTGAAGGCGCAGATGTTGTAGATATTGAAATGCAATATCTTTATAACGATGGCAGTTATTGGCATTTCATGGTGCCTAGTAGTTTTGAACAATATCAAGTAGATGCGGTGATTCTTGCGGATTCAGCTAAATGGTTGAAAGAACAAGATATTTGTATTTTAACTTTATGGAATGACGCGCCATTAGCGGTCACTCCGCCAAAATTTGTTGATTTGATTATTACCGAAACTGATCCGGGATTACGCGGGGATACTTCTGGCGGCGGCGGAAAACCGGCTACTTTAGAAACCGGAGCTGTCGTTCGAGTACCGTTATTTGTGCAAACTGGCGAATTAATTCGCGTTGATACGCGGACTGGCGAATATATTTCGCGGGTTAAAGAGTAAAATCATGATTGCCTGGCAACCTACGGCAAGTCTGGCACAATTACGATTGCGTGCGCAAATGTTGGCAACCATTCGCCAATTTTTTGCGGCGCGTGGCGTATTAGAGGTAGAAACGCCCTTATTGGCACACACCACAACGACCGAACCCGGACTCACTTTTTTCGCAACTGAATTTATTTTCAGTCATCAACCAGAATCCTTATTTTTACAAACTTCACCTGAATTTGCCATGAAACGTTTGTTAGCGGCAGGAAGTGGTAGTATCTATCAGATTTGTAAAGCTTTTCGCAACAGTGAATCCGGTCGGTTTCACAATCCTGAATTTACCATGCTGGAATGGTATCGAATCGGTTTCGATTTGACTAAACTGATTGAAGAAGTCTGTGAATTGTTGCAGCTTTTATTAGCTACAACTGATTATGTTAAAACCATTGAAATGGTTGATTATGTAAGTTTATTTCAACAAATAACGGCTCTCGATCCATTAAATTTTTGTTTAACTGAGTATCGAAAATATGCGCGTGATCATGATTTATCAGAAGCCATTGAATTATGTGAAGAGGATCAATTACAGTGGTTAGATTTTATTTTTAGTCATCAAATTCAACCACATTTGGGACAACAGCACATTTGCATTGTGCGTGATTATCCGGCAATTTTTCCTTCATTAGCTAGGCTCAAACCAACAAATCCGCTACTTACAGAACGTTTTGAAATTTTTATTCAAGGTTTAGAATTGGGAAATGGTTTTTTTGAATTAACTGATGCAAAACAACAGCGGCGTAGATTTGAACAAGATTTACAACAACGTCAACAAAAACAATTGCCTACAGTTAAAATTGATGAATATTTATTAGCGGCGTTAACAGTGGGTTTGCCCGAATGTAGTGGAATCGCTATCGGTTTAGACCGTTTATTAATGGTACTCTCAAATTGTTCGCATATTGACGAAATTCTGAGTTTCCCCTTACAACGTGCTTAATTTGATGTCATATTCGTGAATAGAAAGACCGTGTTATAATGCTGTGAAACTATTTTGAGTCATTTTTTATTTTCTTTACATCGCATCAATATTTGGTAACTCTGTGAAAAATTCGCTTACTTTTCAACTGTTTCTGATGACTTGCTTATTTGTGTCCACAGCTTACAGTGCTGAAAGTTTCATCATCGAAGACATACAAGTGAAAGGCTTACAAAGAACACCAGTCGGTACGGTGTACAACTATTTACCGGTTCATGTAGGCGAAACTTTCACCTCAGATAAAATTGCTCCCGCCATTCGCGCTTTATTTAAAACCGGTTTTTTCAAAGATATTCATTTGGAACGTGAAGGTTCAACTTTAATTGTCAATGTGATTGAACGTCCTTCAATTGCTAAAATTTCAATTGAAGGTAATAAAGATATTAGCACTGAAGAATTAACTAAATCCTTAAAAAAAATTAATTTAGCCGAAGGTTTAGTTTTTGATCGACAAGTATTAGATAAAGTTGAACAAGAAATTCGCCGGCAATATTTTAGTCATGGTAAATATGGTTTAAAAATTGAAACTAAAGTGACCGAATTAACTCGAAACCGAGTCGCTTTACAAATTACTTTATCTGAAGGTCAAGCCGCTAAAATTAAACATATTAATATCGTCGGCAATAAAAATTTTACCACTGACATTTTATTGAAAAATTTTGAACTCAGTACCAGTAATTTTTTATCGTTTTATACCAAGGATGATCAATATTCTAAACAAAAATTATCCGCAGATTTAGAACGTTTAAGTTCTTTTTATTTAGATCGCGGATATGTGAATTTTAAAATTGAATCTTCACAAATTTCCATGACTCCGGATAAAAAAGAAATGTATGTGACAATTAATATTAAAGAGGGCGATGTTTATACTTTAAATAAAGTTAAAATTGCCGGAAATTTAATTGTCGCTCCTGAAGAATTAATTAAATTAGTTAAATTAGGTCCGGGGGAAGTTTTTTCGCGCAAAGAGGCGACAGAAACCACTAAAAGTATTTCAGATCGTTTAGGAGATGAAGGGTATTCATTTGCTAATGTCAATATGATTCCTGATATTCACGATAATAATAAAACAGTCGATTTGACTTTTTTTGTTGATCCCGGAAAGCGAGTTTATGTACGTCGAATTAATATGCACGGCAATACTAAAACTCGTGATGCGGTATTACGTCGTGAAATGCGACAAATGGAGTCCAGTTGGGCTTCGGGTTCTAAAATTGAACGGTCAAAACAACGTTTGGATCGATTAGGTTATTTTGAAAATGTGGCTGTCGATATGCCACCGGTTGTGGGTAGTGCCGATCAAATTGATGTGAATTATACTGTGACTGAAAAAGCTTCTGGTAATTTAACCGCTGGTGTAGGTTATTCGCAAGTTCAAGGCATTATTTTTAATGCTAATATTTCTCAAGATAATGTATTCGGTAGTGGTAAACGAATTGATTTCAGTTTTAATAACAGCAATTATGCCACTCAATATCGCTTCGGATTTTTTGATCCTTATTTTACCTTAGACGGAATTAGTTTAGGATACGATATGGGCTATATTGCTCGAAATGCGGCGCAAGCGAATTTGGCTAATTATTCTACCGATGTGGTTAATGCAGGGATTAATTTGGGTTTACCTTTAAATGAAAGTGATCGATTGAGTTTAAATTTAGATATTAATCAAACTATCTTGCGATCATCGATTTATTCTTCACAACAAATTTTAGATTTTATTGAAAATGAAGGCAAAAGATATTTAACTTTTTCTACCACTTTAGGTTGGGTGCATGATACGCTAAACCGAGCCATTTTTCCCACCAGTGGTGGTCAACAGCGAGCTTCCATTTTAGTCAGCGTCCCCGGAAGCAATTTAACTTATTACAAAATTAATTATAAGCAACAACATTTTTTCCCAATTGCTAAAGATTTAACTTTTAAATTAGGAGCAGAATTAGGTTATGGTGATGGTTATGGCAGCACATCCGATTTACCCTTTTTTGAAAATTTCTTTGCGGGTGGCGTTCATTCCGTTAGAGGATTTAATGCCAACACTTTAGGACCTAAAGACTCGAATGGTTATCCTTTTGGCGGATCGAGCAAGGTATTAGGCAATGCTGAATTATTTTTTCCAGTTCCGTTCATCAGCGAAGCCAAATCAGTACGCTTAGGCGCGTTTTTGGATGCTGGAACAGTCAGCAATGGTTTGAGCGTAAGCAATATGCGTTACGCAGTTGGATTATCTGGTGAATGGTTATCACCTTTCGGGGCATTAGCGATTAGTTTTGCTAAACCATTAAATGCAACAACTAATGATCAACAACAATCCTTTCAATTTTCATTCGGTTCAGGATTTTAAAATGTAAAAATATTGATTTTTAGCTTGTCATTAAAATGTAAAAATTGGGTTTATTTAATCGTTTGAAAATTTGGAGAATTTATTTATGATAAGAAATAAAATAGTGTTATTATTAAGCTTGTTGCTAATAACGCCGTTGAGTTATGCAGAATTAAAAATAGGCTTTGTTAATGTGCCTAAAGTGTTAGAAAAAGCCCCGCAAGCCGAAAAAGCAAAACAACGTTTAGAAAAAGAGTTTTCTCCTCGAGATAAACAATTAGTGGCTCAACAACAAGAAATTGTTAAATTGGAAGAAAAATTTAATAAAGATGCTAGTGTGATGGCTGAGGCGGCAAAACGAAAATTGGAATCTGATATTATCGCCAAAAAACGAGATGCAAAACGGGCGCAACAAGAATTTAGTGAAGATTTTAATTTACGCCGTAATGAAGAATTGGGTAAATTGCAACGACGGATTGTTGAAGCGATAAAAGAATTAG